>NZ_JYNH01000049.1 GCF_000960765.1 Desulfosporosinus sp. I2 | reverse complement strand
ACTAACTTCCCGTCTTTTCGGGTGAATCTAATGCTGCTCATCAAAAGACTAAAATTGATTAAGGTAACCATTAATAACTCAAAAAAACCTCTTCGCGCATAGTCTGCATAAGTAAAATCTGGCGGTAAAGCATTATTGAGGGAGCCAAACATATAGGCAAATTGAATCAATAAAAATACTAAGTAAACACAATTAATCACACTCAAGATCGTTATGGAGATGATTGAATCCCAATTACTTTTAATCGATTCCGTGTCTCCTGGCTGCATCTGATTTGGCATGCTATCCTTGGGTTTTAAAAAACTCCACGTATAGCTAAATATAATCATACTGATGAGTAAAACAAGCAATCCCTGTAACGGAAAATCACTTAAGTCAATTCTTACAAACGAACTTAATATTTCATCGATGAAATGCTTGAAGACCCTGTCCGCAGACGTCAGCAGAGAAATGATAATCATTAAGAGAGGAATACAAATTGTCAATCCGATCAAAACTTTCCGGATAACCACATGTTTTTCGGCATTCTTTCTAATACGCATCGAGCTTAATCCTACGACCAAGGGTTTAACGGTATCGCCAAATGCACGCCTAAAAATCCCATAAACTATATCCTTAATAAATCGAGTATCAAACCATTTGTAATTATTATCCTCATTGATGAGTATAGTTTGAGCGACAATCAAAAAAGGTATTATCAAAAAGTTAAACATAGCAAAAATTTGATTTGAGAAGAGAAAATATGTTGATGACAATGCGATTATAGGAACGCTCAAGAGCCATCCGAAACCAAATTTGAACGCAATCTTGTGGCGCAGATTCCCTAAAAAAACCATATAAAAGGCGATTACAAAAAGCGGGTATGAAATCCCTAGTGGTTTTTTATAAAATAAAATGTCAAAGAGTACCCCTAACAAGACTGAACAAATAAGGATGTATATTTCTTCCTTTTTAACGACAGTTATATCAGCCTTTTCCTCTTGAACTATTACTAAATCCTCCATGATGATTGCCCCTTTTCAAGATAATCATTTCAAGATTAGATATCATCCTCTTCGTAAGCTAAAATATCTCCCGGCTGGCAACTTAATGCTTTACAGATTGCCTCTAAGGTCGAAAAGCGTATGGCCTTTGCTTTATTGTTCTTTAAAATTGATAAATTTGCCTGAGTAAGATCTATTTTCAAAGCAAGTTCTGATGAGCTAATTTTTCGTTTTGCCATCATCACATCAAGGTTTACAATAATTGACATAGTGCGCCTCCATTATATTGTTAAATCATTTTCTTCTTTTACAGCCACAGCTTGTCGAAAAACTTCTGCTAGGATAATCGAGAAGAATCCAGTGATGATGAAGACCATGGTTACAATGATGGTCAAAAAAGAATTATAGAAAATTATTTTAAAAACATAACATACTGCAATTAGCAGACAAGAAATAGCGATTCGGTTCAGACTTCTTACGTTATCCATAATAAAGGGATTTTTCTTATTTAAGTTCTTTAATAATTTCCTTATTTCATTAACCACAGTTAAAGCAAATATTCCAGTTACGAATAGAAATCCTAATAAGAAAGAGTAGTTTTCACTGGTTCGCGTATACATAAGTCCTAAATACCATTTCAAAGCAAATGGCAAGCTCAAGAAAATACCAATCCCACCTAAAAAGATAAGGTCCAATATATGCTTAACTATGCCCGAAAAACCTTTTTGATCTAAAATTACCATGCTTGCAAATCCTCCTATAACTGTATTTCCAATATGATTATATACAACAAGTTTCTTATAATCAATATATTTTTATTGTTTATCAATATTATTTTATTGTTTATCACTTAACCAAAGAAAAATCTATGACCTTTTCCATATTTCCATATTTCAATCAGGGTATCTAAGTTAAAAATGACTATTCTTCGCTTAAGAGTAGTCATTTTGAGCAATACTATGTTGTTTTAAATGTGTGTTAAATGGGCCGTCCCCATCACAAAAAATTACCCCGATAGCCAGATTTCACATAACGTTCCGAGGGCTTGCGACGTCGGGTTATTACATTCATATTCTCTCCGATGTCGCGAACCCTCTGTTATGTGATGCACCCGGGCCCCAAATGCGTACTCAAGTAATCTTATCTTGGGCGAACGCTAAAGTTCATTTAACGTATTCATGGCTAAGTTTTAGTAACTTACATTTTGTTATTTTGCTAAAGATCCAAAACGATCAAGTGGCCAATATCGAATGAATACCTTGCCAACGATGTTTTGATTGGATAATTCACCCCAGTAGTGACTGTCCTTACTGTTGTTTCGGTTATCTCCCAAGACAAAATACGACCCTTCCGGAACCACAATAGGGCCGTATGTATAGTCAGGCTTCTCCAGTTCATATGGTTCAGTGAGTTCTTTTTCATTGATAAAGACTTTACCGTCCCTAATCTCAACTTTTTCACCGGGAAGTCCGATAATACGCTTAACCCAATCCCTTCCACTCTGGTCTACGTTTGATGGGGGGCGAAATACAACAACGTCCCCTCTCTTAACCTCTGAAAACTCGTATGATATTTTGTCAACGATCAATCTATCCTGTAGTTGGATTGTGGGAAGCATCGAGGGTGTTGGTACAACTCGAGCGTCGGCCACTGTCGCTCGTAGTCCCCAATAAAATACAAAGGAAAAAACCACGACTTGTAATACATCAAAAATGAGTTTAACTGTTTTATTTCTGTCAAACATGCCATTCCCTCCCACATTCAATTGTCTTACTATTTTCTCGAAATGACCGGTAATCCTCCCAGTATCCGGGAGTTTCACATAATGTTCTGTGTGTTCCCGTAGCGCCATACTACATTCATATTGGCCTTTACATTCACCAGGCCATGTTTCATATAACGTCCCGAGGGTTTTCGACGTCGGGTTACTACCCAAAATGTCCAGCTCTGATGTTGCAAACCCTCTGTTATATGACGTGTCCGCCACAAACGAATACCCCAACTTTTTTAGCCAGTATTAATTAGTCGATACACAGTCCCATCCGAACAAAGTCGAAAAACTTTCCGTTTATATAAAACTCCCTAGTAGTTATTCCTTCTTCAATAAATCCTAACTTTTTGTAAAGAGTAATTGCTCGGGTGTTATCATCTCTAACTCGTAGGTTAAATTTCCGTATAACCTTTGAATCTTTGCCCCAGTCAATCAAATACTCCATCATTGCAGTACCGACACCGAGTCCCCAGTAATCTCTAAGAATAGATATACCGAGTTCTCCGGTGTGCTGTACCCTAGGTCGAGTTCCACCTGAGAAACTCATGCAACCTATGATCTTATTGTTAACTACCGCAACTGTCATAGTTTTTTTTGAGGCGCCTAGCATTTCCTCGATAGCTACAACCTCCTGATCCAATGTAGGAAGAAACTCGCCAGGTCCGAAAGTAAGGAAATCCGTTTCTCCCGCTACCATGCATAAGTAATCGATAATTCTGCTGGCATCCTCTTTGACTGTCTCCCTTATTGAAACCATTTCTCCATTCTTAAGTTCAACTACTTTCATGGCTTTCTCCCTCTCTTTTCCGGACATGTCATATAACGTCCAGGGGGTTTGCGACGTCGGGTTACTACCCAAAATGTTTTCTCCGATGTCGCAAACCCTCTGTTATGTGTAGTGTCCGTCTTGCAAGCATCAATTAAACGAATTCTACCTAAACCTTCTAGTTTCCTTTAAATGGGCATAATACTTATTGATACAAGCATATAAAGGATGGTATGATATGGATAAGAAATGTGATCACGAGGAGAAGGATAATATGCCATTACCTCAAAAGAGCGCGGAAAAAGACTTTGCAGAGTTCGTAAATAAAAACAAAGATTTAATAAACAGAATCGCCAAATCTAATACTACTCAAAATGACGCTGGCGTTACAGTTATTCCAAAAGATGATCCTTGGCGTGAAGAACACGAGTGGGATGAAATGTATAAGGAATTAAAAGAAAAATGATCATTGTTGACAGTGACGTATGGTTTGCTAAATTCCCTCTTGAAGAAGATAATTCCCAATATATTTCCCGACCCGTAATAATCCTTAATTCAGATCGTCTAGAAGTTCTAGTAATTAAGGTCACAAAAACAGCACCTCGAACTAATGATAAATATGATATTCCGATTATATACTGGCAATATGATAATCTCAGATTCAAGTCCACGGCCAGAGTTGCAAAAGCTATATTATTGAGCTCTTCCCAACTTGAATTCAAGATAGGATCACTTCATCCAAGTGACTTCGCCAATATCGAAGAAGCCTTTATTCAATTTATTAGTGAAAACGGGTAACTGGAAGGATCTCTCCACTTTTGGAAGAGGTCCTTTTTTATGTAACCGTTAGGGACCCATAAAACTAACCCAGAACGGACATTACACATAACGTCCCGCGAATTACCGACGTTGCCGGCCCATAGGGATTGGCGCGGCATTTGCCTCTGAATTCTTCCCCATCCTGCAAATGCCGTGGCAAAGGGAATGTCGGTAATTCGCTGTTATCTGAAGGATGCCGACCCCAGACTCAGAGGTTGCCATGGACGGCATCCCCTTGAATATTAAATCTGTAAGCTAACATCCACGAATTCCATATTTTCAGAGTTTCCGATTTCATTAAGATCACTTTGTAGTTGCCCACTGGCATCATAGAGTTCAATGGACTTCAATTCAGATTGAGTCGATGAATAAACGATATATCCCTTATCCACGTTCTCTTTTATGGTTTCTCCATTTTCGAACTTGACTATTATGTATTGAATATCCACAGGTTTCTTGGTATCCGATTTCATGTCCCATTTCGAATTGTTAAAATTTCCATATACAATTGTCCTATTTTGGGTATCCACCTTATTTGCACTAAAACACATACTAATTGGTGTTAGTCCCTGTGCCCTTTTCTCTAGAACGTTGTCCTTGTTGATAAGAAATAATTCTGTATAGGAATGTCCATCGCCAGAGTATTTCTTGGCTAAAACCAACATCTTATCATCCACTGGTTTTTGGGCCAGAATCTGTAATTTCCCTTTGTTTGAGGGTTCAAACTTCTTATAATATAGGTCAACCCTCTCGCTAATTGATTTATTTGTAAGCTGGGAACAACCTCCTAAGATAAGAAAGCTGATGAGAGTAATCATGCTTATCCCGTTTATAAGTCTTCTGCTCATTCGTTAACTCCTTCAAAACTCCACACGCATTTCGCGCCGCGCCATGGACGGCGCGCCCCCTCGGCATCTTTCAGATAACGTTTAAGAATTTGCGCCGCGCCATACCTCTTTCATATTGGCTAAGTGGCGCAAATTCTGTGTTGCGGATTTCTTATTCATATCCTGCCGAGTGGATTTATGAAAATTAGACACTACGGCTTGCTTGGTAATCGTAACAAAACCACCAAACTGAAGATTTGCAACAGCTTACCCATACGCCTCTAGTAACCAAAGAAAAAGCCTCTACGCTTCAACTCATCCAGAAGATCACAGGAATAGACTTATCTAAATGTCCTAACTGCGGATCGGAAAAATCCAAACGGTTTATGAGCTTGGGGAAATCTCCCCCTGCTAATACTAAATTTGCATGTATTTAAGAAGTGCCCTGTAATGGGGAGGGGGAAGTTATGTCTGTTTCAGTATGATTGGAGCTGTTCCGATACACTTGCTACTGTGTTTTTCTCAAAATCAATATAAATTAGAAGGGAGATGAAATATTCAATCCCCATAATCGAGCATAACCCGTCGCGGTTTCGTGCTATTGTAATTATCCAAAGTTAGGTAAGTTTAATCCTCAAGATATCTGTTGTAAGTTACTCAAGCTTTGATTCGGGCTTGAGCTTTTTTGCGCCTAACTTCGGATAATTTGCTATGAAGAATGCGTACTATCTTAACTTCATATTATGCTTAACTGAGGTGTTGATATTTATTTTTCAATAGCAAGCATTACCTGTTCAACACTATTGTCTAAATCATAATTGATAACTTCAATTACAGGGCATTTTACCGTTGTTAACCATGCCTTGTGCTTTGATAAACTCCGTCCATTTCTCGTCCCGCTATCATAGGCTTCTGCCCATTCTATAAAACTTTTACTATCCTCATATTTATCTCCACCACCTAACAGAATTCTATCACTATATCTTTCGTGTTCTCGCAGTTTCAGGCGTTCAATTCTAATCTCTTGTGGCACATACACGAAAACAACTAAATCAAATTTGGGAATTAAGATGTCACCCCATCCAGAAAGCGAACCACTAAGAACCCATTTGTCACAATTCGTTAAATCGGTTTGCATTAGTTGCAAACACTCGTTTCTATTTCTTTCTACTGTAAAAGGTTCTTTTGTATTTTCCCAAAAGTAATTGTCAGAATCAAAATGTGCATAATCAAGCTTACTACAAACATTCTTAGCAATTGATGTTGTTCCTGACCCAGAAGCTCCTAAAATATGTATTCTTTGTTTCATATCATTTCTCCATACTGTGAACAGTATATAATTTTCTAACTTAACTGTTCATAAATAATATTTATTAGTCGAGTAAGTCAGGAGCCTCTCGGCTCCCTTCTCCCCTAAGAACCGTACTTGTTCCTCTCAAAACATACGGCTCAAGTCGGTAATACTCCCTATCTGTAAATCTCGTTCAAAACATTATCCAGTAAGGTTATCTACGAAGCCATTGGAAACAGCATCTTATCATTTAAACGAAATTACAAGATGCCTAATCATCTCATAACTCTCTCGCGAAATATGGGGAAACCTGTCTAGGAAACAATAAACTACCTTTCAGTTTTGGTGCGTGTTCTATCTTTATTATTCAGATTGTTGGAACTTGGTCAATCGTTGGCTTAGGTTACAAACTGCTGATTCTGTATCGTCGCTGTGGGATCCACACTTTCATCAGATCTTAACTATAGACGGGTCTTATGTTACTAGAATCACGTAGTATGAAAACGTAAAAAGCGTGAAATAAATCACGCTTTTTTGTATATTTGATTTTAAGTTTATGGCTTTTTCTAAATTAACATTATATTTTAGGCAAAAATAAAAAGGCCCGAAGGCCTTGATTTTACTGTGGTGGGCGAGGGGGGACTTGAACCCCCACATACTCACATATATCGGATTTTGAGACCGACGCGTCTGCCATTCCGCCACTCGCCCATATTTAACTCCGTCAGATGAATCATGACGGCCTAGTTATAATAACATTTTTCTAAAGCCTTAGTCAAGCTTTTTAGCCAAATTAATCTCTGCTGTTTCTTGGAAAACTCCAATGGCGCGCAACTTCTGATAGCGCTTTTCACGCAGTACTTCAGGACTTTCCAAGCGCAGACGAACGAGATACTTAGAAATGACCTGGGATAATTCTTCGGCAGTTTGATTGAGATTATTATGCGCCCCTCCTTGAGGCTCGCGTACCAATTCATCCGCTACCCCAAGCCTCAACAAATCTTGGGCAGTAAACTTCAAGGCTGCAGCAGCTTCTTTGGCCTTCGCTGTGTCCTTCCAGAGAATCGAGGCGCAGCTTTCCGGAGCAATCACGGAGTAGAAGGAATTCTCAAGCATCAAGACGACGTTTCCAACCCCGAGAGCAAGAGCCCCACCACTTCCACCTTCCCCGATGACGGTACTGATCACTGGGACGTGATAACCGGACATGACGAGCAGACATCGGGCAATGGCCTCACCCTGCCCTCTTTCCTCAGCTCCTAAGTCACAGGCTGCTCCAGGTGTGTCAATAAACGTCAAAATTGGACGGCCAAATTTTTCAGCCTGATCCATTAAACGCACCGCTTTATGATATCCTTCCGGATGTGGCATACCGAAATTGCGTTTAATATTCTCCTTAGTATCTTTACCCTTAACCTGTGCGATGACAGTTACGGCAATTCCGTGGAAAAGAGCGATTCCGCCAGCTATCGAGCGATCATCGGCAAAAAGTCGATCTCCTTTAAGTTCTATGAAATCCTCAAACAACAAGGGCGCATAATCATAGAAATTCGGACGCTCCGGATGTCTGGCGATTTGCACCTTTTGCCAAGGTTCCAAGTTTCCGTAAATTTCTTTTTTCAGAAACGCTGCTTTTTTTTCAAGGGTAGCCACTTCTTGAGAAAGATCAATTCCCTTTTCAGCGGAAAACTTCTGAAGTTCCGAAATCTTCTGTTCTAGTTCTGCGATCGGTTTTTCGAATTCAAATAGTTGCGCCATACTGAGCCCCTTCCTGATGGTACCGCAGTAAACGTGCTAGAACGGACCGCATTTGATTACGGCCCACAATCAGATCAATTAAACCATGCTCTTGATTGAACTCAGCAGTTTGTGCTCCTGCCGGAAGTTCCTGCCTCATTGTCTGTTTTATGACACGAGGTCCGGTAAATCCAATCAAAGCCTTAGGTTCGGCAATTAAAATATCCCCCAGCGAAGCATAGCTGGCTGTTACCCCACCAAAGGTAGGATCCGTGAGCACAGAGATATACAGCAAGTGGTTTTCGGACAGTTTCCCCAAAGCAGCGCTCGTCTTAGCCATCTGATACAGCGAAAGAATTCCCTCTTGCATCCGAGCACCACCTGACGTGGAAACTATAACGACCGGCAAGCGTAATTCGATCGCGTGTTCGATGGCACGGGTAATCTTTTCCCCTACGACCGAGCCCATACTGCCCATCATAAAACTTGCCTCATTTATGGCAATCACAAACGGAACTCCTTCGATCTTGGCACGACCCGTAAGGACCCCTTCTGTTATACCGGATTTTTCTTGAGCCTCAATGAGCTTATCTGGATAGCCGGGAAACTCTAAACAATCTTGGGTGAGCATTCCGGCATCCCATTCTTCGAAACTGTTCTCATCTACTAGTAACTTTAGACGATCTCTACCGGAAATTCGAAAATGATGTTCACACGAAGTACACACCCTCGCATTTTCATCAAGATTTTTATTAAAAAGAACTTCCCCACACCCCGGACATTTAACCCAAAGACCATCGGGTACTTCTTTCTTACTCACTTGTATGGGTTCTTCGGGTGGCGAAAGGTCAGGAGATTTTCGTTGCTCCAAGGGAGTCGATCTTATAGTAACATACTTTGTTTTTCTGAAAATATCCTTAAACATAACTAGCTCCCCATAGCGCTAGTTATTATTTCATGCGCCTCTTCAGCTTCCGATTCTGGAACCAGAATTTCAACTGAAGCATGTTCGCCGAGATGTGCAGAACCAATTGGGCGAAGCTGAACAAGCATCCCTTCATCCGTGAGGATTTTTTTATACTTTTCTGCTATTAACTTATTGGGAGCAATATAAATCACGGTCCACATTTGAAAATCCCCCTTATTAAATCGATTTATGATACCATAGCCCCATTAATTGTGCAACAAACCCACTTAATCCTCATCGTGCAAGTCAGTCCGTAGTCTAGAATTTTTGGCTATTAAAGCCTTTTCTACATGCACAGGTACAAAATCCGAGACTCCAGCATGCAAACTAGAGGCCCACTTGATCGCACTTGAACTTATAAAGGAGAATTCGCTCTGAGTCATCAAAAAAATTGTTTCAATATCTGGGGCGATCTTTTTGTTCATGAGCGCAAGTTGGAATTCATATTCGAAATCAGATAAGGCACGGAGTCCTCGAAGAATAGCTATTGCGCCACATTGCCGGGCAAATTCGACTGTTAGACCCTCAAAAACGCGGACACTAACATTTGGCATGTCTTTCGTGGATTCCAAGAGAAGTTCCATTCTTTCTCCTAGCGTAAATAAGGGAGTCTTTTTACTATCAGCGGCAACAGCTATAAAAACCTCATCAAATAGCTCTTTGGCCCGAACTAATATATCAAGATGACCATTGGTTACCGGGTCGAATGTTCCCGGATAAATCGCAATACGCACATTATTTCTCCTATTCATTTAAGGATGTTGTCATGGGTTTCGCCTTAAAAGGCAAGAATCCTGCAAGTTAATAAACCTTTTTAGGCAAAATTTTTGGCGAGCTTCCAAACCACATTCTGTGAATCCATCACTTCTTGAAGTGCGCTCTTCAGCTCATCTCCATCATTAACCCAGAACTCTCGTTTTACTTCAAGGACTTTTTGATTATCCACAAAGTAAAAATACACCGGTTGACCCCCTGGAAAACGCTTTAATAATTTCAACACGATTGGCATTAACTCACTTTGCTCGTTGTTGAATCTTAAGAAAAGGCGTTTTCCTACCGTTTCAAACATCTTCCCATTACCTTGTAATTGAGGCTCCACCATAGTTTTGTTGTTGTTGTTATTGTTGTTATTGTTGTTAGGTTTGTTTCTGGTTGGGGATCCAGTGGGTTCGGAGTGTACCAATTCCTCAAGCTTGGTAATTTTTTCGGCAAAGAGTTTTTTCTCATCATCTCGGATATTAAATCTGCCGACTACGACCACCACTTGATCATTCTGGAATAAGCCAGTTTGAGCATAAACTCGTGGAAAAACTAAAACCTCGATGCCTCCCGTTAAGTCTTCTAACACAAAACTTGCCATCATTTCGCCCTTTTTAGTCACATTTTGACGAAACCCTGATACTAAACCTCCGAGAGCTACTTTCTTCTCCTCCTCACCTTCTAGGCAAGTGAGAATATCCGAAGAAATATAGGACTGGATCTGTGGCAAAACCGAGGAAAGCGGATGCCCACTTAAATAGAGGCCTAAGTATTCCTTCTCCATATCTAGGATCTCACGATCTAAGAAATCTGGAACTTGAGGGAGGCTAACCCCTTCATTCATATCTTCATCTAAATCGAATAATGAGAACTGTCCAGAAAGACGATCTTTTTGTCGACGCGTAGCGGTGTCTAGAACCTGGTCCAACACCGCCATTGCCTGGGCCCGTGAACAGAATGAACTAAACGATCCAGAACGGACTAAACTTTCCAGAACCCGTCGATTTAAAACCTTATGGTCGACGCGCATACAGAAATCATCCAGAGATTTAAAAAGCCCTTCTTTTCGTGCTTCTAAAATCTTCTCCACGACATTGACTCCCACATTGCGAATAGCACCCAACCCAAAACGAATCGCTTGTTCTTCTATGGAAAACCCAACTTGGCTATACTGAACATCTGGAGGGAGCACTTGGATCCCACTCAAACGAGCATCCTGAATATAGTACGATACCTTATCCGACGAACCCATGACCGTGCTTATAAGCGCTGCCATGAACTCCAAGGGATAGTTTGCTTTTAGATAGGCCGTATGATACGAAATCACAGCATAAGCAGTAGCATGTCCTTTATTAAAGCCGTATTCAGCAAACTTGGCCATCAGATCGAAGATTTCTTCCGCATCTTTGAGCGTCAAACCGATTCGCAGTGCGCCGGGGATAATCCAACGTCCATCTTCAGCTTGCAAGCCATGAATAAAGTTTTGACGTTCCTCTGCCATGATTTCTTTTTTCTTTTTCCCCATCGCCCGACGGAGAAGATCTGCTCGTCCAAGTGAGTAGCCGCCCAGATCACGGGCAATTTGCATGACTTGTTCCTGATAAACAATAACCCCGTAGGTGGATTTAAGGATAGGTTCTAACTTAGGATGGAGATAAGTAATGTTCCCACCTTGTTTGCGGCGGATAAATTCTGGAATCTGTTCCATTGGACCGGGCCGATATAAAGCTACGACCGCGATAATATCCTCAAAACAGGATGGCTTAAGGTCTTTAAGGATGGCCCGCATACCCCCGCTTTCCAGCTGAAAGATCCCCGTACTATTACCCGAAGCTAAGAGCGTATAAGTCAGGGGGTCCTCCAAGGGCAAGGTTTCCAGATCAAGCTTGATTCCCTTAGTTTCCTCGATTCGTCGCACAGCTTCTTGTAAAATCGTTAAGTTTCGCAAACCCAGAAAATCCATTTTTAGAAGCCCAATCTCCTCCACAGCTTTCATGGGGAATTGAGTCATGACAAAGTCCTCTGAAGTTCTCTGCAACGGAAGATAATTCATGAGCGGTTCCTTAGCAATGACGATCCCTGCGGCATGCGTGGAAGCGTGTCGGGTCATCCCTTCGAGAGATTTTGCTAACGTATAAAGTCGTTTAATCTCTTCATCCTCTTCGACCATCCTGGCCAAATCAGGAGCTACCGTTAAGGCCTTCTCTAACGTCATCCCTAAATCCGAAGGAATTGCTTTGGCCACTTTATCAACCCGAAATAGGGGAATCCCCAAGACCCTCCCCCCGTCACGGATTGCCGCTTTAGCCCCCATCGTTCCAAACGTAATAATTTGGCATACCTTATCTACCCCGTATTTTTCCGTAACATAACGGATCACTCGTTCACGACCTTCAGGGTCAAAATCTATGTCAATATCTGGCATCGAGATGCGATCCGGATTTAAAAACCGTTCAAAAAGAAGATCATGACGGAGTGGCTCAACCGACGTAATCCCTAGTAAATAAGCAACCATACTCGCGGCCGCGGACCCTCTCCCCGGCCCAACAGCCACACCATTCTCTTTTGCAAAACGGCAAAAATCTGCCACAATCAAGAAATATCCCGAGAAACCGGTTTGAAAAATGACTTGTAGTTCATAGTCTAAACGTTCACGTTCTCGTTCAGTCATTTGGGGATAAAAACGAGGAAAAGCTTTGCGGCATTCTGCTTCTAAAAAACCATCCAGAGTATATCCTTCTGGAACCTCAAAGACTGGTAAATGGTTTTCCCCAAACTGAAAATCCACCTGACATCGTTTGGCGATTTCCGAAGTATTTGTCAATAATTCTGGGTGTTCACCAAATAACAAGGCCATTTCCCGTTCCGACTTTAGAAAGAATTCCTGACTGGAAAAACGCATCCGGGCTGTATCTGCTAATGTTTTCCCTGTTTGGATGCAGAGTAATGCATCTTGAACGAACGCATCTTCGCGCTGTACATAATGCACATCATTTGTAGCTATCATTGGAATTCCCGTGAGTTCATGAACCTTCCACATGCCGGTGATAACCTTACGCTGGTCCTCTAAACCATGATCCTGAATTTCAAGAAAGAAATTTCCCTTGCCAAAAATCCCTTCATAGTCACGAGCACTTTGAACAGCCATCTCCAATTGGTCATGCACTAAGTAATCTGCTACTTCCCCAGCCAAACAAGCACTCAGAGCAATGATTCCCTTAGCATACTCGCGAAGAATTTCTTTATCCACGCGCGGTTTATAGTAAAATCCTTCTGTATGAGCCATGGAAACTAGTCGAATCAGGTTACGATACCCTTCCTCATTCTCGGCAAGTAAGACTAAATGATAATTAATATCGTCTTTTCCAGGCATTCGATCCGATCGTTTATTCGGAGCGACATAAACTTCGCAGCCAATAATTGGTTTGATCCCCGCTTGATGGCATGCCTTGTAAAAGTCAATAACCCCATACATGACCCCGTGATCCGTAATAGCCAAAGCCGACATCTTTAACTCGACCGCCCGCTTGACTAAATTTTTAATTCGAGCTGCCCCGTCGAGTAAACTAAATTCAGTATGATTATGAAGGTGAACAAATCCGACTTCTGTACTTAAGTTTTCTCCATCTTCCATCCACTTCACATCCCTGTAATATTGTTACTCTAGTATAAAACAAGGTTGTAACAAACTGGTAAACGAGTTATGTTACAACCCCTTTGCATTTAAGTAATTAGCTCAGTTTAGTTGACTAACTTCTTGTCTCCGATTCTAGCTGTCATTAGACCTTTAGCCACTACCGCATTTTTAACGGTGACTTCCACCTCGATATTGCAATGTTTTTTGGCTACTAATAATAGCTTAGCTGTAACTTTTATTTCTGTCCCCACTGCAATCGGCTGAAATTGATAGAGTGTGAAGTTTTCTGTGATTGCATCGAGTCGATACTTCTTACGCAACCCAATATAGCCAGCCATATTCATCACCGTGACAATTACTCCGCAACTTGCCGAGCCATAGTCATTGACCATCGCATTCGTAATTTCCCCTTCGATCGTGAGATGCTCTGCATCGTCGACGTACCGGAACCCACTTAATACTAAGTTATCGACTGTTTCCCCAAACTGAGGTTGCTTCTGAACTTGTTGGTAAGCCTCTATCACGTCTTGCAAGCTTACAATCCCAATAAGTTTACCTTGTTCTGCAACAATTGCAATTTCCCAGCCTTCCCAAACCATGATCCGAGAAATATGGGTGACAGGATCATCTCTTCCTATCAGAAAAGGATTTGGATTCATAACGTCAATAATTTTTGTTTTAACATCTGCACCTGCTACATCTAAAGCTGATACAATACCCATCAACGTCATGTCATCATCAACGACTGGAAAACGGCTGTGATCCGTGTTTTGTGACAGTTTTCGCCAATCATCAACTGTTGCATTGGCCGTCAAATATCTGACATCTTTAACCATGATATCTTCAACTAATATTAGTTCTTTTTGGATTAATCGGTCATAAAGAGCCCGATTAATCATCGTCGTGACTGCAAAAGTATCGTAGGGGGATTGAATTAAGACTAAATCTTTTTGTCGCGCTAAGGCAACGACGTCTTCGTCTGGTTCTAGTCCCCCAGTGATTAACAGTGACGCATTATGGTTCAAAACTAAAATCTGAACGTCGTGACGGTTTCCAACAATGCATAACGCTCCTTCTTCAAGGTAGCGTTCCATAGAATCTAGTTCCATCGCTGCAATCAGAAACTTGTTTGGAGAACGATCGAGATGTTCAAAGCCGCAGATAACAACCCCTTCGGCTATCTGTGAAACTTCACGCAAGGTCAGATCTTCAATTAGTCGCTCTTTGACCCCTTCAATTCGTATCGTCCCCACCTTTGGGATCGAACGGACAAATCCTTTGGCCTCAGCCTCTTTAATAGCCCGGTAAGCTGTTCCTTCACTGACATCTAATTCTTTAGCAATAAAACGAACAGAGACTTTACTGCCAATTGCCAGATCTTCGATAAAGGTTAAAATTTGTTGATGCTTTGTCAACTTAAATAACTCTCCCTACTTAATACTATCAGACTATAATTATATCACAACATTCATTATTCAACTATCTTATGTCCTAAACTGTTAGCTTTTAGACTTCTTTTCGCCGTCTCTGAGTCATTAAACCTCCGATTCGTCCTGCCTCCTTAGCGCTCAAAGAATGCCAACCACTGGTGTGAATTTGTTCAAGCAAACCTAATTCAGCGGCGATCTCCATTTTCAACGGTTCTAATGGATCTATTCGCTTCACTCTTGGTTTAATATGTTGTTTCACGTTAGATTCTCCCTCTACTCATGATATTGAAATCTTCCTCATAATGTGGACAATTTGGACCACGTTCTCCAATAAGGTGTTCCAAACGGCAGCGTCCATCAATTCCATAAAGACAACGAAGCGAGCACAATTTTCTGGTCATCAAAGTCATCTCCTAAATTAAAATAATCTCCTCAATCTTAAGTTTGACCATTTCTGCATAAAAATATCCCGCTTGAATTCAAGCGGGATGGTTAATAATAATTTGTTTTTAAATTTCAAAGGTCTCTCCCGATCTAAGCGCCTTTCCCTGGCTTTCGGGAACCCTGCGTTGAAGGAGATGCAAAAACTCTCCTACATCTTGGGCAATGGCTGGGAACGTATTATAATGCATAGGAATAACCACTTTCGGACGTAATAATTGCGAAGCATGAACTGCTTCTTCTACACCCATCACAAAATTATCCCCGATCGGAAGCATAGCAACTTCGATCGGATAACGGCGACCAATCAGTTCCATATCCCCGAATAATCCAGTATCTCCCGCGTGATATAGCCATTTCCCTTCAATCTGAAGCAAAAATCCACAGGGTGGTCCACCATAGGTCATCGTCTTTCCATCTGGGCTCTCAATACCAGAGCCATGTAAGGCTTGGGTTAACTTAACCCACCCAAACGAAAACAGATGTTTTCCTCCAATATGCATAGCATGCGTCCTAGCTCCATGGCTCTGGCAATAAGCTGCTAACTCAAACACTGCAATAATCGGGGCTCCAGTCTGCTTAGATAGCTCAATCGCATCCCCTATATGGTCTTTATGTCCATGCGTAACTAATATAGCATCAAGTTGATCAAAGTCTTCCGGTTTAGCGGTTGTGTTCGGGTTACCCGTTAAAAAAGGATCAATAAGGATTCTTCCTGCTTCCCCTACAATTTCAAAGCAGGCATGTCCATGGAAGTAGATACGCAATCCTAAGCACCTCCTACTTAATCTTTCTGTCATTTTAAGTACATTTGAAGTACCTCCCAGAAACGAGGATAACTAAGGTTCATTTCCCACAGGGCTACACCGCGAATGCCCATTTGCCTAGCAAGCTCTAATTTCTCTCTTAGGCTCCGAGGATCTTCAAAATAGACTGTATGTCGGACTCCCCCTGTCTCATAACGGAAAAAAGTACTATGCTGAATTGTATCCCATTGTAAGGGTGCACCCTGTCGTCGCGCGAGCTCAATCGCCCGCTGATAACCAATCACTTTTCCAGTTCCCCTCTCAGGCCAATCATATCCATAGAGGGGAATGCCCATATAGATTTTTTCGCGGGGAATATTGGCAATGGCATAGTTCAAAACCTTAGTAACCCAGGGGAGGGAAGCGACCGATCCAGGAGGACTTCCTCCCCAATGTTCTTCGTAAGTCATGAGAATCACTTCATCAACAGACTGCCCAATCGACTTATAATCAAAGGCCCCCTTCCAAGGATCCAGCGGCTCACTTCCAATCTTTGCTGGAACATCTACCGAAACTAAGAAATTAGCTCTTTGAAACAACTTTGACCACGTTTGAATAAGTTTGCTATAAAGCGAACGGTCAGCAGAAGGTGATTTTTCCAAATCAAGATTGACCCCATCAAGTTGGTAATCCACCAAGATATTTCTTATGTTCCGCCAAACAAGGGTGGCAAATTCCTGGTCTCGGATCAGTCGCCCCATTAAAGCTGTCGAAAATTGACCTTGAGCGGTAAGATTACTGACCACCAAGAAGACTTTGATTCCCATGGCATGGGCTTCATGGATAAGTCCCCGACTTGGACGACCGCGAAGCGTACCATCATTCTGAATTGCCACCTCAAACAATGCTAATTCGTTGATAGTCTTTCCATAGCGTTTAAGATAAGGATAGCCCTTAGTTTGTTCTGTTAAACCATTATAAAAGGCAAATACATTTAATGGCATACTTATACCCCCTTTCTCACCATTATATGCATGGGTCAAAAGAGAAGTGTTCCTATTGAATTTTACTTGGAGTGCCGTCGACTAAACACTGCAAGCCTTGCAGCTTGACGCATAAGAATCGTGATCAATAAGGCGAATACTACGCAAAGCACTGCAAATGCCCAAATCCATTGTCCCTTGGCTCCTAACACCGCAGACAGACCGAAACAAGCACTGAGTCCATACATTGAGAGGACAGCCTGACGTTGAGTAAACCCAGCATCCAGTAAACGGTGGTGCAAATGTCCTCGATCTGCCTTCGCAATCGATTGCCCACGTAGTTTTCGCCGGATAATGGCAAACGTCAAATCTGTGACCGGCATACCCAAGACAAGGAGTGGGAAAACTAATCCTAGGATCGTAGCTGTTTTGAGTAAGCCCATGATAGAAATTCCGCCGATGATATACCCAAGAAACATACTCCCTGAATCCCCCATGAAAACTCGTGCCGGTGGGAAATTAAAGAAAAGAAAGCCAAGCAGTGCACCCGCTAATGCAAGCATTAAGTAGGCAGCGGAATGGGCCGTCGGTTGATCAACAATCCTATCCGCAGACCAAAATAAAAGCAATGCCACTATAAAACAGATTCCAGCAGCAAGACCATCTAACCCATCCGAGACATTAACAGTATTCACCAGCCCAACAACCCAAAAGAGCATTAAAATCAAGCCGATGGCACTTAGTCCAAGGTCCTGGAAATTAATTGATTTCTCGATAAAAGGTAGCGATATACTATTCATAGAAAATCCAAAAGCGAGCAGCACCGCCGCCGCTGCAATTTGCCAATAAAACTTATACAAGGGACGAATTTCACGGACATCATCCCAAATACCCACCACTAAAATCATAGTGCTTCCAACAAACAAACCCCAAATAGTTCTATCCCAAACCTGAGTCACTAAGGCCGCGATCCAAAATGCAGCATAGATTGCCAATCCACCGAGACGGGGAATTGGTCGACTGTGGACATGTCGTCCGCCCGGCTGAGCGATTGCTCCCCATTTTTTCGCTAGTTTCATGGTAATGGGAGTTGCCAACACGGCAATTATTAAGCCTAGAAGAAAGGTTAACCCATATGTCATGATTGTTCTTCAACCGCCTTTGCCTGATGCTCATCTTCAATAGTCATAACACCTGTAGGCACCATTTTTCCTTTTCCCCTTTTCAAATAAAAATTGATTATATTTTCCCCTAGACCAGATCCGGAAAATCCCATTGTCGCAAGACTTCATAAACAATAACCGCGACAGAATTGGATAAATTCAGGGACCTGGCATCCACACGCATCGGCAAGCGAATAGCTGTATCAGGGTAACGAGCAATGATTTCAGGGCTCAAGCCTTTAGTTTCTTTCCCAAAGAGCAAGTATCCTCCCTCATCATACGAAAGGTCGGTATATGCCCGTCCACCTTTTGTGGTTGCTAAATAACGAGTACCCTTAGGGTTCTTTTCCTCAAACTCGGCAAAATTTTCATAAATAACGATATCTAGAAGATGCCAATAGTCTAATCCGGCACGTTTTAGTTGCTTATCATCAATACTAAAACCTAATGGTTTAACCAAATGAAGTGTAGCTCCGGTCGCAGCACAAAGTCGAGCCACATTTCCCGTATTCGGGGGGATCTCCGGCTCAACTAAGACAATATTCAGTCGCCTGTTCAACGATAGTACCCCTTTCAATGACACCCTGCACAATTTCCATGACACCTTTGCGAACATCGTCCGCTCCCCAACCCCCCGGAAACTCCAAGACTTGCAAATCCGGAGACATGCTTCATAAGCCCCATATTTCCACATTCGCTACACATAAGTTGCTCGCCAGCTTCTCCCATTCGACACAATTCCGTGGTCACAGACCCACAGTTTGGACACCCGAATTCGTACATTGGCATCAATATTTCCTCCCAGCCATAAACTCAACAACGGCTATCTAACTATTATAACCTGAAATTCTGACAAACCCAACCCTAATAATATCGAAACTTGTCTATTTAGCCTAGACTCTCGTAAACTGGATTAGCTCATCCAAATAGCATACCCCTAATCCATCTTCTACAGCCGTTGTAAGAGCCAATCCTTTTGGGTGAAGGTTGATTTTCATCAGATATTCTGTATACTTTCGGGAAAGCCCTAGATGTTCCCTCTTGTTTTTGGTAAAGTTAATAGCAACTTCAAAGGAGGAATTAGCATGGGTCAAAGTCTAACTCAGAAAATACTCGCATCACACCTTGTCTCTGGTAATTTAGAAAAGGGAAATGAAATCGCGCTTCGCATCGATCAAACGCTAACACAGGATGCTACAGGAACTATGGCCTATCTACAATTCGAAGCCATGAACCTTTCTAGAGTACAAACCGAATGCTCGGTAAGTTATATAGATCATAATACTCTCCAAACAGGGTTTGAAAATGCAGATGACCATGCCTTCCTGCAAAGTACCGCTGCGCGCTTTGGTGCGTATTTTTCCAGGCCAGGAAACGGAATTTGTCACCAAGTTCATCTAGAACGCTTTGCCAAACCTGGAAAAACCCTCCTAGGCTCGGATAGTCATACCACTACGGCTGGTGGTATGGGAATGCTCGCTATTGGTGCCGGAGGATTAGATGTTGCCGTAGCCATGGGTGGCGGAGCCTTTTATCTTCCCAGCCCTAAAGTACTGCGGATCTGGCTGACTGGTCAACTCTCAGATTGGGTTTCAGCCAAAGATATCATCTTAGAAGTTCTCAGTACCCTTACCGTAAAAGGGGGCGTAGGAAAAATCATCGAGTACGCTGGACCAGGTGTAAAAACCCTGACAGTTCCTGAACGCGCTACTATTACCAATATGGGCGCTGAATTAGGGGCATCCACTTCGATCTTTCCCAGTGACGAACAAACGCTTAGATTTCTAACTGCTCAAGGAAGAGCAGAGGACTATGTTCCTCTCTTTGCCGATGACGATGCCCGCTATGATGAAGAATTGGAAATCGATCTTTCCTTACTAGTACCACTCGTCGCCCAACCGCATAGCCCTGATAATGTGGTTCCAGTTAGCGAACACTCAGCTACCGCTGTTCATCAAGTCGCCATTGGAAGTTGTACGAACTCATCCTATCAAGATCTAATGCGCGTAAGTCAAATCCTAAAAGGGAAACACGTTCATCCAGACGTCAGCTTAGTTATTTCCCCCGGCTCACGGCAGGTTTTAAGCATGCTTTCAAGTAATGGTGCTTTGACCGATCTCCTCGATAGTGGAGCTCGACTGCTTGAATCAACTTGTGGTCCGTGCATTGGCATGGGACAATCCCCCATCTCCAAAGCGGTTTCCGTTCGAACCTTTAACCGAAATTTCATGGGTCGTAGTGGCACACAAGATGCTTCTGTCTTTTTAGCAAGCCCGGAAGTAGCTGCCGCCTGTGCTTTGACAGGCTTCTTGACCGATCCACGCACCTTAGAAATCTCACCCGTTGTAGAGTTTCCAGAGCGATTTCGTATTGATGATAGTATGATTCTCCCCCCCGGTGATCCGAATACCCCTGTTCGCCGCGGTCCAAATATTCAGCCTCTCCCCCTGGCCCCTCGACTGGACGATACACTTGATTTGCCCGTTATTCTAAAGCTTGGGGACAATATAACGACTGATGATATCATGCCCGCTGGCTCAAAAATCCTCCCACTCCGCTCAAATATTCCAGCTATTTCTGAATTCGCATTCCACAAAATCGAACCCCAGTTTGCAGCTAAAGCGAAAATCCTCAAGCAAAGTGTTATTGTCGCAGGACACAATTATGGTCAAGGCTCCAGTCGCGAACATGCTGCACTGGCTCCTATGTACTTGGGAGTGCGTGTTGTCTTGGCTCAAAGTTTTGCCCGAATCCACCGTGCTAACCTGGTTAATTTTGGCATTTTACCACTGACCTTCGTCGATGAAATGGATCTAAATCGCCTCCAACCAGGGGTGGTTCTACACCTAAACGATTTACACCAGTCTCTTCAATCATCAGAACCATTTGCTGTTACAATAGATAATGACCCAACTCCTGTCTTAGTTAAACATGACCTCACCGAACGACAAGCAAAGATTCTAATGGCAGGGGGACTCCTTAATTCGACAAGTGCTTCACTATAACTCGAAGTCATTGCTACTCTACAGGATTCCACTGAAACGTGATATGATAAACTAACTTGGTAAAACCGAGCTACTAAAAGCCGAACATCGAGACTTTAGATACAAAAACCATCATCGGCTATCCCATTGGATCGATATTAGAAAGAGGGGTATAAAATGCTCACTGACGAAGATCGCAGACTACTGAAACTCATTGCGCAAGATTGTCGCTTAAAACCTGAGGAGCTTTCCATACAAACAGGATTATCGCCTGACTACATCAAAAAACGGATTGGTGAATGGGAAAAGGAAAAAGTGATTGTTGGTTATCAACCAATGATCAACTGGTCTCGAACGGGTGAAGAGAAGGTTGCCGCCCTGATTGAAGTACGAGTTTTACCTCAAAGGGGTTATGGTTTTGATAAAATTGCCAAACGGTTACAAAAATACCCAGAGATAACTTCACTGTTTCTCATGTCCGGCGGATATGACCTGACCTTGCTCGTTGAAGGTAAAACAATGCAAGACGTCGCTCTGTTTGTTGCTGAAAAGCTTGCTCCTCATGAGCATGTTCAAAGTACTGCAACTCATTTTTTACTTCGCCGCTATAAGCAAGACGGAGTCGAGCTTATGGGAGAGGAAGAGACAATTCAACGTCTCGTGGTTTCTCCATGAATAAATATCTTGCTTCCCATGTCGCTACACTTCCCCCCTCAGGAATCCGAAAGTTTTTCGATCTGGTTGCAACTATGAAGGATGTGATTTCCTTAGGGGTTGGAGAACCCGACTTTGTCACCCCTTGGACCGTCCGTGAAAGTGGCATTTTTTCCTTAGAACAGGGTCAGACAATGTACACGAGTAATGCTGGCCTTTTTGAATTGCGCGAAGAGCTTTCTCACCATTTATATACAACGCTGGGGCTTTCCTACGATCCGCACCAAGAGATTCTAATCACCACAGGAGCCAGCGAAGCCGTTGACCTAGTGATGAGAGCTGTTCTCGAACCAGGAGATGTCGTCTTAGTTCCTGATCCATCCTATGTATCCTATGCCCCCTGCGCAATACTAGCAGGTGCAAGCGTTCATTTCGTTCCAACCCTCGCTAAAGATGATTTTCGTTTGCGAGTGGAAGAGTTAGACAAAGTATATACCCCCAAAGCAAAACTTCTCGTTCTATCCTTCCCGAATAACCCGACTGGCGCAATTATGAATCGTGAGGACCTTCTTCCGATTGCTGAGTTTGTGGTAAAACATGATCTGCTCGTCCTTGCAGATGATATTTATTCTGATCTTACTTATGACGGCACCCATGTCTCATTTGCCAGCTTACCTGGCATGCATGATCGCACACTCTTTGTCAGTGGATTCTCGAAATCTTACGCTATGACAGGTTGGCGAATCGGTTATGTGGCAGGCAACGCCGATCTGATCGGAGGTATGACACGAATTCATCAATACACGATGCTCTGTGCCCCCATCATGGGACAAATTGCTGCTATAGAAGCATTGCGCTCCGCTACAGACGCTAGAAATGACATGGTCACGGAATATGATCGAAGACGCCGCCTGATGGTTCATGGCTTTCGGCAAATGGGACTTGATTGTTTCGAACCCTTGGGAGCCTTTTACGTTTTCCCGGATATTTCAAAGACAAAGTTATCCTCTGAGGAATTTGCAGAACAACTCCTAAAAGCAGAAAAGGTCGCGGTCGTTCCAGGGACTGCGTTTGGACCGTCTGGAGAAGGACATATACGCTGCTCCTATGCTTATTCTACCGAACAACTTCTAGAAGCCCTTAAACGAATTACTCATTTCGTCGAGCAAAGATTAGCCAATTTATAAAACGTGTAAAATTCGAATTTAAGCGAACAGGCAGCTTGATCAAAATCGACCAAGCTACCTGTTCGCTTAATTCTTGTGCCACCTGTCATTACCACAATACATCGTGCCAAATTTCTCTTTCCTCTAGTAAAAATAGCAATATATACTATATAATGAGCGCATCAGTATCCAATTATTAGTTAAGGAGAGATCATGTTGAAAACAATTATTATCTTCTCCTCTTCTCATGGGACAACGGAAAAAGTTGCTCAATTGCTAAAGGGGCAACTCCATGGGGATGTCGAAATTGTAAATCTCAAGAAATGTCCGAATCCTGATTTGACAGGCTACAACTCAGTCATCCTTGGAAGTTCCATTTATGTCGGTTCGGTCAAATCGCGAGTCAAACAATTCCTCAAGCAAAACCAAACTGTTCTCATGAGCAAACAACTAGGACTTTTTCTCTGCTGTATGTATGAGGGAGATCAATCTAAGAAACAATTTGAAACTGCGTATCCCCAAGAATTACGCGACCATGCTATCTCCAAGGGGTTATTTGGTGGAGAGTTCATCATCTCTAAATTGAACTTTCTTGAACGGCAAATCGTAAAAAAAGTTGCTGGGGTAACCAGTGATGTTTCAACCATTAATCTGGACGAGATTAAACAATTTGCCGAAACATTTAATGTATGAGTGGCGATCCGTTAATCTAATCAACTCGTGAATCGCACTTCGAGCCTCGCTAATTATAGGGAATAATAATAGGTGGAACAGACTTATGCTTTTCACGTTCGTATAACCAATGTTGACAACGTTCATCTTGAGCATTATGCATAGCCAAAAAGGCATTTCTCTGGAGGACTCCCTTGCCACGCCAACCAGCCGCAGTTACTCTAAAACGCTGTTGGAACTCTGTTTTTGTCATACTCAGTATTTCTAGCAAATTGACACCACGCTGAAGTGGGGATGAAGAAATTTGCTCCTCCTCTATCCTTCTCTGGTTATGTGGGCATACCTCCTGGCACGTATCACAGCCAAAGATTCGAAGTCCCATTTGACTGCGCTCCTCCTCCGTGAGCACCTCCTTACTCTGGGTAAGGTAAGCAACACAACGGTTAGCTGCAAACGGTTCTGTACCAATGACCTGCGCAGGGCAAGCTTGAACACACTTCTGACAAGTTCCGCATTGGTCAGCTTTAAGAGGGGCATCTGAAGGTAGCTCTTGGTCTAAAAGAAGTAGGGCGAGGGCCATAAAAGAACCAAAACTAGGTATTATTAGTTGCTGGTTTCGGCCAATCCAACCGACTCCTGCTCGTAACGCAAAAGCTCGTTCAATTAAAGGTCCAGTATCAACTTGAACATCGAAGTTCCCCGGCCAATCGTTTTCAAGCATAGTATCCACTAAAACCTTGATCTTTTGATGAATGAAGTGATGATAGTCCTCCCCTACCGCTGAGCGCGCCAAAATTCCTTCTCCTTCATGAGCTGGTAGAGAAGCAGGGAATGGATAGGCTAGGACAACAACCGTCTGGCATACTGGCCAAACTGCTCGTGGGTTAATACGCTGCTGTATTTCAGTTTTTTCAAAAGGTGTCGCCACCCCCTGTTTAATTCGTGCAAGTAACATATGGCCTAAACCCTTTATTGGGTCTGCTGAAGTAAACCCAATAGCGATAAAACCTAATTGTTCTCCCCATCGTCTTATGTTTGTCTTCCATAGTAATCTTTGCTCTAATTTCATGCTTTCCTCCTCGAAGGGATCTTCATGAACTAAACCCCTCACAGATTTGTGAGGGGTTTATGTATTTGTTTATCGTAAGAATTACTTGGACGCCCTAAAAAAGGCATAGGTCATTGGTTCACCTTTTTGAAGGATCTCCCCTGCTGTAACGTCCCCAAGGAATAATGTGTGAGTACCGGCATCTAGCTGACCCGTCACAGTTGCTTCCATAGTGACAAGCACATCGTCAAGTAGCAGGACTCCAGAGTCCCCACGATGGACTGCCAAACCCTCAAACTTATTGACATCCCGACCTGAACGATACCCAAAACCTCGTGCATAATCTTGACCTGTCTGGCTTAACACAGAAACGCCAAACTTGCCACTCTTCTGGATTAACTCATGCGTAAAGTTTTGTTTATTAATCCCAATCGCAATTTTCGCAGGTTCTGAAGTAACTTGAAAACAGGTGTTAGCACATTGACCATTGTCTCGCCCCTCGGCTTGAGAAGTAATAATAAAAAGACCGTAGGAAATTCGATAGAGAGCTTGACGTATTGCAGTTGCTTTGTCAGGCTGTACGATGACCGACTTTGAAATTGGTTTTACATCTGTCGCCACTTTTAGAGCGCCCTCTTCAGTAACAAGTTCAAAGAAACTCGAATCGACACCACAAACTGGACAAATATCAGGCGGATTATCACCAGTATGTATATACCCGCATACAGTACAACGCCATTGTTTTTTCCATTCGTAACCACTCCTTCATTAAAATTATTGTAATAATCATAACTTTATAATTCATCTAAGTCAAAAATATTTTCTAAACAACGTTCTAAAAATTAAGAGTCGCTATTATGCCAAAAGAGTTGATATTCCTTTTCAAGAAAATTTAAGTCAAAACAAATATCAGTGTCCATCATAGCTCGCGAACGAATCTGTTCCTTTAAGCGGCCAAACTGCTTCCCTTCTAGCCCTTTAGCATGAGCGAATTTCTCAAAAACCCTCCAATCGAGCGAATTTGTTCTTTCTATTAATACAAGGTTTATAGTTCTGATCTCGTCCTGGATCCGATTAATTCGTTCACGGTATTCTCCTGTATTCTGGTTTCCAGCGAGAAAATCCGCTCTCCATAAATCTAGCAGATTCTCTACTCTTTGGGTATCAAACTTCTGACCATCCCAGCCTATCTGCCAGGCCAAACGTTGAGCCTTTTTGTGAACCTTGGAGTTTATCAAATCCTGCTTTAAATCACTCTTAAAAGTAAGGGCTCCCAGACTATGATGCCCCACTAAAAACATAAGTTCTCGTTCTCCACGACTTCCACCTTGAAGAACCATAGACCAGCGAAAGCGTGGTAAGATTTCTTGGACCAAACGAACACTTTCCTTTTCGTGTTCTAAAAAGTGTCGCTTCCCTTCAGCTGTTTTCCACGTTCCCAAATCGTGAAATAAAGCCGCTAAGCGCACTAAGACATTCATAGGTGTATTCTTGACCACCTGGCAAGTATGTTCCCAAGCATCCATAGTAAAGGATTGATTTTGAATCAATCCTTTAAGTCGTGCCAATTCAGGAATATACGCTTGAAAGTATCCTAAATCGTTGAGTAGCCCTAAAGCCTTATCAACCTCATCCAAGAGCAGAATTCTCCCCAATTCAACGGTCACTCGTTCGAACGAGACATTTTTAAGATCAGGAACATGATCTAATGCAGCCTGCCAAGTCTCCGGCTCAATTGTGAAATTATGGCGTATTGCAAGTCGAACGAGTCGAAGTGTCCTGAGTGGATCTTCGTTAAAGCGTTCGTCCGCGCTCCCACAGGCCCTAAGACGTCGAATTTTTAAATCCTCAAGACCCTTCAAAGGATCTTTAATTTCTCCCGTCCTGACATCTTGGTAAAGTGCATTCAAGGTAAAATCCCTATGGAGGGCATCTCGTTTAATCTCTCCATCAAAGGATACAATGTCCATTCGATCTGTCCCTTGAAATAAGCTTAGCGTCTGTTGTTTTGCCCCCATCACATGAGGATTGTAGCCCCCATCCGATAATAACGTATAGATTTCTTGAAGGGAAAGTACCGAGACAAGATCCAAATCTTTAGAGGGAATTCCCAATAGTGCATCACGAACTGCTCCGCCAACAATGTAGACTGGGCCATATTCACTAAGTTTCCTTAAAATCCCTTGCTGAAAGGATGTGCCAATCATAAAATCCCTCCATCCAACCTCACTAACACGATCTGAAGCTTAGAAGATTTTATCCAGGCGCTAGGTGCCACTTTATGGCAGTTTTTCTAACAAAGTACCGAAATTTTCGGTCCAATATTGACCTGCCATGCGCTTACCGGGCCACATTCTCCATCAAGATCTGATTGAATGACCCGATCCGTTGAGACGGTTAATTGAGTGGTTTGAAATTCCATAATTTTTTCAGATTCTACCTTTTCCTTCCTCAAAACATTGAGGAGAAGACGGATTGTTTCTGGCCAACCGGATGCAAGAACGATTAGAATGTCCAGCTTTCCATCAGTAAGCGAAGCTCTGGGGACAAGTTGCCTAAGTCCTCCAACCGAATGTCCATTCACAGCCATAAACAAGACAACCTCTTCCGCGAAGTGTTGGCCATCTTTCTCAAACTCCACATGAAACGGACGAAATGAAGGAAGGGTTTCAATTCCTTTGAGAAAATAAGCTAGTTGCCCAAGTGTATTTTTGACCCGGGTATCTACCTTTTGAGAAACATCTGTCAGCAGTCCCGCACTTGCCACATTAACAAAGTACCGGTCATTTACCCGGCCAGTATCCATCTGGAATATATTCCCTTTAGCAATTACTTTACACGCTTCTGGAATACTTTTTGGCAAGCGCAACGCGAAAGCTAAATCATTGGCCGTCCCTACGGGTAAAATACCCAGCGCAGGGCGTTGAGCCTCCGGAATTTTCAACAACCCGTTAACCGTCTGATGAATACTCCCATCTCCTCCGGCAATTACGAAACAGTCTACATCATTGCTTTGAGAGGCAACCTGTTCCACATCTTCCTGAGAACATGCCCTATGTACATTAACTTCGTATCCGCTTTCTTGAAAAATGCGAATCACGGTATCGAGTTGTCCGGTTAATTTTCGTCGCCCCGCGTAAGGATTATAGACCAAACGTAATCGTTTACCTTTCATGACCGTTAATTATCGACTCCTTACGTTAAAAATCTCTTTCTCCATGCCCTTAAGATTTTAGGTTCTCCGGATTTAAACTCTCAAGTGCCGGTAAGACAAAGCGCCCATCTTTGCGAACCAAAATTTCATCAAAGTAAATTTCCCCACCGCCATAATCTGGTCTTTGAATACACACCAAATCCCAGTGGATAGCGGATTTGTTCCCATTGCTACAATCATCATAGCAGGATCCTGGGGTAAAATGAAAGCTCCCGTCGATTTTCTCATCAAATAAGGTATCTTTCATGGGAGTACTTATGTAAGGATTCACTCCGATGGCAAACTCTCCAACGTAACGAGCCCCTTGATCTGTATTAAATAAAGACTCAATTCGTTCGGTATCATTGGCAGTAGCTTTAATAATTTTTCCGTTTTCGAACTCCAAAACGATGTTTTCATAGGTGAAGCCTTGGTAGAGAGATTGAGTATTATAACTGATTTTGCCCTTGACCGATTCTTTAATTGGTGCCGTAAAAATCTCCCCATCTGGAATATTCACATGTCCATCACACTTAATGGCTGGCATCCCTTTAATAGAGAAGGTTAACTCAGTCCCTGGTCCTACAATCCGTACCTTATCAGTTTTCTCCATAAGCTCCTTTAAGGGATCCATGGCGCGTGACATCTTGGAATAATCTAAGTTACACACGTCAAAATAGAAATTTTCAAATCCTTCGATACTCATGTTTCCTAACTGAGCCATTGAAGCGTTTGGATATCTTAAAACACACCATCGGGTATGCGGCACACGCTGCTCCGAATGCACTGGTTTTTGGTAGTGGGAAGCATAGTTTTTCATGGCTTCGCTGGGGATATCGGCCCATTCGTTGGCATTTTCTCCGCCTCTTATTCCCAGATAGGCTTGCATCTCTTTCATCCGTGCCAGATCCCAGCGGGTCATGGCCTCGGCCTGCTCAACCGTAAATTCTTTTAATAGTTCACGGAGTAAGGTATGATTAACCATAGACAGAAATGGCAAGCCACCCGCTTGATAGGCATATCTCACAAGCGCTTGAGCGAGCGGAAGATCTGGACCAAACACCTCAATCAGAATTTTCTCGCCAGGTTGAAGTGCGATCGAGTAATTAATTAAAGAATCAGCTAGTTTTTCGATACGAACGTCTTTCATAGTGGGCCTCCTTACAATTCAGTCAAAGCAATCAGTTGACTATGAGATATTCTTCGTAATTCTTCGATTTCCTTTTATTATCACTTTTATGTTAGTAAAGTATGTTACTTAATTCAGCTAAGCGCGATGTTTATAAATCACGAGTCAATTAGGAGGAAACATGAACTCAAAACCTGCTCTATGGGAATACCATCTACAAGTAGAGGACTCTGGCCAAAAATATCTTACTATCTTACGCCATAAATTTCATTTTTCGCTTAAACTATTACAGCGCTTAAAACAAGGAGAACGCGTTTGGGTCAATGGCCGATTTACCTATTTAACGGCACGTGGAAAAGAAGGAGAAAAGTTATCAATTCAACTTTTCTCTGACGAGGAAGCTAACATTCCTGGCCAAGACCTTCCCCTTGAAATTCTCTACGAAGATGAATACATCTTAGCAGTCAATAAACCAATCGGGCAAGTCGTTCATCCAAACCATCGTTACCCTACAAACACCTTAGGAAATGCAGTCATTGGCTATTGGGAGCGTAAAGGCGAAAATCGCCTGTATCGACCCATTCACCGAATTGATCGCAATACCTCAGGCGTTGTTGTCATCGCCAAAAATCAATTTGCTCATCAACAACTTGGTTGGCAACTAGAACACGGACATATTCATAAACGGTACGTGGGCTTTGTTCAGGGAATAGTCCTAGAAGCGGAGGGAGTTATAGACGCCCCCTCGAATTTGCCCCTAATAGTTTTATCAAGAGACAAATCGGATCTCAGGGAATGCCTGCTCGGACACTTTTTCGTGTTCTACATCGCTATCCAAATGCTACGTTGCTTGAATTTATTTTAGAAACTGGACGTACCCATCAAATTCGTACTCATTGTGAAGGGTTGGGACATCCCTTGCTTGGAGATGATCTTTATGGAGGTGAGACTTCATTGCTATCACGCCAAGCCTTGCACTCTTCTGTGTATGCCTTTTTGCATCCTGCAACAGGGCTCCCCATAATTATTCGCGCGCCCTTTCCTGAGGACCTTAAAAATTTGGTAAAAAAGCTGTCGTAAGCTTACGAATGGATTTCTTGAATCCTTCCAATTTGTCCATCGGTTAGTCTAACTTTAATCCCTCTCGGATGATTCTGTGAGTTTGTTAAAATATCTTTAACCACTCCGCGCGTCAGTTTCCCTGTTCTTTGATCTGCTTTTAAGACAATATCCACGGTTTGCCCAGCATGGAGATTGCTTCGTGTCTGACCATTCATCTAAAAAACTCCTTTAACTAATTTCCCCATAAACGCGATG
>NZ_JYNH01000048.1 GCF_000960765.1 Desulfosporosinus sp. I2 | reverse complement strand
GAATAAGCAAGGGCCGCCTCTAGAGCTGCCTCAGCAATTCCTAAAGCCTGTGCACCAATTCCGATCCTCCCACCGTCCAGAAGTGACATCGCGACTTTAAAGCCTTGCCCTACTGCTCCCAAAAGGTTTTCTACAGGAACCATGGCATCTTCAAAAATCAGTTCACACGTTGTCGATCCGTTGAGGCCCATTTTCTCTTCCCTTTTTCCTACTTTAAAACCCGGCGTGTCCTTATCCACCAAAAAAGAAGTCACCCCATGAGGCCCTTTCTTGCGATCTGTTGATGCCATAACCAAATAAACATCCGCATTACCAGCATTGGTAATAAAACGCTTCGTGCCGTTTAAGAGGTAGTGATCTCCTTTAAGAACAGCCGTCGTTTGCAGACTCGACGCATCGGAACCAGCATTAGCCTCTGTCAAGGCAAACGCCCCAATAAATTCTCCTCTTGCTAGTTTAGGCAAATATTTTCGTTTTTGTTCCTCCGTACCAAAATAGAGAATCGGAAAAGTTCCCACCGAGGTATGAACCGCTAAAATGACAGCTGTTGAAGCACATCCTTTGGCGATCTCTTCAATCGCCAAGATATAGGATAAGAAATCGGATCCCGCTCCCCCATATTCTTCCGGAATGGGAATACCCATCAATCCGAGTTTACCCATCTTACGAAGGATCTCTTTTGGATAAACATGTGTCTCATCGGTTATAGATGCTTGGGGAATAATTTCGTCTCGGACGAAATCTCTCACCATCTTTTGCATCATTAGTTGGTCATGGTTTAACTGAAAGTCCATCTCTATCCCACCCCAATCTCAATTCACCTTTTATATACTTATCCGCCGTTCACCTCAAGTAGAATTGCATCTCCCTGTGCTGCTCCGCTGCAAATCGCCGCAATACCCAAGCCACCGCCGCGGCGGCGCAATTCATAAATCAGGGTCATGATAACTCTTGCTCCACTGGCTCCTATCGGGTGCCCTAAGGCTATAGCCCCTCCATTGACGTTTACAATTTCTGGATTCCACTTGGCGATCCTTTGACTCGTTAAAGCGACCGCCGCAAAGGCCTCATTCGCTTCAATTAAGTTAATATCCTGAATGGTCATTCCTTTTTGTTTTAAGAGCTTATTGATTGCCAGTCCTGGAGTTGTAGCAATATAGGCAGGCTCTTGAGCAACGCTGGCATGCCCAAGTATCGTCGCCAGTGGCTTCTTCCCTAATTCACGTGCTTTTTGCTCACTCATTAGTACCATTGCACCAGCCCCGTCATTGACACCAGGTGCATTTCCGGCTGTGACAGTACCTTCTTTGACAAAAATAGGAGGTAAAGCAGATAGTTTGGCAAGAGTGGTATCTCGCCGAGGCCCTTCGTCATGGGCAAACCAAAGAGAATCCCCTTTTCGTTGTGGGATTTCCACTGGAGCAATCTCATCGACGAACTTACCTGCGTCGATGGCCTTTGACGCTAATTGTTGAGATCTTAGCGCAAATTCATCCTGGTCCTCACGCGAAATTCCATACTCTTTGGCCACGGAAGATCCGTGGACCGCCATATGGACATTGTGAAAAGCACACCACAAGCCATCATTGACCATCAAGTCCAAAAGACTGTCATTTCCCATGCGATACCCAAACCGAGCCTTTTTTAGGGCAAAAGGAGCATTAGACATGCTCTCCATTCCGCCGGCGATAATAACGTCTGCATCCCCTGCACGGATGATGGTTTCACCTAAAGTCACAGCACGCATTCCAGAAGCACACACTTTATTGATCGTCTCTGAGGTGACCTCCATGGGGAGTCCGGCCTTGATACTCGCTTGACGCGAGGGGATCTGTCCTGCTCCACCCTGGATAACCATCCCCATAAGAACATTATCGATAATGTCCCCTGAAAGTTCCGCACGTTTAAGCGCTTCCCGAATCACATGTGCACCAAGGTCAACCGCGGAAATATCCTTCAGACTTCCACCCATCGTACCAAACGGCGTCCTTGCAGCACTCACAATAACTGCTCTCGACATTGTATCTCTCCTTTACTTCTAAAATAAATTCATTTTCTTAGCGGCTTCCGTTAATTCTCCACGAAAATCAGGATGAGCAATGGCAATCAATGCTTGAGCCCGTTGCTTAGCCGATTTTCCTCGCAACTGTGCAACACCGTATTCTGTAACGACGTAGTTTACATCGTTTTTCGGAGTCGTGATGGCCGAACCAGGGGTTAAAGTCGGTGTGATCCGCGAAATTGTTCCACTCTTCGCAGTAGCTGGAAGCACGATAAAGGATTTTCCACCTTTAGATCGATTGGCCGCTCGAACGAAGTCTACCTGCCCGCCGGTTCCACTGTAAGGAGTACTTCCCAAACTCTCAGAACAGCATTGACCCAGGAAATCTACTTGCATGGAAGCATTAATCGTGACTAAATTATCATTCTGCCCGGCAAGACAAGGATCATTTGTAAAGTCGACTGGGTGCATCTCCAGCTGAGGATTACGGTTCATAAAATCATAGAGACGCTTTGTACCCAAGGCAAAGGTGGCAATTACTTTTCCCGGTAGATAATTTTTATTCTGGTTCGTCACCGCGCCACTTTCAATCAAAGTTAAGATCCCATCCCCTAACATTTCCGAGTGAATACCTAAATCATGTTTATGGGTGAGTTGCATCACGACAGCATCTGGAATAGCCCCAAATCCGATCTGAAGCGTCGAACCATTGTCGATTAAATCTGCCACGTATTTACCGATTGCTTCCTCAACCTGACCAATTTTAGGAAGCCCGACTTCCGTTAGTGGCGTATTATCCTCTACAAGGGCTGATACCTGGGAGATATGAACTAAGCAATTTCCATTGGCAAAGGGTACGTTGGGGTTGACCTCTAGAACGACTGACCTGGCTTTCTTAATCGCAGCCATTGTATAATCGGCTCCTAAACTGATTGAGAAATACCCATATTCATCCATCGGTGATGCAAGAGTAAAGACAGTATCAACTGCATAAAACCCATCTTCAAACATCCGTGGCATTTCGCCAAAATAACTTGGCAAGTAGTCGATCCACCCTTGCTGCCCTCCTGCTCGTGTAACTCCTCCAAAGAAAAATGCCACATGGCGAACATGTTCAACAGTTTCAGGGTCAATATACCCAAACTTTCTAATCGGAAGAATTTGGGATATTTTGACATCTAGGTACTCACGCCGATGCTCTGATAAAGCCGTCAAAAGAGCCGGTGGTTCACCAACTCCGACAGGTACGATAATTGAGTCTCCATTCTGGACAAGCTTGATGGCCTTTTCTGCTGTGCAAAGTTTTTCTTGATAAAGGTCTTGATAGTTGGTCATATTTGCTCACCCATTTCTTGTTTTTTGATAAGTTTCTGGGATTAGACTCCTGACGACATCTTTCTTATTCTGAATCTATTGAATTGTCTTGCAATTCCCGTGCCAAGCTACAATTCGGAGGCTTGATCAGTCTGATTTCCCTATTTTTAAGGGTTACGTCCTGTGCAGGGCACAAATACCCCAGAATACCCGGTTCCAAAAGTGTCCATTTTCGTTTACACATTTGACTGTATAACTCACACTTTACCCCTTTGTCCCAGCTTCAGCTTTATGTCTACTTTGTAGACATGTATCAATTAGTTGACATTTCTATCTAATATTCCATAACCCCTCAAAGGTTTGACTATTTTTGTGTAAAGGACATCTCTTTCCCCAAAAAACGAACAATAAGAGGGTGTAACAAACTAGAAAAGAAGTTTTGTTACACCCTCTTTAATTATCTTACATTTCGGCCGAGGACCGTTTGTAGCTAGCCCATTCTTTGTCCCTCAGTTCAACCCGGCGAATTTTCCCACTGACAGTTTTAGGCAGGGTTTCAACAAATTCAATCAGGCGCGGATATTTGTAGGGAGCCGTTGCTTTCTTGACGTATTCCTGGATGTCCTTCAGCAGTTCTTCACTAGCCTCAAAACTGGTTTTTAAGATAATAAACGCTTTGACCACCTCACCCCGCAAATCGTCCGGGCTGGAAACCACGGCTGATTCTGCCACGGAGGGATGTTCAAGTAAAGCACTTTCCACTTCAAAAGGTCCAATCCGATAGCCGGAAGTCAAAATAACATCATCACTCCGCCCTACGAACCAATAGTAGCCATCTTCATCCATGTAAGCGCGGTCACCGGTCAGGTACCAATTGCCACGATAGACGGATGCAGTTCGCACTGGATCCCCGTGGTATTCCGTAAACAAACCGATCGGACGTTCCGGCTTAACTAGAACTGCCACATCCCCTTCCTTATTCGGGGGAAGAATATCACCGGTTTCATCAATTATTTTGACTATAAAACCCGGTGTTGGTTTGCCCATCGAGCCATATTTCGCTTCTATAAAGGGGAAACTGCCCAATAAGAGCACCGTTTCGGTTTGTCCGTAGCCATCGCGAATAGTTATTCCCGTGGCCTCTTTCCAGATTTTAATGACTTCGGGATTCAGCGGTTCACCAGCCCCTACGCAGTGACGCAAGGTTGGGTATTTATACTTCTTTAGGTCCTCGAGCACGAGCATACGGTAGTTCGTCGGCGCCCCGCACAAGGTAGTTATGGGGTATTTTTCCAGGAATTCCAAGGTCTTTTTGGTATCGAAGCGGCTAGTATGATGGACAAAAACCGCTGCTCCTTGGTTCCAAGGACCAAAAATGCTGCTCCAGGCAGCTTTGGCCCAACCGGTATCGCTCACATTCCAATGTAAATCATCCGGGCCAAGATTGAGCCAATATTTTCCTGTAACACTATGCCCATGGGGGTAAGAGTGGTTATGAACGGCCATCTTGGGATAACCTACTGTACCAGAGGTAAAGTATAAAACAGCTGTAGCATCACTGCGTGTGTGCACTGAGTCAAAGCTTGGTGAAGCTGACTGGATGGTCTTAGTAAAATTCAGCCAACCTTCTCTTTCTGATCCAACAATCAGTTTGGCCCTGACAGTCGGACACTGGTCACTTACTTCATCAAATTTAGCTGCGATATTTGCATCAGTAATGAAAGCTGATGCATTGGAAGCATTAACACGGTAGGCAAGGTCCTTAGCTGTGAGCTGAGTAGTTCCCGGCGAGATTACAGCCCCCATGCGGATTGCACCAACAAAGACCTCCCACCACTCTGAAAACCGAGGCAGAATCAAAATTATTACATCATCCTGAGTAATCCCCAGAGCATGCATAGCATTGGCAAAACGCTGAGAATTTTCACTAATCTCCTTGTAGGTTTTCTTTACTTCGTGGCCTTCATCATCAACCCATAACATAGCCAATTTGTCGGGATCTTGAGCCCATTTGTCCACAACATCTTCGGCAAAATTATAATATTCACCAACCTCTAATTTAAAAGTCCCATACTCCTCCTCATAAACCATCTTGCTCTTGTTGGTAGATTCAGCCATTATAAACCCCTCCTTTTAGTTTCCATAGACTCTCGGCTGGCATTTCGCCAAAATCACTTGGGATGTAATACTCCTACTCGATAACTCTGAACCATGATGTGTCACAGTAAAACACGTCATGACTTGTTATTGTGACACATCATGAAGTAGTATTTTAAGTAGAACTTGACGTTGTTTTTGCTCCAGCCACATCCACATGCTCAGCTTCCGAAGTATAGAATGGATATTTTCCCATGAACCAATCGTTAAAGAGTAAGGGGATAATAGCCCAGAATAACCAAACCAAGGGTTTGTTAGTATGATTAGAGAATTCTGGTTTCAGTCCTAATAGAGGCAAACATACTGCGTAATAGATATAAAACTGAACTACTGCAGCAACGAAAACCCCAACTGTCCGAACGAGCCACCCAACAACGCTTCCCCATTTTTGAGGCCAGTTATCGAAATAATGGTTCCAGATCAAAAACGGAAATAAGGTAAAGCCAGCAAGGGAGGCAGAATTGTAATAGCGCCATGCCAAGGATGTAGGCCCATCAGCGGCTTTAGGATCCACAGCACCCCATACTGCACCCATTCCAGCTACAGCGATTTTACAAGTAACGTAGGACAAAAGAATGATTGAAACCAAGGCAACGAGCCCACTCCAAGGCTGTTTTTTAATAAGATGAAACGGTTTTCCCGACCAGACATTCGCAGTCATGAACAGGTAAACAACCATCCATTCCCAAATCCCAACAATAAAATACAGGTGAGGAACTCCATCAATCGCTCCCCACCAAGGAGCAGCGGCTGCAATAGGTTGCTTTAAAGCCACAGCTACGTAGAAAGGATAAATTAGGCATCCATAGGCTAAGAGCGTTACGACCGTAGTGATCGACCACTCCGCCAAGCCAGCAGAAGGCGCGTCAAGTTTGCCCGCCCAAGGCCACTTTTTAAAGATAATCGTCCAAAACGCATAGGTAAAAAAGCCCATTAGTACCACCATTGTTAGAGATCCACCAACGTATTCGTGGGCTACTTCTTCAGCGATCCCACGAGCCTCTAAGGCTTCAACACTCCAGAGAGGAAGTATGAGCTTACCAAGAAATCCTTGAAAAATACCATAGATAATGACGTAGACCATCACGATGTTGACCCCAATTTCCACAATCCCGCGGGTCACCGGACTCTTAATCTTGGCAAATGGCCAATCTCCAAAAATCATATGTTGCCAAAGGCCTACCAAAATCATCCAAGCCAAAAACGCAAGGATAGGGTGTTCATAAAACTTAAAGATTCCATGGGGTGAGGCAAAAATAAACCAAGTTACCAGTGCGATAAGTAAAAGAACAACTGTGGAAATAATACCGGTTAAGGGTTGCCCCCAACGGGGTTTCGAGCCGTGATCTGACATAAATTCCCTCCTCTTTACTTTAGCATTAATGACTATGACTTAATCCAAAATTCTTCCTGAACAACGCTTCTTATTTGTGAATCATCTAAGCTAATCGTCTTAACGCATCCCCCCTTTTCAGTTTAAATATAATGTATTCAGAATATATTTAATTATTTGTTTTTCAAATAATTCTGAATATTAACTTTGTATATAAACCCCTACTCTGTAGGGGTCAACCTGTTACTCATGCACGGTAAACATTCACTCACAATAAATTTGGGGGATCGAAATGGAAGTATTTTGAAAATTTATTATATTCAGTTATTCTATATGGAGATCTGAACTCCTGCTTACCATAAAGATATTTTTCTCCAATATTTTATGGATTGATTCTGATCACACAGCAACTTTATCCGGTTCGATCAGAATAGCTTCTGTACATGCCTGTACTTCCTCAAAAGTTAGGCCAGGTGCAATCTCTTTAAGCATCAAACCGTTGGGGGTCACTTCCATAACTCCCATATCCGTGACAATTAAATTAACCTGTTTTGCTGCTGTTAAAGGCAAGGTGCACTTTTTTAAAACTTTAAGGCCGTCATTTTTGGCGCAATGCTCCATTGCAATAATAACCCGTCGTGCACCGACTACTAGGTCCATTGCTCCACCCATACCAGGAACTATCTTTCCAGGGATCATCCAGCTTGCCAGATTTCCTTCTTCATCTACTTGAAGAGCTCCTAAAACGGTTGCATCTACATGCCCCCCCCTAATGATGGCAAAAGACGTGGCACTATCAAAGCTACAACCGCCTGGTAAAATGGTTGCATATTGCCCTCCTGCATTCACAGTATCAGAATCCTCTTTTCCGACTTCCGGTGCTGGTCCAACCCCCAGATAGCCATTCTCAGATTGAAGGATAATTTTTATTCCTTCAGGTAGTGCGTTAGCGACTTTAGTGGGGATTCCAATCCCTAAATTAACGACATCTCCCATTTTAAATTCTTGAGCTACTCGTTTTACAAGCCACTCCATTCTTGTTTCCTTATCCAAGATCGGTCACCTCCTGTGACTGTTTGTGAACTATATAGTCCACAAAAATACCTGGTGTCATAACATCGTCCGGGTCTATTTCCCCTATTTCAACAATATTATCCACTTGAGCGATAACCAAATCTGCGGCCATTGCCATGACTGGATTAAAATTACGAGCTGCACGACGATAAACGAGATTCCCGACCTTATCCGCTTTATAGGCATTTAATAAGGCAACATTAGCCCGAACTGGAAGTTCCAGAAGATATTCCGCACCATTGAGAACAAGCTTTTGCTTACCTTCCTCCACAATGGTTCCAATCCCGGTTGGAGTTAAAATCCCTCCTAAACCCGCACCTGCTGACCGAATCTGCTCGACTAAGGTTCCCTGAGGTACCAGCTTCACTTCAAGCTCACCTGTCGACATTTGCCTTCCTGTTTCTTTGTTCGTACCTATGTGGGTTGCAATGAGCTTGCTCACGCAATGTTGCACAATGAGTTGTGACATCGCATCCCCAAGGATACCTGTATCATTAGCAATGAGGGTCAGCTCTTTGACTTCCTGCCGACAGACTTCTTCCAAAAGCTGGCTGGGAGCTCCACACCCAATAAACCCTCCGACCATTATGGTCATTCCATTCTCAATCTTGCTGATAGCTTTTTCAAGGCCTATAACTTTTGTCATTTGACAATCTAACCTCCTTGTAAAACAATCCTTTTTGGTGATTCAGCCCAAGCCAATTGTTCTGTTCATGGTATTTCTATTGTTGTAGTCCTTCTAATGCCCAGCTTTTTGCATTTTCGTAAAAGGGTCGAGATATCCACCCCTAGAGCCTTCGCGGTCGGCCCAAGGTGTTTATTTTGCAGGAACGCTCCCTCAATCGAGTGTCGTTCTGTAGCAGCCACCGCCTCTTTGAGCGGTATTACTTTCCTCTCGTTAAAATGTGAGGGCTCGCTAGGGACCATTACATGAGTAGCCTGCCAAATTTTTTCAGGTAAATCCAGCTTCCCTATCAGACTAGTTTGAGTAAGTACAACCAGCCGTTCCACAACGTTCTCCAGTTCGCGCACATTGCCTGGCCATGAGTATTCGTATAAGCTGTCCATCGCAGCCGGGGCAAAACTCAGACTGCGACGATATTTCTTGCAAAATTTTTCTAAAAAGGTTAGAGTCAGCCCAAAAATATCGTCCTTTCGTTCTCGCAGGGGCGGAATAGCAATGGGTATGACATTTAGCCGATAATAGAGATCCTTACGGAATGTCCCCTCATCCACCATTTTCTCTAGATCACGGTTGGTAGCACACACAAACCTGATGTCCATCGGCAGAGGTGTCGTTCCTCCAACCCGAAGAATTTTATGGTCCTGCAGTACACTTAGCAGTTTTACTTGAAGAAATGGGGATAACTCTCCGATTTCGTCCATAAAGGCTGTTCCGTGGTTAGCTTGATCCAATAACCCTGCCTTGCCCTCTCTTCGTGCCCCTGTAAATGCTCCTCCCTCATAGCCGAATAATTCTGATTCTATTAATGAGGATGGAATGGCACTGCAGTCCACTTTTATGAACTTCCCTTTGATTCTGCGGTTGCTATGTTCGTGAAGCAGGGAGGCGATTAATCCTTTTCCTACCCCTGATTCACCATGGATCAGCACTGTCGCTTCGGAATCTCCGATCCTGGGCAGCTCATCCAGGATGCTTTGCATTTTGAGGTCACGAGCCGATATCTTCTGGGCTGCATCGTTTACTGGATTATAGTTTCTTATGATCTCTCGGTATTGCTTGTTTAGCTGTTTAGCCCGTTTTAATTCATCTTTCAATGTATTAAGTTCACTTAAGTCACGCACCTCACACACCACGTTAACCAAGTTGCCTTCTTCATCAAACGACGGATTGCCAGTAACTAAGGCCTCGCACCCACTCGGATAAGATATTACCTTAGACACACGTTGACCACTGCGAATAACCTCAAGAGTCACGGAATCCGATATCAAGTGATTGTCTAGGAGCGTTTCTACATTACCACTTACAACATTGGCAGGGATCCCTGTGATACGTAGGAAAGCTTCATTATGAGCAATACAGTAACCTTCAGAATCAGTTATATAGATACCATCACTAATTGAGCTTATCATTGACCGAAACGTCATTTCCAGACATTGGCTCATCTCTTAATACCCCCTACTCCAACCTTAACTGCAATGCCAAAAAAGCAGACTCCGGTACAACTTATTCAATCTACTTGTAACAGAGCCTGGCTGTTTAAATATGTTCCACAGGTTATCCCACATGAACTTCTAACTTACTAGTGGACCATCTTGTTTCATAGGAAGTAAAGTAAAGTAAGGTAAGGTAAGGGAAGAGAAGGTGTTCCTTCATTTCCTTATCCAACAGGAACAAAATAGACGTCCGTGGGTTTGAACTGACTCAAACGTTTAAACTTTGCCTGAATATCCATGCCGATTTTGACATCCTCCGGAGCCACTCCAATCAGCCGGGATAAGAAAAGTGTGTCAACCCCAGGCCACTCGACCATAATCAGAGTGAAGGGCGTTTCTGCCAGAAACTCTTGTCCCCCAAAATAACACGTCGTATAGGTATGCACTTTTCCCTGCAAGGGTAACTGCATCCATTCTGTCTCAGCTCCACAAGTCATGCAGTGACTGCGCGGGGTCGCAAACGTACCACCGCACTTTGTACATTTACTTCCTTTGAGTTCCCCTTTTGCTAAGCCCTCAAAAAAGGGTGAATCTTGAGCATAACTATGAATGTAATCCACTTCATAGTGGTATTTCATGACGATGGGATCTATGTTATAAAGAACACATCCTTGTTCGACCTCTTCCATTTTAACTGGTAGTGGTTTCTTTTCGTTCATGGTTTAGAACCCCCTCTCTAGTATGCTACAGGTAATATAGGTACCTGTCCCCGCATGACTATGAATCAAACCTCGTTTGGCATTGTTTATTTGCAGGGTATCGTCCCCGCCGAAATGTTGACCAATGGTCCCCTGCAGCTGCCAGAGAGCAAAAACGGATTGCATTAAGCCCGTTGCCCCCACTGGATGACCGCAGGCTAACAGTCCGCCTGAAGGATTTACCGGCATTTTCCCGTTGACATTAGCTGCTCCCGATTCTACAAATTTTCCACCGTCTCCATATTTGCACAAGCCTAAATCTTCATAGGTTTGAATTTCGGAGGAGGTAAAGGCGTCGTGGAGCTCCACGAAATCAAGCTGCTCAATCGGGTTTTCGATCCCAGCCATTTTGTACGCTTCTTTTGCCGCAACACGGCCGCCCCTGAAGGAATGGACCCCCGGATATTTCAAGTCTTTATAATCCTCAGCACGTTCGTGGTCAAGAAGGATAACTTCGCGTGATGGTCGATCCGACAAACGCATAGCATCTGTTCCCGTACCCACGCCGCTAATCAGGATTGGTTTGTCTGTTAACCTAAATGCCATCTCTTCTGAGGCTAAGATGGCCGTAGCTGCTCCGTCTGACATGACACAAATATCCAAACGTTTTAAGGGATCTGCCACCATTTCGGAGTTGAGCACATCTTCGATTGTCAGTTCCGCGGGAAATTGGGCATAGGGATTATGCAGTGCGTTGCCGTGATTCTTAACGGAAACCGCTGCAAGTTGCCGTTCTGTGGTGCCGAATTCATGCATATGCCGTCTAACCATCATCGCGTAATAGCCGGTATAAAAACCGCCAACCGGGTAATCAAAATTAACATCTGACGCTAGGGCTATAAACTCATTTCCCTTCCAGGTATTCACATGGGACATTGTTTCAAAGCCTACCGCAGCACAGACGTTCATTCGTCCACTGGCAATGGCCTCCCAAGCTGTTTGAAAGCACATTCCTCCCGTAGCTCCACCGGATTCAACTCGTTTGGAGGGCTTTGGGGTCAGCCCCAAATAATCTTGTACCATAATTCCTGCCATCAACTGACGAGTAAAGTGATCGGAAAAATAGGCGATGACTGAGCCGTCGATCTGGTCTAGGCTCAAATTTGGCACGTCGGCCATGGCTTGATCAAAGGACTCTTTGGCCATATATCGAAAGTCCTTCTTTGGAGTAGATTTGGCAAATTTCGTGATACCGCCCGACACCATATACACTGGTCTCATAGTTCTCCCCCTCTTACCTATTAGATTTCTAAGATGTGATTGAAATTACTTTAATCATTCAATTGTTTTTCAAACCTGTTAAAGGGTCCAATGCTTGAGTAATGTGGCACCCCCTTTCTGCTTCTAACAGTTATACTAGAGCAAAAGACGTGCCACATTACTGAATATTCTGAAATATTTTGTGATACTACGGGCATCCAGTCTCTGAGATCAATCCTATTGCATTTCAGCCAAGGTCCTAGGCAACTTAGCCCAGGCAATTTTGCCTAGTCTTAGCATTATTGCCGATGCTACGACTTCACGAATCCTGCACCTAATCTTTTACCTGCAACCCAGCATCCTAGCAATGACTATGCGTTGAATTTCCGATGTACCTTCTCCAATCTCCAGTAATTTGGCATCACGCAGATATCTTTCTACATGATAATCTTTCATATAGCCATATCCACCGTGAATCTGGATTGCCTCTAGCGAGTTCTTAACTGAAGTTTCTGAAGCATGCAGTTTGCCCATCGCTGCTTCTCTGCCAAAGGGCAGATGGGCATCTTTAAGACTTGCAGCCCGCAGTATCATTAACCGAGACAATTCAGTTTGAGTCGCCATGTCTGCCAGTTTAAACTGGATAGCCTGAAAACTACTTAAAGTTTTCCCAAATTGCTTACGCTCCATGGAATACTTCAATGCCTTATCAAGGGCTCCTTGAGCAATACCCACTCCCATTGCCCCTATGCTAATCCTCCCACCGTCTAAGATCTTCATGAATTGAGGAAAACCATTGTTTTCCTCACCTAAGAGATTTTCTGCCGGTATTTCTACATCCTCAAACACAAGTTCCGTTGTGTTGGAAGCATGGAGACCCATTTTGTCATAAGGCGTGTTAATCTGAAATCCCGGAGTACCCGTCTCTACTAAAAAGGAACTTATCCCACGAGTTCCCTTCGAAGGATCGGTAAGCGCTGTTACTGTAACAACTCCCGCATAACTTGCATTGGTGATAAAACATTTCGAGCCGTTCAGAACCCATCCTTTATCCGTTCGACGAGCCCTTGTTCTCGTACCACCAGCATCAGAGCCCGCATCCGGCTCGGTTAAACCAAAGGCTGCTAAATATTTGCCACTAAATAAGGCAGGGAGGTATTTTTCCTTTTGCTCAGGTGTGCCGAAATAGTAAATTGGGCTTATCCCTAGAGATAACAACGCCGCATACGTAATCCCAGTTGAGGCACATACTCGGGATAGTTCCTCAACGGCTAGGGCATAACTGACCGTGTCTCCACCCGTTCCTCCTACATCCTCCGAAAATGGTAAACCTAAAAGTCCCAGCCCAGCCATCTTTCTAACTATTTCCAGTGGGAATTCACCCGTTCGATCACGTTCCTCCGCCCCAGGCTCTACGACCTCATTGGCAAAGGCATGCACCATTGCGCGCAACGATTTTTGATCTTCAGTTAACCCAAACATACACCCGACCCCTTTCTTTTTCTCTGCCCAGCGAATTGAACTCATGGCTACACACCAGGTTCAATACGGGATTAAAAAGGTTTGTCGCTATGCAGTTACAATTTTGGCTGCCTCCTGCAAATTATAAACTTCAATATACATCTCCCGAAGGCGATATTTTTGTATTTTACCGCTCGCAGTCACTGGATAACTGTCCACAAAGTCTACATACATGGGAATCTTATGATGGGAAATCTGACCTTTGCAAAAGTCCTTGATTTCCTCGAAAGTTGCCGTTTCCCCTTCACGCAGACGCACTAAGGCACATAGCTCTTCACCATACTTGAAATCCGGCAAGCCAATGACTTGTACATCGGCAATCTTAGGATGGCTATAGAGAAACTCCTCTATTTCCCTGGGATAAATGTTTTCTCCACCTCGAATGACCATGTCCTTCAGCCGTCCGGTGATCTTGCAGTATCCCTGATGATCCATAACTGCTAAATCCCCCGTGTGCAACCAACCCTCCTCGTCGATCACCAGGTTTGTAGCTTCTGGCATGTTATAATATCCCACCATGATGCCAGCCCCCCGTGCACAGAGGTCTCCTTGTTCTCCAAACGCCATTTCAGCCCCTGTGACTGGATCAACAATCTTCACTTCCATTTCTCCTAGAGGCCTGCCGACTGTGGACACTCGCCGTTCCAAGAGGTCATCGATTCTCGTCTGGGTAATGACCGGAGAGGCCTCTGTTTGCCCATAGGCTATGGTTACTTCTTCCATTCCCATTTTCGAAATCACTTGCTTCATGATTTCAACGGGACAAGGGGATCCGGCCATGATTCCTTTTCGCAATGTCTTGGTATCATACGAGGTGTTTTTTAACAATTCTAATTCCGCGATAAACATCGAAGGGACCCCGTGTAACGCAGTACATTTTTCTTTTTCGACTGCCTCAAGGACCTTGGCTGGGTCAAAAACCTCGACGGGAACCATAGTCGCCCCTTTGGTTACACAAGCCAGAGAGGACATAACACAGCCAAAGCAGTGGAATAGAGGCACCGGAAAACAGAGACGATCTTCTTCGATCAGATTCATGGCATCCGCCACCATATTGGCATTGTTGATAATATTATTGTGAGTTAACATAACTCCTTTGGGAAACCCTGTTGTTCCAGAGGTGTACTGAATGTTAATGACATCCCCAGGATGGGTCTCGTTTTGATAGTCTTTTAAGACCATATCACTGATGTTTAAGCCATAGCTCATAAAATCAGACCAATTAAGGGTGCCAGGAACCCGTTTCTCGCTCAATAAAATGGCATGGCGGAGCATCGGTAAGTTTTCAAATGAAGACGGGCTATCCGTGGGTGAGTCCGCAAGAGTTGGTAACACTCCATTCAAAATTTCTATATAGTTACTTTGTTTAAACCCTTCTCCTAAGAAAATTGCGTTACAGTCCGATTGTTTTAAGAGATATTCTAATTCCATGATCCTATATTGGGTATTGACAGTCACTAAAATCGCGCCCATTTTGGCACTTCCATATTGCAATAAGATCCATTCTGGGATATTCGTGGCCCATAGAGCAATATTATCACCCTTTTTAATCCCTAATCCGATTAAGGCCTTGGCCACCTGATCAGCAGCTATGCGAAGCTGTTCATAGGTATAGCGCACTGGACGATCAGCGTAAACCATCGCTTCTTTATCCGGTATTCGCTTACTCACATCATCTAATAAATCTCCAACCGTGACATTCAAGATCATCGTCATGCTTTCTTCCCCCCCAAATTTGATTTGAAGCCTTTGCATGAATATACTAAGCAATATTAGTGCCACAATTATGAATTTTCTGATATTTATATAACCCCCTCAAATACGAGCCTTTACATTTACCTGTGAAGCATTAGAACCTAAATCGGGAAATCCAGGCAATCTAACCTAGGTGAACTTGCCTAATCAAGGCATTTTTACACTCTTAGATCTTTGGTCCAAAACAAATGGCACCCTTCCTACTCCTAATGATTCATCACAGAGCAAGAATTGTGCCGTAATCGTTAATAATTATAAATAGTTTGAAAAGCTATTTGTTCACATTTTCCCCGACGCTGCAACTCGCTTAATTCCAAGTTTCTTACACTTACGCAAAAGGGTAGAAATGTCAATTTTGAGGGCTTGTGCGGCCGAACCGAGATGGCCATTTTGGTGGAGAGCTCGCTCAATCGATTGCCGTTCTGTGGCTGCCACCGCCGCTTTTAGGGGGATTATTTCACTTTCTTTAAGACTTGAACCATGTATATTTTGCAAAACGATAGCTTTACTTGCCCGCTGAATCTTCTCAGGCAAATCTATTTTCTCAATAATTCCACTCTGGCTAAGTACGACTAATCGTTCCACGACATTTTCCAATTCACGCACATTACCAGGCCAAGAGTACTCATAAAGGCAGTCCATCGCTTCTGGAACAAAACTAAGAACGCGATGATACTTGTGACAAAACTTGTCCAAGAAAGACAAAGTTAGCATCAAAATATCCTCTTTTCGTTCACGTAGAGGTGGAATAGCAACTGGTATCACATTTAGACGGTAAAAAAGATCCTTACGAAAAGTCCCCTCATCAACCATCTCCTCTAAATCTCGGTTAGTGGCACAAACGTACCTAATGTCCATTGACAGGGGTGCTGTTCCTCCAACGCGCGTAATTTTATGGTCCTGCAGTACACTCAGTAGTTTTACTTGAAGAAACAGGGGTAACTCGCCAATCTCATCCAAGAAGGCTGTACCATGGTTGGCCTGAGCCAACAACCCCACTTTCCCCTCACGTCGTGCCCCTGTGAATGCTCCTCCCTCATAACCGAATAATTCGGATTCTATTAATGAGGATGGAATGGCACTACAGTCCACTTTTATGAACTTCCCTTTAGTGCTGCGGCTACTATGCATGTGAAGCAGTGAGGCGATTAACCCTTTTCCAACTCCTGACTCACCGTAGATCAGCACTGTTGCGTCAGAATCTGCGATCCTTGGCAGTTCATCCAGGATACTTTGCATTTTTGGGTCGCGAGCGGCTATTTTGTGGGAGGCATTGGCTAAAGAAGGAGCATAGTTTATTAAGATATCTCGGTATTGCTTATTAAGTTGCTTCGAACATTTTAATTCATCCTTCAAGGTACTCAGTTCGCTTAAGTCACGAACTTCGCACACCACGTTGATCAAGTTACCCTTTTCGTCAAAAGCAGGATTACCCGTTACCAAAGCCTCGCAACCACTAGGATAAGAAATCACTTTAGACACACGCTGTCCAATGCGAATAACCTCAAGGGTTACGGAATCCGATATCAAGTGATCGTCTATGAGGGTTTTTACGTGTCGTCCCACGACATCGACAGGGATTCCTGTGATACGTAAGAAAGCGTCGTTATGAGTAATACAGTATCCTTCAGAATCGCATATATAGATACCATCGCTAATTGAGTTTATCATAGCTCGAAACGTTATTCCCATATTCCCGCTCATTCTTATACCCCCTATTCCAAGCAAGACCTATAATCCAAGAGCAATATTATTCAACTCTATACTATCTTATTACTTTCTTAATTGGAAGAATATTCTGAAAGTTATTAATCTCCAGATAACTTCTTACACTTAACATTCCCTCTTTTGCTTCTATAACAACAAAAAACAAGCATCCCTTCCACTTTAATAGTGAATGGTATGCTTGTTGACGACCTATCATGTGTGTCCAATCTTTATGAGGAACTTTCTGCGCGCTTATTTCAGCCGTCTAAATTTTTGCTAATTACCTGCCCCGTTGCTTTAGCATATCTCCATAAATATAGACGAGTTCCTTATCAAAAAGCGAACGCTTCATGTCAACAGCTAACGCTCTTACTCGTGACAACATTTCCTCTGCATCTTCGTTCGACATTTCCTTACCATACTCAAGCAGGAATTTTGCCTTTATCGAAGCCGTCCCGGAATGTTTACCGATCACAATCTGTCGCTCAAGCCCAACATCCTCAGGGCTAAATGCTTCATAAGTTTTAGGGTTCTTTAGAGCACCATCAGCATGAATCCCTGACTCGTGCGCAAACATATTACTTCCAACAATCGATTTCCAAGGTGGAAGCATTCTGCCTGAGGCACGAGCAACATATTCAGAAACTTCAACAAATCGTTCCGTCGCAAAGCTTAGATCCGTATCTAACAAATGCTTTAAAGCCATGACAACTTCCTCTAGAGCTGCGTTTCCTGCCCGCTCACCTAAACCATTGACCGTAACCCCTACGTGGGATGCCCCTGCCTTTACCCCTGCCAAAGCATTGGCAGTCGCCATCCCAAAATCGTCATGGGTATGCATTTCCACATCTATATCTGCCTTTTCAATTAGGACTTTAATACGATCATAGGTGGTAAATGGATCTAAGATTCCGACAGTATCACAGTAGCGAATACGATTCGCACCAGCTTTTTTGGCCTCTTTAGCGAATTGCACAAGAAAATCCATGTCTGAACGTGAAGCATCTTCTGCGTTGACAGAGATATACATCCCTTCTCGTTTCGCAAATGTCGTAGCCTTGATCATCCGTTCCAGAACATCCTCACGAGTGGTCATGAGCTTATGTTCAATATGGATATCTGAGGTGGAAATAGAAATTGCCACAGCATCGACACCACAAGCCAAGGAGGCTTCTATATCAGATATGACTGCACGATTCCAGCCCATAATGCTGGATTTTAAACCTAGTTTTACTATATCACTGATTGCATGCTTTTCATCTCCGCCCATAACTGCTACCCCGGCTTCAATCTGATGAACGCCAAGCTCATCAAGCAAACGAGCGATGCGCAACTTTTCTTGGTTTGAGAAAACAACACCCGCAGTTTGTTCTCCGTCTCGTAATGTAGTATCGACAATCACTAAATGTCTCACTTCAGACTCACCCCTCTAATTTATCTTCAATGTAAAATTATACAATACACGTTACAGATTACTTTCTATAGTAGCACAATCCTTCTTGAGATTGAAGGATATCCATTTCCTTATACTGTATACTTATTAAACCTGGTTCGCGCTCCCCCTTGAATTAGAGTAGCAACGACCACTTTCGCTTGGCAACTACACCTCCAAAATTTCTTATCCACTTTGCTGTATACAGTTTATCCGACTTAATCTCCATTAACACCTAACTAAAAGGAGCTTCTCAAAAAGAGAAGCCCCAGCATTAAGCTAGTTTTTCCTTAAGCAACTGATTGACCAGACCCGGATTCGCTTGCCCCTTAGTTGCCTTCATGATCTGCCCGACTAAGAACCCAATCGCTCGGTCCTTTCCTGCTCGATAATCCTCTACAGATTGGGGATTAGCAGCAAGCACATTATCAATAATCCCCAGCAAGGCCCCTTCGTCACTAATCTGTGCGAGTCCTTTCTCCTTGACAATCGTTTGGGCATCCTTACTCGTGCTGTACATTTCTTCAATCACGCTCTTGGCAATCTTACCACTGATAGTCCCTTTGTCTATGATAACCAAGAGTTCCGCCAATCGTTGTGGAGAAATTGGAGAATCAGCCACTCGACACTGATTGGAGTTGAGTAAACGCGTTAGATCACCCATGACCCAGTTGGCTAAGGCCTTAGCATCCCCATAGTGTACTAAGGCTGCATCGAAGTAATCGGACATAGCTTTAGCTTGGGTGATAACTCCTGCATCATAAGCGGAGAGCCCCAACTCTTGCAACCGCGCACGACGTGCCCCCGGAAGCTCAGGCAGAGTTTTACGGATTCTCTCCACCCATTCCCGATCAATAACCAATGGGGTCAGGTCAGGTTCGGGGAAATACCGATAATCATGTGCTTCTTCTTTAGAACGAAGGGTTAACGTAACCCCCCGGCCCTCATCCCAAGTGCGTGTCTCTTGAATCACTTTTTCCCCGGCATCGAGAACACGAGCTTGACGGGCTACCTCATATTCCATGCATCTGCGTACTGAGCTGAAGGAATTTAAGTTTTTAGTTTCTGTACGTGTTCCTAAGGCTATCTCCCCAACCAGTCTTAGGGAAACATTAACATCAAAACGTACCGAGCCTTGTTCTAAACGACAGTCCGAGACTTCCGTATATTCTAAAATCTGTACTAATTTTTCGAGATAAGCGAGCACTTCGGGAATTGAGCGCATATCAGGCTCGGAAACAATTTCTAACAGCGGTACCCCAGCACGGTTATAGTCCACTAAAGATTCGTTAGAGGTTGAGATGGTCTCTCCGCTATGCACAAGTTTGCCAGCATCTTCCTCCATGTGGGCACGAGTGATTCCGATCCACTTTTTCTCCCCTTCAACTTCGATCTCTAACCCACCTTTACCACAAATCGGCAAATCAAACTGGGATGTTTGATAATTCTTGGACAAATCGGGGTAAAAGTAATTTTTACGGTCAAACTTTGAAAACTTCGCGATTTCACAGTTCAGAGCAAGACCCGCTTTGATCGCATAATTGACCACTTCGCGATTTAAGACAGGGAGCGCACCTGGCATTCCCAGACACACAGGACAAACATGTGTGTTTTGGTCTCCCCCAAACTCAGTGGTACAGCCACAAAAAATCTTTGTCTTAGTTTGCAGTTCAACGTGTACCTCTAGCCCACAGACCATTTCATAATTGTTAGCGACTACCACGCGCAAGCACCTCCCTTGACATACTCGGTTTTAACGTGTGATAATTCGTGTTTTGCTCAAACGTATAGGCTACACGATACAACATCCCTTCAGCAAACGCTTTACCCATCAGCTGCATACCAATCGGCAAACCGTTGACAAATCCTGCCGGAATAGAAATGGCCGGAATCCCTGCTAGGTTAATCGGCACCGTCGTAATATCCGATAAATACATCGCTAAAGGATTCGCAGATTTTTCTCCAAATTTAAAGGCTGGGGTCGGAGCCGTCGGGGAGAGCAAGACATCAAACTCCTCAAACGCTTGATCAAAATCCTGTTTAATCAAAGTTCGGACCTTTTGTGCTTTCAGATAATAAGCATCATAATACCCTGAACTTAAGGCATAAGTTCCGAGCATGATCCTCCGTTTCACTTCCGGCCCAAAGCCTTCTGAACGGGTTGTTTTAAACATACCCAAAACATCTTCGGACTCAGCCCGATATCCATAGCGTACACCATCATAGCGAGCTAGATTAGAACTTGCTTCCGCGGTGGCAATCAGATAATACGCCGGGATGGCGTACTCTGTATGAGGTAATGAGCATTCAGACACTTCGGCACCCAGATCAATCAGAGTTTGAATCCCCGACTGAATCCCTTTGGCAACCTCCGGATCAATCCCCTCCCCGTAATATTCACGGGGAATCCCAATTTTCAACCCCTTGATGTCATTAACCAGGAACTTCGTATAATCCGGCTTCTCAAATGGAACCGAGGTGGAATCAAGGAGATCATGTCCGGCAATGGCATTCATCACCAAGGCATTATCTCGCACGTTTTTTGTAAGTGGACCAATCTGGTCAAGTGACGATGCATACGCTATCAAACCATACCTAGAAACTGCTCCATAGGTGGGTTTCATTCCAACCACCCCACAAAACGCTGCTGGTTGGCGGATCGAACCCCCGGTGTCAGACCCCAAGCTAAAACCAGCCTCATCCGCTGCTACGGCAACGGCAGCTCCCCCTGAAGAACCTCCAGGAACATACTCTAAATCCCAAGGATTGCGCGTCTTTGCAAAATAAGAATTCTCCGTCGAGGAACCCATGGCAAACTCATCCATATTTAGCTTACCGAGCAGAATTGTTCCCGCGGCCTGTAGACGGTCAGTAACCGTCGCATTATACGGTGGAGTAAAATTCTCCAACATCTTTGAACCACAGCTTGTCCGAACGCCCTCCGTGCACATGTTATCTTTCATAGCCATCGGAATTCCTTCTAAGGAACTGAGAACCCCGCCCTGAGCGATCTTGCGATCAACCACAGCCGCTTGGGCTAACGCTTGATCTTCTAAAACCGTTAAATACGCTTGTAAATCGGGCTCAAGGTTATGAATACGATCTATGTAGGTTTGCGTCAACTCTGTAGAGCTGATATCTTTATGAGCAAGAAGCTCGTGTAATTCGCTAACTGACTTTTCTATATCCCCTGTTGCCATTTCCGAAACCCTCCTTTCAAGGTTAGACTATTTTAGGCACCCTAAAGAAACCTTCTTCCCCATCTGGAGCATTCCTTAAGGCTTTTTCATGATTAATCGAGGGTCTCACCTGATCCTCGCGTAAGATATTATGTAGAGGAACGGCATGAGCAGTAGGGACCACATCGCTCGTGTCTAAACGCTCCAACATAGCCGCATAGTCTAAAATAGAGTTAAGTTGTTCTGTATACTCTTGAGTTTCCTGTTCGGTTAACTCTAGACGTGCCAAAGCCGCCACGTATTCAACGTCTTCACGTGAAATTTTCAACTTATTCACCTTCCCTTTGGATAGTTTCTAACTTTACCCTCTATCATAGCAAATATTGGAGAAGGGGGCAATATAAACGAAAAGCAAGGACAACCTTAAGCCTCCTTGCTTTCATTTTAATGCCATTAATTTATCTCTGCTAAGCCCCTAGTCAAGCCGAAACGTGTATTTGCAGTAGAATTTTTCAATTTAGTACTGTCACTTCACAATTGGCGGTATAACTACCGTCTATCGTAGTAACGGTGATTATTGCAGTGCCCCGCTAACACCTGTTACCATTCCGTCACTACCAACTGTGGCTACAGCCGTGTTGCTACTGCTCCAGCTCACATTCTTATTAACAGCATTTTCCGGTTCCACTGTAGCCATCAGGTTCTCGGTGCCTCCTATGCTTATACCGGTGCTAGTTTTGTTTAAGCTAACACTTGTTACAGGAATATTTTGATCTGTAACGGTGACTTCGCAGGCTGCTGTAAAACCCCCATCCGCAGTAGTTACGGTAATGGTAGCTGTGCCTGCACTTACTCCAGTTACCGTTCCATCACTTACTACTGTTGCTACAGCCGTATTACTACTGCTCCAGCTCACATTCTTATTAGTGGCATTCTCTGGAGTCAAAATAGCTATCAGCGGCTCGGTGCCTCCTATACTTATGCTGGTGCCAGTTGTGTTTAAGCTAACGCCTGTTACAGGGATATTTTGAGCTGTAACCATAAGGTGTTTGCCCATCCAGTGAAAACGAGGACGAATTTGCCGGCTTTGTGCGGGATATCCTGCACTCAAAAGCACATCGCCAAATATGGCTTTATCCCCTCGATGACAGGCTGAACCATGGGGTCGAAAACTGTGCAGGTTAAAGGCGGGTGCACCCGCCGGTTCACAGCGGCCGGCAATACCGACCGCTTAGGACTTTTAGCAAGCAACAGCCGTTGTTCCTCAGGTGGCTGTAAATTGGGCAAGGTACACTTTTTAGGTGGCTGTGATTACACAATCTTAGCCAAAACTTGCATATTATAAGGTGTTCGCAAAGGTCCCATGTGTTATTATAATGTCTTCCCAGGAAACTCTCCTCTCCAAATTTTCAGTGCCGTTTTAGCTTCAAATCCAATAATATCACTACGTTTTGCTACTTCTTCTAGAACAGCAACAGCCTGTTCAATCATAATATTCAATCTTATAGCATCCGCTGCGGCTATTGAACGTGCCTTATCATTATCAGAATTCATCACTTGTTGCAATACTTGTATTGCTAAATCTTTGTCCTGTCTCAAAGCATCAAAGACTTTTCGATTCTTCTTAGCAATCTTATTCCCTCTCTTATAATCACCGATCAACGCCGTTTCTGCTAAAACGACTCCTGTTTCGAGATATTGATCTACAATTTCTTGAGGTACTAATGGCTTTCTCATTTTATCACCCCAAACTGTTTCAGTACATCAATACCGAATTCATATTGGTATTCATAGCTTTGTCCAGCAAGCCAGTCTCTAACTCGCATATTACCTGAAATATCAGGTCGGATACTATTATAATACCCACTTATCTTAGCATGAGTCGCTGAATCGACAGCAATTACGTTATTTGTATTATGGATCTGTTGCGGACTAAAGCCTGATTTCCGGATTTGATTTTGTTCGACAATATGATGCCATGCCTTTCCTTCTCCGGCAGAACCAAGTTCTTTTTTAAGAGCGTTGAAACTATTAAATCCTTTATCTACCTTACCCGCGCCCTTAGACGCGTCTATCAGCTTGTCTATAGCCTTTATTCCTGTCTTAACTGCTCCACCGGCCAGTATTGCCTGCTGAATAACATCGCCAAGATTCTTACCATATTCCTGCACCTGAGCATCTGTTGGATCACCGTCCCATACTTCTCCACTGTTTGCTATCAGATGTTTTATGGGTCCGGCTACTGATTCGCCTAGGCCATCAGCTAAATCCGTCAGTGATAAGTTTCCGTTTTTGATATCCTTAACTAATTCCCAGACTGCCCACGGTGAGTTTAAAATCTCTTTAATTGTTTCTCCGACAGATTCCTTAAGACCATACATCAGATCTACTGCCTGATCGCATCTCATGTTCCCTGAGGGGTCGCTGTAATGTTAAGGGATTTACCCCTAAGTCATTTGAGATTTGGTTAGCATTTTTTTAGCGACGGCATCAATGTCAATTATGTTTTACTGTCATATGCAGAAAAAGAAAAAAGGAAGGGTTTGCGTTTCCCCCTTAACCCCCCCCTCTTGGCGCAAATTTTACACCATGTCTGAATTTTTGTCAATTACATCCAGTTTGCAAATTTGTTGCTGGCAGCTTACAGAACTTGCACTCTTGCATTTGGGCTCAGACTTGCCGCAAAACATTTTTTATAATCGCAACGCCAGCCCCGTGTGCCCCTGTGTTCGATTTTGGCAGCCAAAATAGGGAGTTTATCCTTCTGCCAAATTGAAACCGAATTTGACGGCTTTGTGCGGGAAATCATCAGATGAATTATTCGGCAGCAAATTGCCCTTAATCATCCCTGTTTACAGGGTGAACCATGGGGTCGAAAACTGTGCAGGTTAAAGCGCCGGGGTTAAAACTTCCCCGGCGCAACCCACACCAGCCCGCAATGCGGGCTGAAAGGCAAAACCCTACGGGGTCGGATTTGCGGCCTTGGGGTCGCAACCGGGGTTATGACTCACGGAAGCCAGCTTTTGTCAAAGAGCATAGTGGGGTCATTGCTGACCCTTATATTTTTCCGAGGGTCAAGTTTTTGTATATCTACGCCCAGCGGTTTCGCTGGTTTTCTAAATACCGCAGCAATCTGCCGAGTAGCCGTTCTGTCGTTGAATCTGATGAATTTGTCTCTGATTCTGATGTAGGCATGAAACTAATAAGATTTTTTACCTCATCAGGATAGTTTATTTCATCACATAAAATATCAACTACTTCAATTGGATTGCAATAATCATCCTTGTGTTCATATACCCAGTTTAATGAAACATATAAAAATTTCTCTCTCGAATCGGATGCATTGTCTGGGTTGTGTGATGTTGCCAATTTATTGACAAGTTGATAAACATCATATGGAAGTTTTGCTTCACCCTGTAACATGAATGCCAATTCTAAAACTTCCTCTGGTACGTTCTCATTTTTTTGTACAGCTTCTAGGCCATGTTCAATTGCAGTTTGGTGTGCTAAAAAGTTATTTTCAATTGCAAAAAGTATATCATTCCAATTTAACGGCACTAAATTTGTTACATATACATAAGTAAATACCATATTCAAGGGATTTAACGGGTTTTTGCTTTCACTTACTAATTTACGAATTTGGTTTTCAGTTATCTTGTTAGTTGGGGATACCATTTATAACACCCCCTTCCTTAAATAACTGATGAGTCACTTCACCATTTTGATTCAAAATACACTCAAAAATCCCTGTTTTACCATTTGCGCTACCTTCGACTTGTAATAATGTGTTGTTTTTACCCAAATCATACACTGTTCCTTTGGAAATCTGGCTTTCAGAAAGATAGCTTGCGGCACGATGATAGATATCACCTTTTAAACCACTGCCCACTCGTTCTGCATTAACGATTTTATTAGCAGCCGCCGAAGGACTCATTACCTTCCCCGCGCCCTTAGACGCGTCTATCAGCTTGTCTATAGCCTTTATTCCTGTCTTAACTGCCCCGCCGGCCAGTATTGCCTGCTGAATAACATCGCCAAGATTCTTACCATATTCCTGCACCTGAGCATCTGTTGGATCACCGTCCCATACTTCTCCACTGTTTGCTATCAGATGTTTTATTGGTCCAGCTACTGATTCGCCTAGGCCATCAGCTAAATCCGTCAGTGATAAGTTTCCGTTTTTAATATCCTTAACTAATTCCCAGACTGCCCACGGTGAGTTTAAAATCTCTTTAATTGTTTCTCCGACAGATTCCTTAAGACCATACATCAGATCTACTGCCTGATCGCATCTCATGTTCCCTGAGGGGTCAGTGTAGTTGACCGGGTTATTTCCGCAATATGTGTATAAATTCTGCGATAATGGATTATCCAATTTACCTGAAACAGTATCCTGGGTGATGAACCGTCCTGCGGCGGGATCGTAGTAGCGCGCCCGCAGGTAGATGAAACCGCTCTGGTCGTGAAGCTCGCCGGTGAAAAGGAGGCTGTTTTCTAGTGTTTGCGCGATTATAGTGGGATTACCGAAGGCATCATATTGGTACTTATTCTTTACTGCTCCTACGGAATCGGTAATGATTAGAGTGCTACCCAGGCCATCCTGATGATAATAAACCGTTCCCTGGTTTCCCTTGCGGGCATATAGTCTACTGGCATAAATATAGTTGTAACTGTCATTACCTTTCTTTTCCACAAGCAGCCGGGGAAGTCCTGAATTACTTATTTATTTTCTTTGAAAACCACTGAATAGTAAAACTCATCACCATTTCTATCATGGTATTGATTTAAATATGAAACAGCTTTATCTTTACTTTCCGCAACATATTCAGACCACGTCTTTGTTTCATCCTTATTAATATACCAACTATCATACGTAGAATTTAACTCATAGTTAGTCATTTTGTAGACATCCCCACCTAGTACCGCACAATTGCATTCACAGAGAAACCCAACTATTCTTATTGCATTTTGCCAATCCCAGGCGATCTCCGATATACCAAGGTGTTCAAGTGATTTCGCATTTTTAGACAATTCTTCCGGAAAATCACTAGGTAAACAAGATTTATAACTAATGCTCATATTTACCCTCTCTCTTAATTATCTATTTGGAACAAATAATCTATGATTAATGGTTACGCCATCTGACTCTATTATATATTGATATACTCCCTCTACCCCATTGATATTGCCTGGTATCTCAATTTTTGTTCTTACAATCCCATCATTGCCAGTTATTAATGTTTTAGCTCCGTCTGCTCCAAATTCATCAATAATACTAGGAAAACCATGGTAAATATCTGTATCCATCTGTTTTATAACCTTATCCGTATATTTTATATTAGCTAATGGGTTTCCAGCTGCACCCAACCCCTCAGCCGTTTCAACAGCAATCACTTTCTTCGCCGTATTAGACGCATCTATCAGCTTGTCTATAGCCTTTATTCCTGTCTTAACTGCCCCGCCGGCCAGTATTGCCTGCTGAATAACATCGCCAAGATTCTTACCATATTCCTGCACCTGAGCATCTGTTGGATCACCGTCCCATACTTCTCCACTGTTTGCTATCAGATGTTTTATGGGTCCGGCTACTGATTCGCCTAGGCCATCAGCTAAATCCGTCAGTGATAAGTTTCCGTTTTTGATATCCTTAACTAATTCCCAGACTGCCCACGGTGAGTTTAAAATCTCTTTAATTGTTTCTCCGACAGATTCCTTAAGACCATACATCAGATCTACTGCCTGATCGCATCTCATGTTCCCTGAGGGGTCAGTGTAGTTGACCGGGTTATTTCCGCAATATGTGTATAAATTCTGCGATAATGGATTATCCAATTTACCTGAAACAGTATCCTGGGTGATGAACCGTCCTGCGACGGAATCGTAGTAGCGAGCCCGAAGGTAGATGAAACCGCTCTGGTCGTGAAGTTCACCAGTGAAAAGGAGGCTATTTTCTATTGTTTGCGCGATTATAGTGGGATTACCGAAGGCATCGTATTGGTATTTATTCTTTACTGCTCCTACGGAATCGGTAATGATTAGAGTGCTACCCAGGCCATCCTGATGATAATAAACCGTTCCCTGGTTTCCCTTGCGAGCATATAGTCTACTGGCGTAAATATAGTTGTAACTGTCATTACCTTTCTTTTCCACAAGCAGCCGGGGAAGTCCTGCCGAGTAGTCATAGAGGTATTCATAGGTTTCGCTGGTGGAACCGGTGATAGTCTTTTTGATAAGGTTGCCATCGCCGTCATAGTTGTAGTGAATAGTCTTGCTTCCATCCTGCACCTGGCTAAGACGATCTTCATAGTCATAACCGAGATTGGTCGTGCCGTTTAAGGCAGCCAGCTTATCAGGGGCATTGCCATCGGTACTGAGCCGATTGCCGACAGAATCATAGGTATACTGGACTGTCTTGCCATCGGGATTAGTAACCTGGGTCAGTTCTCCCAGGGCATCATAGGCGAACTGGGATATCTGGTTAGATTCATTTGTTATGCTTAATCTGTGACCGTTAACATCCAGGGCATAGGCCGATTTCGCCAGGACTGCCTCTCCCAGCTTATGCTGTATAAGCTTAAGTCGTCCGTTCCCGTCATACTGATAAGTCACCCCGACTCCGTTTGGCATTACCTCGTTTGTACGTAGTCCCAATTCATCATAGACTATCTCCAATGCATGCCCACCTTCGCTGGCCGTTATCGGTAGATTCAGGGCATTATAGGTATAGTCCACCTGTGTTCCATCCGGGTAAGTCAACCCGGTCAGGTTTCCGACTGAGTCATAATTATAGGTTATGGTCGAGCCGTCACGGGTCACCATTTTGAGGTGGTTCATTTCATCATAGTTATAAGTAGTACTTCCTGCAGGATCTACCATAGATGTTCTTTTGCCAGTAAAGTCATAGGTGTAGGTTACTTCACTCTGGTCAGGGTAGCTAACCTTGGGCAAACGGTTGTTATCATCATAGGTATAGTTGATGGCGGTCCCATCCGGTTTAGTCCTGGTAATTAGGTTCCCTACAGGATCATAAGCCTTTGTCTTTTCGTGCCCTAGAGGATCGGTTACCTTGATATTTCGGTTTAAGGAGTCATAATTAAAGGTTCGCTCTTTTCCCCTGGCATCTGTTGTTTTCTTGAGATTGCCGTTACCGTCATAGGAATAGGTCGTTGTCTGCCCCAAAGCATCGGTAACGGAAGCCAGTCGTCCGCTGTCATCATAGGTGAAGCCTGTGCTTTCTCCTTTGGCATCAGTCCGGGTGAGAACGTTACCGCTGCCATCATAGATGGTCTGGGTAAAATGACTTGATGGGTCGGTTATTTTAATTAGTCGGTTGACATTGTTATAGGTGTAAGTCCAAGTTTGTCCCTTAGCATTGGTCACGCTCAGTTTGTTCCCTACGGGGTCATAAGTATAGCTGGTACTATGTCCTAAGGCATCGGTCTCTATAACTAGGCGAGATAGTTCATCATAGGCATAAGTAGTGGTCTGATTGTTGGCATCGGTCACCGCGGTTCTGTTACCGTTAGCATCATAAGTATAGTTGGTGGTATGGCCTAAAGCATCAGTAACAGTGGTTACCCGACCTAGGGCATTATGGGTATATTCAGTAACATGCCCATTTTCATCAGTCTTGGAAATGACATTGCTAGAACTGTCATAAGCGGTTTCCATAAAATGCCCGGTTGGGTCAGTCACCTTAATAAGCCGGTTAGCATTATCATAGGTATTGGTCCAGGTTTTCCCCTTGGCATTTGTCATACTCAACTTGTTGCCTACAAGGTCATAGGTATAAGTGGTAATATTGTTAAGTGAGTCGGTTACGGTTAAGAGTCGTGAATCCTCATTGTAGGTGGATGTGGTAATATGATTGTTGGCATCAGTTTCACTGGTCTTGTTGCCCAAGGCATCATAATGGACTTGGATTATACCTCCAAGAGGGTCGATAATCTTGGTGGGACGTTTTAAAACATCATATTCATATAGAGTTACCTTCCCGTTTCGGTCGGTTTTACTAAGTATATTGCCATTCTCGTCCAGAGTATAGCTCTCTGTTGCTCCTTCGGCATCAGTCACAGAAATGAGTCTATTCCTAGAATCGTAAGCATAGGTAGTTACATTGCCATTTGCATCGGTAACAGAAGTTTTGTTGCTGTTGGCATCGTAAGCAATGGAGTAACTATACTTTAACGGATCAGTTGTTTGGATCAGACGATCATTTTCATCATAGCTGAAGGTGGCGGTATAACTTCTGGGATCTGTCTTGCTGAGAAGATTGCCGTTGGCGTCGTATATATTAGTTGTTACTCCACCCAGAGGATCTGTTTCGGTCAGGACTTTACCTTTATTGTTATTAGTGTAGGTCCAAGTCTGATTTTGTGCATTGGTACGGGTTAGTTTTCGCCCCACATTGTCATAATTAAAACTGGTGGAATTGCCATTGGGATCAATAGTCTGAATCTGGTTCCCATACTGGGTCATAGGCTACCTGGCTTGTCTTTCCGTTGGCATTGGTGATGGTGTTAACCTGACCATACTGGTCATATGTATATGATGTAGCAGCCATCTGCCCCTCAACGGTTTTACTGGTCCGGATCAGGTTCCCTTTTGTATCATAAGCAAAGTTGGTAATATGCCCCGCTACGTCAGTTATGCTGATGGGATTATTCAGGCTGTCATAGGTATAGATTGTTATATAACTCAGGGGGGCAGGAGCCTTCTGAGTCAGCATATTGCCCATGGAGTCATACGTATAGGTGGTCGTATTGCCCCTGGGATCTGTCTCGCCGAGCTTGTTATAATCCGAATCATAAGTATAAAGAATGTATTTACCATCAGGATACTCTACTTTGGTCTGCCTGTATTTGTCATCATAATAATAGGTAGTTACATAACCCAGAGCATCGGTATAGGTGTTCTTCCGCAAGACCGGGTCATAGGCCATAAAGGATTTCTGCCCTTTTCCGTCTTCTTGCTCAATTACTTTAGAATTAGTATCATAGGTGTTCTGGACGAGGGTATGGTTTTTCGGATCGGTTACATTTACCAAGGTAAATAGGGAGCTATGTCCATCACCGTATGTTACGGCAATAGAATTATCGGTATTAATAGTTAGATACGTATTATAGTTATGCTGCCAGCCCTTGCCCAGCGGGCCCCAATCGGTATTACGCGAATTATAGTGGCGGATGAATTCCAATGGTACAGATTGGGTGGGGATGCTTAAATCTTTATCCTCAGAGAAATAGTTACCGTTAATGATATTGACTGGCTCCGCAACTTTACCGCACCAGTCAGGGTTACCAAGAGCAAGCAAAAAGTCATACTCTTTTGACAAATCTACTTTTAATGTTACTATATGAGTAGAATAATTGACTCCAGACGATTCATTTAATTTTATATAGTACGTTCCTGCTTCTACTTTGAAGCTATATTTACCACCAGCACTATAAAATGTTTTATTGTATATTTGGCTTAATGAGGAGTTATATAAAGTGTAATTTACATAACCGTTGTTTGTGCTTAGCTCACTGACTATGCTACTGATATGATCAGTATTAACTTGATACCAATGTTCGTCCCCTTTGTACTTAATACCAGTGGTAATTAGATTACCAAATACTACCTCCTCAGAAGTTTGTGCCGGTGTAATAGTAGTTTCCGCAACAGTATTGACATTCAAACTTATATTACTAATCTGATAATTAATTGAAGGAAAACCAGATTCACTTATTTTTATATAATATTCCCCTGGTCCAACCTTATAACT
>NZ_JYNH01000047.1 GCF_000960765.1 Desulfosporosinus sp. I2 | reverse complement strand
TACCGATAATCCGAACCTTTGCTCCATTTGTAGCTGGAATGGGAAGGATGACTTACGGGAGGTTTATCAGCTACAATATTATTGGAGCAGTGATGTGGGTAGCATTATTTATAGCCGGAGGGTACTTCTTTGGCAATATACCTACTGTTAAAGAGAATTTTACCCTTGTAATATTTGCGATCATATTTATTTCTTTATTGCCGGGAGTAGCTACCTTTATAAATAATAAAAGGACAAAAACTTCTGAAGAAAGAGCTTAAACTTACACATTTGCAGGCTACAACAAAATTAAGCTGGTTATCATAGAAGGTAAATAACGATCAACAGGAGGATTAAGTATGAGTTTTTTTTCAAGATCAAGAAGTAAAGGACGTTACCCATATCAGAATCATGGCGGTGGCCATTATAAAAGACCACATGGCAGGGGAGGAATATTTGGGAAAATCTTTGATGCCTTAACAGGTTCAAAAAGGCATTTACAGTCCTACTCAAATCGCCACAACGCGCATTATCCAAACCGGCATCACCGTAAAAGCTCGTGGTCTTGAACCTATTTAGACATGATAAAATATTTATGCCCTCGGACCGGATAGCTGAATATACCGTTGAGAAAATAATAGGAGAAGGCCGGTATGGTATCTGTTATCAGGTTTCTCATGGTCAGAAAACGTATATACTCAAGCAACTAAAAAGGGGAATGCTGAAGAAAGAAGGAGCAAAGGCCCGGTTTGAGGAAGATATTTTAAAGATATTACAGCATGAGAGCGTTCCCCGGTTAATTAAAAAGATTGAGCTTGAGGATTTCTGCGGCTATGTACTTGAATTCAAGGAAGGTAGAACTTTCGAGGATATTATTTATCTTGACAAGCGCGTGTTTGAAAGAGAAGAGATATACAGAGTAGGAAGCCAGCTTGTCGGAATTTTAAAGTACTTGCATTCAAAGAGTATAGTCCATAGAGACATAAGGGTGCCAAATACATTGTATGATGGTCAAAAGGTTAACCTTGTTGATTTTGGGCTTGCCCGCTGGATTAATAACAAGAAATACAGGGCAGACATGGACTTTGCATTTTTAGGAGATTTCCTTCTTCATCTGTATTACTCTTCTTTTGAATTCAAAGGTGACAAGAAACGTCCCTGGTATGATGAATTGCATTTGCATCAAAAGGAACTGTTATTTTTAAAAAGGCTTATGGGTGTAGAGCAAAGGTATAAAAGCATTTTAGAAGTGGAGTACGAATTTTACGAGACGTTTGAAGCTTTTAAATGAAAGGCTGGTGCAAAGTTGGATTAAGAAGAAATTTATGATTTATTTTTAAAAGCTACCCTCAAAAAATAATAAACTGTTGCGAATAACTCAGTGAAGACAGGGGGTGGTCAGTGGAAAAGAATCGAATGTAAGATTATTCAATAAAGCAGCGCCATTGTAGTTAATTTGTGAATTTTAGTAATTAGTTTGGAAGGATGATTTTAATGAAAAGTTTAAAAAATACGCTAATGGTAAGTACATTGTCTCTTGGGCTGATAATGGGAGCCGTAGCAGCAGTTAGTGCTGCTACATCAGGAACGTCTGTGGACCCTAGCACTACTGCAACTGTAACAACCAGTACCCCTGCAACCGACCCAGCTACAACTGTTACCCCTGCAACCGACCCGGCTACAACTGTCCCCCCTGTAACCGACCCAGTTACAACTGTCACCCCAGCAACTGACCCAGTTGCAACTGTTACCCCGGCACCAGTCACCCCAGCACACGTTACCCAAGCACACGTTACCCCAGCACCAGTTAGCCCAGCACCAGTTAGCCCAGCACCAGTTACCCCCGCACCAGTCACCCCCGTACCAGTTACCCCCGCACCAGTCACCCCCGTACCAGTTACCCCCGCACCTGTCACTCCAGCGCCTGTCACCCCTGCACAAAACAATTATCACTACAATGACGGACATTCAAATATGAATCCCCAACAACACCAGCAAATGCATATTACCCAACCGAGCCAAAGTGCTCAACCATCCAGTCCGAGTAAAAGCACAATGAACGGACATAGTAATAATACTAATCAAAATAATAACGAGAATCATAACACTAATATGGGTGAGAATCATATGTCCGGTAGCCAATCCGGTCATGAATGATAAGAACTACTGAATAACTTTAACTGGGCTGAAACAATCTGAGCCAGCCCAGTTAAATCCTCAGAAATATCTTGAAATAAACAACACTCTAAGGCAGCTTCAACTGAAACAACAGAATGGTACATTCAAATTACGGTAGTTTCCCTTAACTTACTTAAATATATTGGTGTATTATGGTAAAAAACTCAATATTAAGGTTAGACAAGTATTAGTTTTTGTAGTTAAACAAGTCCCTTCCGAACGTTTATTGAACGTTTAGAGGGGCTTTTATTTTAGTATTATTTCTGTGCAGTAACCAATACTTATACTGGTGCAACGGGAAGCAACGAAGCAACCGGGGCAACAGGAGCACTTCCGATGCAAAACAGGTTCCTTACCAACAAAAAATCTTCCTTTAATAAAATTGCCAAAAGGACTCGATTCTTCGTTTTGGGAGACAATATTTTTTGCTTTGGGCTTTAAAGGTATTGTACTTGTTCTACCAAAATCAAACACAACAGAGCAGTAAACATATTATAGGTATTACTATCCGTTAGGACGCTGGTAAAACCTATTAGGGGCGCTTAAAGGAAAGACCCAGAAGGGAATGGTAATTCATTTTTAGCAGTCGAGCTGTGGATTATTTTCTGAGGGAAGAATTGAAGGATGGAGATACTTGAAATGTTACAAAAATGTTAACTTATCGTGATTATTCTGTAAAGTTACTTGGTTATACTTTAGTTAAATCTTTGGAAAGGGGTTGCATTAAATGAAAAGAAGGTTATCAATTATTTTTGCTTCATTAGTTATCCTCACAATGGTTGCTGTTCCTACATATGCAGCTATTACAGACCAACAAAAAACCGAAATCAATGCTCTCAACAAACAAATGGCAGAGACTCAAAAGCAGATCGTGGACAAATATGCTGAGGCTGGAGAGATATCCAAGGCTCAAGCAGATGCCACAAAAGCCAATATTGACGCTAGTGAACAATATCGTCAGCAGTATAGTCAACAACAACCGGGCCAGATTGCGCCAAATCCTGGGTATGCTCCGGGTTCTGGCTACGGAAACGGTTGTTGTGGCGGAGCTAATTACTATGGAGGAATGTGGTAGGACGGTTATGGTACAAGTTGTTAAAAACACGGGGAAAACCAATTGGTTTTTCCCGTGTTTTTGTTATTATGTCTATCAGTAGGTATCTTTCATTTACCACCCATTTTGTAGTAGCGGACAGGTAACCTATTGTATTTTACGCTTACAGAATGTTATAATGCGTTTTATTCGCCATCACCTAGGAAGTTAGCTCACATTTGCGGAAAACCAAGAAAATTAAGGAGGTTATAAGTTAATGCAGAGAAGATTGGTCTTTGCGATGGCTCTATTACTTCAATTAAGTGTTTCTCTAGGGTTAGGGGTCGTAGTCACTTATGGCTATACCCATGATCGGGCACCGTCAGGGTTGATTGCATGGGGCCGGGATTTTTCTGGATTGAGTAGAATTCAATTATCATCACAATTAAAGAATGAGATTCCGAATGCCGTTACATACAAAGAACATGTATACCCTCTGAAGATGGATGGTTCTGATGCAGAAATTGAGGCGTGGTTAGATCAAGTGTTTCCGGTTAAGACTGTCATTGATGCCCTTAATAATCTTGCACGTCCCTCCGTATTCATCTCACCGAATAACATTGGTTTGAATAAAGAAGAAATTATTTCACAGTTGCAATCATTAAGTAAGATTATTAACAAACCTATGCGTCCGGCAAGGATTGCTTATTTGGACAGTAGATTGGAAAAGACAGCTGGGCAAGCAGGGCAGGAATTAGATATCGAAGAAACTTGGCTGAAAATAGTGAGTAGTTATGGACAGAAACAGGTTGAAGTAGTTGTAAAAGACGTGCCAGTTCTACCTAATGTTGAGGACATAACTAAAATTCAGAGTGTTTTAGGGGATTACACGACGTATTTTGATCCTCAGGATGTAGCACGTACAAAAAACGTGCGTTTAGCTGCTATGGCTTTGAATAATCATTTGATTCCACCGGGCCAAGAATTTTCTTTTAACGATGTCGTTGGAGAACGTACAGAGGCTGCCGGATATATGCAAGCATCTATCTTTGCGGGTCAGTCTGTGATCAAAGGGGATGGAGGGGGCGTATGCCAAGATTCCAGCACACTCTATCAAGCTGTCCGCCAGTCTCGTTTAACTATAGTAGAGAAAAACAATCATTCCTTGCCTGTAGCGTACGCGTCAAAAGGGCAAGATGCAACAGTATCCTACGGCATACTTGATTTCCGCTTTCGAAATGACACGAAAGGGTACCTTTTAATCAGTGCAAGAACAGGGGAGGGATGTTTAAGAATTCGACTGTTTGGATTAGCAGACGATAAACACCCAGTGCTTCTAAATTCAAAGGGTTATCCCACTCTTCGGGAATGGGATAATGACATTACATAGCGTTGGGGAGCTGACTGAAAATGTCTAAGGGGATCATTTTCAGTCAGCTCAATTTTTATCAATGTGCCCGACCGTAGATAACGGACTAGTCTATGTATAAGAGGTTAAACATCTTACCAAAATTGGACCTTTAACGGTGCGCGTGGATGTCTTGATCTCTATATTTTGTGCCCTCAAGCAGTTTGTCGGCACTATAAACACTATCGGAGTCAATGAAATCCAGAAAGTTGCTAAAATCTGATTTTGACATTATTGACCCTGATTTGCACGATAACCCTCGTCAAGTTAGTCAAGTGGACTGTTTGAAAAAGTCTCTAGACTTTGTAGAAAACTCTAAAGAGCTGTGGTATTATTATTGTGTTATATATAAACATTAATGAAAAGCTATGTGGCTTTAATTCTTTATACTTGGGTTGGTCAAGAGTTAGGAGGGAACCGACGATCGCATTTAGAGATTTTAAATGTCCGGAAGGGTCAGATACTAGCGGTTTTACAGAGGAAGTAGTGAAAAAAGTAGGGCTGCCTTTTCCAGAAGCTTACACTTACGGAGAAGGGATGGCAAAGATTGCTTGCACCGTAAGGGAAGTAGAAGGAGGCCACCTCTGTATGCTGTCTTTCTGTCATACCGTGGCAGCGGAGAACTATGGTGGCAATATCAAGCTGGGATCGGCGACGATTGGGCCACGTTGCGAAGAACCAGTGTGCAGAGATGAAGAGGATTTGTTGGGGTTACCCGATTTGGATTTTGAGAAAGGTCGATTAAAAGAGACCTTAGAAGCTGTTAAACTTCTTAAAGCAGCAAAGGAAGCGGTTGGCATCGAGATCTGTGGCCCAATAACGACCTTAAATAATTTAATCGATATCGGCGGACTCTTTAAGATCTGGAGAAAAAATCCGGAAGTAATTCAAAAAGTCGTAGAGAAGATGCGCCTCCAGCTGTTACGTTATATTGAAAAATCCCTGGAAGCAGGGGTGGACTTCATAGCCTATGAAGATCCGGCGGGGGGGCTCAATATCCTCGGGCCCAAATACTTTAAACAGCAGGGTCGTCATTTTTCAAAACCTTTTGTAGAAGAAGCACTGAATATAATTGGCGGACAGCTAGTAATGCATCTGTGTCCCAAGACCGCACTTCAGTTGGTGGGGCTGGGAATGGCTGAGTGGGAAGGCTACACTTTACCAGAGCCCATGCCCTATGCCCAAGCCTGTTTGGAACTTCGGGGTAAAATCAACTTGGTAGGTAATGTCTGTATCCATAATCGTAATCGCATACTTAAAGATGCTCAGATCAAGACGTTAAAGCTTCTAACACTTTAATTTAATAAAATCAGAAATAACAAGGAGGATTTGCTATGCATCCACAAGACCAAATGACGCCCAATGAACGGCTTCAAGCCTTCATGAAAGGGGATAGAATGGATCGCATTCTTGCGATGCCTATCTTGGTTTCCATCTCGCACAGAGTGGCGGGAATAACCCATCGGGAAAAACGTGCTTCAGCAGAAAAGCAGGCCCAGTCGCAAATCGATTGTTATAAAAGTTATGGTAATGATCTGATGATCATTGAATATGGACTTCATGGCGTAGGAACAGCACTGGGGACAGAAATGAATGATCCTGAGGATAGTCTGCCTGCAATTGTGAATCATGTTTTACAAGACCTTAAAGATATCGATCGACTGGATTTCAATAAGACGAAAAAAGAAAATGACCCCTGGTTTGCCAAAACTTTAGAGGCTTGTGAAATCTGTCAGGAAAAGATGGGACACGAGGTCCCAACTGGGGTGCTGATTGCAGGGCCTTTTACAGCTGTATCGAGTATTTATCCCACTGAAAATCTTTTAAGAGCAACCCGTAAAAATCCCGCAGCTATCCACCAATTGCTACGCTTGTGTACTGATGCTCTTAAAGATATATACAAAGAATATATCAAACGGGGCATCATTATTGCCATGTGTGATCCGATTGCATCCGGGACCCTCCTCAAGAAAAGCCAGTACACAGAATTCGTAAAGCCCTACGCTACGGAACTGATGGAGCATATTCATGAATTGGGGGGTATGTGTTGTTATCATATATGTGGTAATACGACGAGTATTGTGACCGATATGGTGGATACAGGACCGGATATGCTCAGCATTGATAACCTTGTGGATCTGGAATATGTGAAAGGACAAGTGGGAGAGCGTTTACCCATACTGGGTAATGTACCTCCTGTCGATGTGCTTATGCTGGGGTCTAGAGAGGATATTTATGAATCTGTTAAGACCTGCATCCGCAAGGGAAAAGACAGCTCGAAAGGGTATATTATTGCTTCCGGTTGTGATGTTACACAAAATGTTCCTATAGAAAATATCGCTCATATGATGGAAGCGGTTCGCAAGTACGGACGCTACCCTCTCGATGAAGGGTTGTTAAATGAACCAGCAACTGACCATAAGTAGGACTAATTTAAGAAGGTGAAGGTGAAAGGTTATGGCTAAGTCAAAAGAAGAATTATTACAGCAATTATCTGATTGCGTATTCGAAATGGAAGATGAAAGTGTAGCAGGTGTAGCCAACGAATATATAGAAGCAGGCTACGAAGCTCTTGACGGGGTTCTTAAAGGGCTTGTTGATGGGATGAGTCGTGCTGGTCAAATGTATGAAGAAGAAGAGTATTTCGTCACTGACCTTTTGGTGTGTTCCGATGCTATGTATAATGGTCTGGAAGTCTTAAAACCCCATCTGCCTCAGGAGGAGGGTGCTGGCGCTGTCAACTACAAATGTGTTATCGGCGTCGTAGAAGGGGATACCCATGATATCGGTAAAAATCTTGTACGTATTATGTTAGAGACGGCAGGATTTGAAATGTATGACTTGGGCAGAGATGTGCCACTGATAAGTTTCGTAGAAAAAGCAAAGGACGTGAATGCGCAGCTAATATGTCTTTCCACACTTATGACTACCACCATGCCTGGTATGAAAGAAGTCGTGGATATGCTGAAAAAAGAAGGACTTAAAGACAAAGTAAAAGTCATGATTGGCGGTGGGCCTATCTCCCAGGCTTATTGTGATCAAATCAGCGCTGATGGTTATGCCGTCAATGCTATTGGAGCAGTTTCCTTAGCTAAAAAATTGGTGGGAATGGCTTAAACACTGGAGCAGAAAGGAAGTACCATGAACTCTAAAGAAAGACTTTTAAGCGCTTTAAAGGGTGCTACGACCGATCGCTCACCATGTATTTGCCCAGGTGGAATGATGAATATGGTGGTTACTGCTTTGATGGATAAGGCAAATATTCACTTGCCAGAAGCACATACAGATCCCAATAAAATGGCAGGACTAGCCAGAGCAGTCTATGATTATGGTTGTTTCGAAAATTATGGCGTACCTTTCTGTATGACCATCGAAGCAGAACAGATGGGTGCCGTCGTGGACTTAGGTTCCGCTATCTACGAACCCCATGTCACAGGATATGTCATCGATAACCCTTCCCAATGGAGGGAATTAAGACCTTTCAATCCCTATGGCAACCGGGCAAAAGTGGTGCTGGATGCCATTAAAATTCTGAAAAAACACGATGATCATGTACCTATTATCGGTAATCTCTCTGGGCCTATAAGTGTTGCAGCTTCTCTCATGGAACCAGTAAATTACTATAAGGCATTAAGACGCAATAAAGAAGATGCTCATGCTCTTATGAATTTCGTTACTGAAGCGCTCATTGATTTTGGCAAGGCTCAGATCGAAGCAGGAGCAGATGTGATAGCTATCTCTGACCCTAGTGGCACAGGGGAAATCTTAGGTCCACGTTTATTTGATGAATATGTGGTGACCTATGTGAATCAGTTGATTGATGGACTCCACGAGATGAATCCGGAATTACCAATCATTGTGCACATTTGCGGGAAGATGCATAAAGTTTATGAAGAACTGAATAAAATTCGTGCCGATGCCCATAGCTTTGACTCTATTGTCAGCATCAAAGAGTCGAAAAAAATGATGCCTGCAAAGATTATGATAGGTAATGTAAGTACCTATGCTCTGGAATTTGCTGATGCAGATCGCATTCGCGTCCTGACCCAGAAGGTGATGGATGATGGGTCAGATATCATCGCGCCTGCTTGTGGTCTGGGAACTAAGACCTCTCTGGAAAATATTCAGGCGATGTTACATATTGTTAAGGAAAGTAGCATGAGGCTTAGGAGCTAGGGGCTTCGTACTGGAAGACGGGGTTTTAGAATGCATACAATTGTTTTACCAAGACAAAATTTGAAATTTACTTATGATATAGACGTAGAGGACAGCCTCCTAAATATTCTTATCGCACAGCAGATTTTCATTGAAAGCCCCTGTGGGGGACGAAGTAGCTGTGGCAAGTGTAAGATTAAACATTTAGGAGGGAATCTTCCACCACTATCTTTCGATGAGAAACAACGCCTTACAAAAAAAGAGATTGAGGAAGGTATTCGTTTAGCCTGTCTTATCTATCCTGCAGCGGATCTGGAGATCGACATTATCGATCAGGAGGAAAATCATCAAGTTCTAACAGGAGGCTATGTACCGCAATATAAACGGGATACGGCGATCTGGAAAAAGACTATCGAGATCACAAAGCCCACCCTGGAAGACCAAACTCCTTATGAAGTGCTGTTTAAAAAGGTGCTGGATATCAATCATCTGCCCTGGGATGTGCTCCGCCAAATTACCTTGGGGGAGGGAACGTATACTGCAGTATTCAATCAGGATATGCTTATCGGTCTTGAAAAAGGGGATACCAGTGAGATGCTTTACGGCGTTGCAGTCGATATCGGAACGACCACCGTTGTAGCTTCACTGATCAATTTAAGGACAGGAGAAGAAATTGATAGCGAAGCGGCTATCAATGCCCAGAAAAATTTTGGTCAGGATGTGCTTACTCGCATCACCTATGTGCTCGATCATGGTAAGAACGGACGGGATCAGTTACAGAAGGCCATTGTCGATTCCTTAAATGAGATGCTCCAGACCATGTGCGGTAGGCAACAACTCTCCCCTTCTTTCATCTATGAAGTCGCCATTTCAGCTAATTGCACTATGATGCATATGGTTTTGGGGGTTGATCCGCTATCGATTGGAAAATCACCTTATGCCCCGATTTTTGTAGAGGAGAAAGATATTTCAGCGCTAGATATTGGTTTGACTGCGCTTTCCTCCTTTGGTCGGGTATATTGTCTACCAGCCGTTTCCTCCTATATTGGAGCAGATATCGTGGCTGGGGCTTATGTGGCAAGGCTCCATAACAGGACGGATAAAGTGCTCTTTATCGATATCGGTACCAACGGGGAAATCGTCCTGTCCGACAGGGGGAAATTAGTGTCTTGCTCCTGTGCAGCGGGACCGGCCCTTGAAGGGATGAATATCAGTAACGGTATGCGTGCTGCCGATGGGGCCATTGAGGAAGTCCGTTTCGATAACGAAAAGGGCTTTGTTCTGGAGGTTATCGGAAATAAAACCCCGATAGGTTTATGTGGTAGTGGGATAATGGCAGCTTTACGAGAACTGTTAAAACATAATTTTGTCAATGCCCGTGGAAATATCGTTAAGCCTGAGGAGTTAGAGTTCGGGGACCCGAGACTGTCCTATATCGACCTCGATGGCAAGAAACGACGAATTTGTATTAGAGAGGGCCCACAGAAAATCCTGATTACCCAGGGGGATATTCGTCAGGTCCAACTGGCAAAGAGTGCGATATTATCAGGGTTTGTAGCGCTGGTAAATGCTATGGATCTCACATTGTCGGATCTGGATGAGGTGATCGTGGCCGGTCAGTTCGGCGCTCATCTTCCTGTAGAAAGTCTGGTAGGGACGGGTATTTTACCGAAGGCTGTCCAAGAAAAGATCACCTATATCGGTAATTCCTCAAAAACGGGGGCTTTTCTGGCCTTGATGTCCCTTGAAACCCGTCATGAGATGGTAACGCTTGCCAGAGCATTCGATTATCTCGAATTGAGCGTTACAAAGGGTTATGAACGATTATTCGTTGAGTGCTCGCAATTTAATGTGACATAGAGCATTATTTTGTTATGTGTAAGGAGTTAAAAGTAATGAATGTTTTACTGTTTGGCGGATTCTTAGGTTCGGGCAAAACTTCAATTATATTGCAGGTCGCTCGATACCTTGTAGAAGGATTTTCGACACGACAGTTGGATAGTGATAAACCGTCCTTGGTAATTATTGAAAATGAAGTTGGGGAAGCGGGTATTGATGATAAAATCCTTAAAGCAGAAGGGCTAAGTGTTCGGGAACTTTTTGCTGGGTGTATCTGCTGCACGCTGAACGCAGAGCTTACTGTATGTCTTAATGAAATTCGGGAGGAATTGTCGCCCCAATGGGTGATTATTGAGACAACGGGAATGGCCTTCCCGCATAAAATCGCGGAAACGATCACTAAGTTTGGTAAGGGCATTGATAGTCTGAAAACGATTGTTGTGGCTGATGCTGAGCGATGGGATGACCTTTCGATGATCATGCCTGGTTTATTAGAAGAGCAAATTGTTAAAGCAAACATCATTCTCTTGAACAAAATCGATTGTTTAGAACCTGAGCAAATTAGCGACGTCGAAGAAAGCATTAGAAGGATAAATTCTAATGCACTTTTCTATGCAATATCTGCGCATGATGAGGTTGATCCGCAAATCTGGCGTATGGCGGTGACGTATAGTGAGTGAGCATTGGCACGAACACTTGCCTGAGCACTCACATCAACAACCTTCACTTGAGTGCTCAACTAAGCATTCTGATCCTGCAATCTTTTCTGAAACTCATGATTTGGCGTTTATGGAAAAGGTAACATCCGATAAGATTCTACAAGCTCTCACTCTATGGGTTGGAGAGATTAGAGATTGGACAAATGATAATGCTTATTTGGTTGGACATATTAAAGTCTTTGTTGAAGGTCAAGAGAATTTATGGTTATCTTCTACAGGTAGGAGCATAAATATCAAACACTCACAAGGGTGGAGTGAATGGTCTATTGACAGAGTCACCCTATGCGTGACGGCCATTGTTTTTGGTATGTCAAAGAAAACATTAGGGGAAGTAGCACAAGAGAGTCTTCAGGCGTGTCTTAATGGTATAAATTAAATACATAATCGGTTCTTCAAATCCAATAAATGGTTCAGTGTTTTAGTAATCTAGTCAGATTGAATACTCAACAAAAATCAATGAATTTTATATCAAGCGCCGATACGGGTAAAGCTGTACCGGCGTTTGATTTGCTATGTATTTGTCTATAATCGCTTACGCTAGAACTGGTAATTGCAATGTATCTCCAAATTGTGCCTAATATTGATACAAATTTGTTACAAACTTGATGGGCTTTGGCATCAAATTGTTACAATTTGGGTCTATAATAGTACAAGTCAAAATCTGTGGAAGATTAAGCATTGACTAAATAAAGACATATATCAGAAGGTAAATCAGAAGTGTGACCCAAAGGTTGATGAAGGGGGAGAAGACAATGGTGTTGAAGAATCTCAAGGTAGGACAGGGAGAAGGTGATCAGGCCGAGCCAGTAAATACTGAGGGGAAATCTGACACCAGTGCGATTCAGGACATGCTAGAGACTCTTAGACTCGGGTTTTGGCGTTCTAAAAAGAAGCCTCCTTCTGACTCAGATAAAGATATTGGATTAAATGAACTTAACCCAGCCGAAGCTGTTGAAGCAGTTTCAGAAAATCAGCAGAATTTCGAAGGAAACAATGTTGGAGAGCTGGAAAAAGGAATTATATACCGTAATGAAAGTAATATTGAAACAAATACTCAAACAAATAATGAAAGTAATGAATCTAATTATGAAAGTAAAGTGGAAGACACTCAGGAAAAGGAAATAACTGATATTGCTTTTGAACAAGTCAAGGACTCAGAGCTGAAAAAATTTTCGGTTCGGAAAGGCTTCAGATCCAAGATCATAATCATCCTAGTTCTTATTTTTTTGTCCTTACTCGGAAATAAAGTATATGGGTATATAACCGAGCCAAAGCCTCCCAGTGAAGATGTAGTGGCCGCATTCAGTGGCAAATATCTTACAAAAGAAGAGCTGTCAAATTATATAAGCAGCAAGGGGTTTAAGGAAGAAGAACACGGTTTATGCGAAAAACATGGCTTTGACCATGAAAAATGCGATAAGACAGAAGCTTGTGAAACTCATCCTATACACAGCTTAGAAGGATATAGGCAGATTATAAAAATAATCGCCACTCAAAAAATTGTAGATGATTGGGCAAAGGAAAAAGGTATTTCACAAAAGAGTGAGGTCAAACACGATTTTAAACATCTTGTAGAAGAGGTTAATTTGGATCAGCTCGTAGATAAAGTACATAAGGATCAGCTTTCCCCGGAAAAGATCGATAAGTGGGAAATACAAAAATATTATGATGCGAACAAGGATAAATACAAGGATAAGCCCTTTAGTGAAGTTGAAGGTGAGATTAGAAATAGTCTGGCAGCTGAAAAGGACAAGAATTTCTTTCCGGAGTATATTGAAAAGCTGAAAAAAAACGCTGCGCTTAATATAAATTATGCCCTTTTGAAGGTGGCTGATCCGACAGAAACCGAGCTGAAAAGCTTCTATGAGAAGAACAAGGAAAAGTACCTTGAGCCTAAAAAAGTGAAAATACTGGAAATAAAAGTTGATATATCAGGATCAGAAGATGAGGGACGAACAAAAATTGATGAAGCACTTACTAAAATAAAGAGCGGGGAAAGGTTTGAGGATGTTGCCAAGACGTATTCTACAGGCAAGCAGTTTGATGCCTACTATATTAAACCAGGTGAAAAATGGAACGATTTTGAGGACGAAATATTCAACCTTCAGGTCAATGAAATAAGCTCTATTTTTAAAGATGGAAACAGTTTCTATATAGTTAAGGTTACAGAAAAGCAAGACAAGAGGCAGAAAACCTTTGGAGAGGTTCTGAATGAAGTTAAAGTGGAGGTTATTATAGAAAAGGAAAATAAGCAATATGAATTAAGAAAAAATGAAGCCTTGTTCAGTATTCATGGGAAAACATTTACGCTAGGAGAGTTTGCAACGGAGTTCAAGGAATTGTCTCCGGAAACACAGTCGAAAATTACAGGCTACGAGGCGAAAAAAAGCTTAATAGATCAGTTGATAGCCAAAGAACTGCTCCTTGAGGAAACAGGGGATGATGTTGCTGATCAGAATAAGAGCCAGGAAATCGAGGAACTGAAAAGTCAGTATATACAGCAGATCCTGCATAAGGAAGAAATCGATGAAAAACTTGGAGAAATCAGTGATGAAGAAGCAAGAAAATTTTATGACGAAAAGAAAAGTTTCTTGATTGACCCACCCAAAGCTAAAATAAGTATGGTGAGAATTGGACAGGGCACGTCGGAGGCTGAAAAAAACAAAGCTCGACAGAGAATAGATGAAGCCCTGGAAAAGCTTAAAGGTGGATCTGACTTTGCTGCTGTTGCAAAAGAGTATTCCAACGATCCAACAGCAGCGGTAGGGGGCGAACTAAACGGATGGATAGTTGACGATGCTCACCTTGACCCTATCTTAAAGAAGATCATCTTTAATCTGCAGGTAGATCAAATCAGCAATGATTTTGAATACAAGGGTGGATATTATGTGGTTAAGCTGCTGCAGAAGGAAGATAAAAAGCAAAAGACTTTCGATGAATCCAAAGAACTGTTAAAAAAGGCGCTCATTGATGAAAAACACCTTACTATGGAATCAGCACTGGAAGATGAACTGCTTAAAAAAGCACAGCTGGTAATTTATAATTCCTCTCTAAAAAGGATTTTGAAGGAAGATATAAGTACAACGAAATGAAAATGAAGGAAGGTGGGTAATCATGGAAAGAAAAGAACGCACAATTCTTATTGCAATAGCTGCCAATATCATCCTGATCTTGTTGCGCTTTTTCTTGGCGAATATTTCTGGAAGCCTTGGTCTACAAGCCAATGCTTGGCATTCGTTGACGGATGTTTTCGTGTCGTCAGTGGTATTCTTAGGGCTATTTGTTGGGCGTATAGGAGCAAGGAAATACACGAATATCATAGGCAGACTGGAAAATGTCCTGGCCCTCTTTGTGGCAGTTTTTATTTTCTATATGGGTCTTGAGATACTTTTTGAAGCCTTGGGAAATGAGGGCAGGGAGCTTAAGCATGTTCCGTTTGTAGCTGTTGGTGCATTTCTTGGGGTGATAATAAATTATTTTATGGCGCGATACAAGTTGTTTGTAGGAATGCAGACTAACTCACAGAGCCTTATAGCTGATGGCTACCATTCTAAGATGGACATGTACTGTTCTATAGCTGTCTTGATTGGTATAACAGGTTCTTTGTTTGGTATGAGCAGCCTGGAAAAAATCACCTCGATAATTGCCATGGTATTTATGTTTATCGCCGCATATGAAATATTTACCATAAATCTGAAAGCCCTTCTTTCGGGAAAGAGTCAATCTGACAGCCATGATCACTCTCATTTCAAGGTTTCAGTGAAGAACAAAAAGGCAATGGTAGGGCTTGGAGCGATTCTTGTAGGGGCCTATGTGTTTTCGGGAGTTTACTTTGTTAAATGGGATGAGCAAGGAATTGTAAGGAGGTTCGGAGCTGTCACAAAAGAAAATGTATCTCCCGGTTTGCACTATAAGTTACCCTATCCTTTGGAAAAAGTGAGCCTTGTGAAGAAGGATAATATCAGAAATATACAAAGCGGAGTGAATTTACTGCTGACAGGGGATATGAACCTTATAAATGTGAACATGGGAATTCATTATAAAGTTTCTGATGCCGTAAATTACGCTCTGAAGGTCAATAATTTGGATAGCTTGATTAAAGCTGTTGCCACAACCAGTATCAGGCAAGTTGTCGGCGATAAGAATTCAGACTATTTGCTTACAACAGGAAAGTCTGAGGTAGAAGAAACATCAAAGAAATTACTTCAGGAGGCGTTGGACAAGAACAATACAGGGGTCCAGGTGGTAAATATGCAACTTTTAGAAATAGCTCCCCCAAAGGAAATTGTGGAGAGCTTTCAAGACTTAGCAAGCGCAAGGCAGGATAAATCAACCTATATCAATGAAGCACAAGCCTATAGAAACACAATTATTCCTGTGGCCAATGGCAATGCCTATAAGGCTATCAAAGAAGCGGAAGCGTATAAGGATGAAAAAGTAAAAACAGCTCAGGGAGATGCGTCAATGTTCGTGCAAAAATTTGAAGAGTATCAAAAATCAAAGGGAGTTACCGAATACAGGCTATATATGGAGTCCTTAGATAAAATTTTGCCGAAAGTAAATAAGATACTGATTGGTGGTAACTTAAAAGTCGAAGGTACCGACTTATGGCTGACAAATGATGGGGCAGGTAATCCGATTTTTAATGTGGGAGGGAACAAATAATGACAGGAATCATGAGAAAAAAAGAAATCAGCCCTAAAATAATCCTAGGGATAATTCTTGGTCTACTCTTATTATCATTAAATCTAATAATTTTCATCGTTGATACTACAGAGTATGCAGTCGTGACGCAGTTTGGCAATCCTGTCAGCACAATACTTCAGCCTGGGTTAAAAATCAAGCTGCCTGAACCTATACAGTCGGTACAGCGTTTCGACAACAGGATTCAGGTTTATGAGGCTGAGCCTTTGGAACTGCTCACTTCCGATAAAAAGAGCGTTAAAGTTGACTACTACGGAACCTGGCGCATCAAGGATCCTGTGACCTACATGAAGGCGGTTAAAGATAAAGTTGGTGCAGAAGCAAGGTTGCTTGATGTATTTTCCTCAAGTTTGGGGGTTAAACTTGGACAATATAATTTGGACGAACTGATCAATGTCGATGCTAATAAATTAAAACTTGATCCAATGATTCAAGATACTATTCAGAAATCTAAAGAAAAGGCCAAAGAGTTCGGCATAGAGGTAGTTGATGCGCAAATAAAGGTCTTAAATTTCCCAGCAGCCAATCAGCAGAGCGTCTTCTCAAGGATGAAAGCTGAACGCGAGCAAATGGCTAAGAAATACCGTTCTGAAGGAAGCGAAGAAGCTACTAAAATAAGAGCAAATGCTGAAATGGAGCAGAAAATCATTCTTTCAGAGGCATATAAACAGACACAAAAGCTTAAAGGGGAAGGGGATGCTGAAGCAATAAGAATATACGCGGAAGCGTTCCAAAAGGATCCCAAATTCTATGAGTTTATACGGGCACTGGAAACCTATGAAAAAACGATCGATGAAAAGACAACCCTGGTTCTTCCTTCAAATTCAGAAATACTAAAATATTTTGAAAGAGGCAAGTCCGGAAATTAACCTTGATGAAGTTAAAAAAGAGGGAGGTAAACCTGTGTGAGTGAAATGGATAAGAAACCACCGGAAAAGGATATTAAGAGTATCCTCGGTAGTGCATTTGCTAAGATATTGGGTAAGCTTTCAGTCTTGCTTGAGGGGCTCAAGATGCGTTTTCAGGGCTTTAGCAAGTCAGATAAAGATAAAGGCAAAATTTCAGTTCTAGAGGACATCAATAGGGCGTTTAACCATATAAATCCTAAAAAAGCTGGATTAGGACTCACATTAGGTCTACTACTGGTATATATCCTGACGGGCATTTACATCGTTAATCCCGGCGAGCAGGCCGTCATTCGAAGATTTGGGAGTGTGCTTACCGAATCTATTAACGAAGGAATGCACTATCGTTTGCCTTGGCCGATAGACAAGGTTGAAAAGGTAAATGTATCTGAGGTGCGAAGAGCAGATATCGGAGTCAGCTTACCTGAGCATAAGCACCAAACCGATGCCCCTCAAAATATCCAACTATTAACCGGAGATGAAAACATTACTAGTTCAGAGGCCATCGTCCACTATAAGGTAAAAGATGCAGCTCAGTATCTATATAATGTAAATTCGGAGGATGAGCGTCTGGTAAGAAACAGTGTCGAATCGGCACTAGTTTATCTTACAGCTAGCATGGGTATTGACGACATATTAACCAGTGAAAAAGTCAAGGCTCAGGGAATTATTATGAAAAAGTCTCAGGAAATCCTCGATAGCTACAACTCGGGTCTTCAAGTTACGAATTTCAATATCAAGTCGATTGTTCCTCCTGATGAAGTTTCCGCTGCCTTCAGGGATGTTACAACCGCAAAAGAGGATAGTGAGAAGGAAATTAATCAAGCAAAGGGGTTTTATAACAGTCTAATTCCTGAAGCAAGAGGAAAGGCAGACGAGCAAATTAGTAAAGCTGAGGCTTATAAAGCAGAATCAGTCAATAGGGCTAAGGGTGATGCCCAAAAATTTGAGACAATGCTTGTAGAGTATCAGAAGAATAGCCAGATTTATTCGCAGGATACTACAAAGTATCGCCTGTTCCTAGAGACTATGGAGAAAATATTACCTAAAGCTAAAAAGTTTATTGTTAATCCATCGGATGGCAAAGTTAACTTAAAGCTTTTTGACCAAGCTCCTAGCAAGGTAAATTAATAACTTTGCTACTTCCAAGAGGGGCTGAACAAACTTGTTGTAAGTTTGTTTCAGCCCCTTTATGCTCTGCTTCGGTGGGGGTAGACTCCGCCTCGAAGTGTTCCTATTGGTATATAATCAACTAATGTGTTTTTTCACTAGTTTGCGCTTTGAAGAGAAATACCAAATTAATGATACGCCTCCGAATAAAAGTAAACCTGCTACCAAGGCTTTTAGAAAACTCTGGGGATGTTTAAATATATACCAAAAGTCACGGCCTATCCAAGACTCCCAAGCTACAATTGGTATTTTGCCCAAAAGAGTGGCAAGAAAATATGACCTGAATTTCATAGAAGACAGTCCAGCGGCGTAATTTAATGCTGCTGCCGGAAGAACTGGGATCATACGTCCAATCATGACCATAAAAAAGCTTCGTGATTCGGGCAACTCTGCCCATTTTCCTAGTTTTTGGAGTTTAGGTTTAGCCCATTCTTGCCCTAAAGATCTGGCGAGACAAAAACCTAATGAGGAACCAAAAACACTTCCAGTCAAGGATATGAAATAACCAGCTATTGGTCCAAAAAGGATAACATTTATACCTGCCAGTAATGCGAATGGAACGATTGGGAAAAGCATTTGAGCTGTAATTATTAATAAATCTAAAACGATCCCTTTCCAACCTAGCGAATAAATTAGAATCTGTAAGGCTCTTGCATTTTGAAGATGTGGATAAAGGAACCATATCAGAGCTAAAGATAAACATATAGTAACTACTGAAGCAACTTTTTTCTGGCTTAAAATAATATCTCCTCCTTGCTGCATCTTTCAGACAAAGTTTGTTGCTAAGTTTCTGTTTCAGGTTCAAATTGTTTTAGGGTGAAGCTAAACTTGCTTCCTTCTTCAAGCTTGCTTTCTACCATGACTTGTCCGCCGTGTTTGTCTATAATTTCTTTAACAATCGCTAAGCCTAAGCCAGTTCCGCCTTCGATTCGACTACGGGCCTTGTCCACTCTATAGAAACGGTCCCAAATAAAGGGTAAGTCCTGAGGCGGGATGCCTTGGCCAAAATCGGTTATTTCAACGATAATCTCTTCGTTCAGGGAAGTGGCGAAGATAATGATTGTTCCCCCGTGAGAAGAATAGCGAATAGCGTTATCTAAAAGGTTGTAGATTACTTGTTCTATTCGATCCTCGTCCCCATAACAGAAAGGCAAGGTCTGGGGAATATCGATATTTACGGTTAAATGCTTCCCTTCCAACTGAATTCTAAGACTGGTTAATGCTCTGTCGACAATCGAACGTAACGGGAATTCATCGACAACAAAAAGAGCTGTTTGAGAATCAAACCGAGAAATCTCCAAGAGGTCATTAACAAGACGACTTAAGCGATGAGTTTCCTGTTGAACGATTTGAAGATATTTGGTTTCGTCTTGCCTATCTTTTGCTTTTCTTTGAATTAGGGCGTCAATATAACCTTGGATAGAGGTTAGAGGACTTCTAAGTTCATGGGAAACATTGGCTACAAAGTTGCGTCGCATTTTATCGAGTTCAGACAACCGTTGAGTCATGTGATTGATCGATGAGGCCAGCACGCTTAATTCATCTTTAGATTTAATTTCCACCCGCTGATCGAATTTACCAGCGGCGATGTTCTTAGTTATTTCACATACTCTTTTGATAGGCCTGGTAATCTGTTTAGTTAGCAAAAAGCCAATAAAAATTGAAATGAGAATTCCTAACAAGGCGGCACCAAGGTAAATTTTGCTCATTGTCTTGGTAGTATCATTCACCCCTTTTACCGGTGAGTATAAGATTACTCCACCGAGAAACTCATTTTCGTGAAAAATGGGGGCAATTGTTCGTATCATAGCTCCCTTGAAATACTCGGTCTGTCCTGTTTGAACACTGACCTTGCCGGATTTCAGTTGATCGAGGTCCATCTGCTCTAAGGTATTTCCCACGCAGGATAAGTGATCTGCCGAAGCAACAATGACTTTGCCGTCTTTGTCTATGATCCAAACCTCTGTTCCTAATACTCGATCTGCCCGATTAACTGTAAGTAGCACAGGTCGAGGGTCTAAGTTTGTCAGGAGAAACGGTTTAACTATATCGCTAAGTTCTTGACTCCGAACTACAAGTTCTTGTTCTTTGTTTTTAATCAGATAGTTTTGAACCAGATAGACTTGAATACTGCCAACGATGGCAATTGCTACCAAGACTATCCCGATATAGCTAGCCAATAACTTTGAAAAAATGCTCTTATTCATCTTTGGGAACCACGAACCTGTAACCAAGTCCCCAGACTGTCTGAATGTATAAAGGAGCGCCAGAAACGGACTCAAGTTTTCTTCTTAATCTCTTGATAGTGTTATCAATGGCTCGGGTATCACCCATATAGTCGAAGCCCCAAACTCTTAGCATAATATTTTCTCGTTGGAGGACTATTCCAGGGTTACTGGCAAAAAACCAGAGTAAATTAAATTCTTTTGACGTAAGTTCTAGGGCTTGGTTTAGAATTTCTGCTTTATAGGTTGCTTTGTTTAGGAAGATGCCTGGATACATAATGATTTGAAGGTTTTCCGCAGGTGCAGAATTAAAGCGACGTAAAACTGCTTTAACTCTGGCTAAAAGTTCACCAGGAATAAATGGTTTAGTAATATAATCATCTGCACCAAGTTCTAACCCGAGGATTTTATCATAAGGGTCGTCCTTGGCTGTAAGCATGATGACCGGAGTATTGGTGACTTGACGAATTTTCCGGCACAACTCCCAACCGCTTAATTGAGGTAACATAATGTCTAACACGATCAAGTCAAACGGTTTTTGCAAGAAGGCTGAAAGGGCAGATGACCCGTCGTAAACTAAGGTGATATTAAAATCATCACTTAAGTAAAGACTTATCAAATTACAGATGTGTTCTTCATCATCCACGACGAGTAACTTTTTTTTGTCCATGGGTATCTCCTTACTTAAAATCAAATGTATTCTTTCCTTTTTTATAATGGTCTATAAGGATAGGGGGATGAAGATCTTTTCCACAAACCATGTAGATTACTTTGATATCATATTAGGTCCTGTCTAGCCAGAGTAGTCTTTGCACTATCTGTAACATTTTGTTACGGCAATGCAAAGACTACTTTTCTTTTGTTATTTAATTATTTGATTTAATATCTAAAAGCTTTTTAATGTCTAACAACTTCTACTGAAAATAAGCAAGGGGATCAGTGGGATTACCGTTTACACGGACTTCAAAATGAAGGTGGGGACCAGTGCTCCAACCAGTTGACCCAACATAACCGACTAGTTCACCTGCATTTAAGTTCTGGCCGTTTGGAACGGCTATTTTAGACTGATGGGGGTACATCGAGGATAACCCTTTACCATGATCGACTATAACAGTATTGCCATAGGCCCCATACCAGCCGGAGTATATTACTGTACCTGCACCAGCAGCATAGATAGGAGTCCCGCTTGGCGCAGGTATGTCTGCTCCTGTATGTAAGCTCTTGGCTTTAGTAATTGGATGGATACGCCAGCCGTAAGGGCTGGAAATGGTGTGATAATCTGGCAAGGGCCAATAACTGATGCTGCCAACCACACCGCCAGTGCGCTCGGCTTGTAACTGACGAATCTTTTCTTCCAAGGCTTTGGAATCTTTTTCGAGTTTGCTAATCTGGGTAAAGAGTTGGTCTTGTGCTTGCGTGACTTCTACCAAAGAGTTCTGCTCTTCCTGTTTTTTACTCTCTAGAACACCTTTAGCGGCAACCGCTTCTTTTCTTGTGGTTTCGGCTAAATCCCGTTTTTCTTTAAGCTCATTAGTTTTTTGAATAACATTTTCCTTTTCAATTTTAAGCGTCTCGAGTAGCTTCTGGTCGTTTTGGATCAGCGCTTCGAAATAATCGAGCCTAGTTATTAAGTCACTGAGGTCCCTAGCTTGAAAAAGTATATCCAGGTAACTAAAGTTTCCTTCTTCGTAAATTGCCCGAACCCTTTTGTTAAGGGCATCCTGTCTGTTTTCAAGGTCCTTTTGTTTGGCAAGAAGTTCTTTTTCCGCTGCTTCCACGATAGCCTTAGCCTCAAGATAGGCAGAATCTTTTTGGGACAGAGCTATTTTAGCCTCGCTAATTTGGCTTGCCAGTTCCCTAAGATTCTGTTTCTTTTGTTCTTCAGCGAATTGCAGATCTTTAATCTGGCTCTTCGCTTTATCTTGGGCCTTTTCAATTTCCGTTTGCTTAGCCATAAAATCATCAAGCTCATTTGCTCTGGCAGGAACAACCATGGAACTGACTAAAGTAACAGTAATACTAAGTGCTATAAGCCAAGGATTACGCAACAGTGACAAACCTCCAAACATTTGCATAAATACCGATTATAAATATCACAATTCGACATGAAGAGTCTGTAGTCCTGTTGAAAGATAATTGTAACAAAAATGTTAAAAAGGTATATGGATTATCCGTTATACACTGATTAATCTTAGTACGCATAAACCAAACGAGAAGGCCAAGCAAATTCGCTCGTCTTCTCGTTTGGTTTTTTATCACGAATCCCGACTATCCCTCTCTGTGTGCTCACCCGAACTCTGCGGCCAATTGGACTGGAGCTGAGTAGTTAATCCATCTTCTTTCTCTAGGGTTTGATTTTGATCTTGAGCTTGTTCTTGTTCTTGATCTGTTTCCCCATTATAGGGAGGGTTCGTAGGTTGTTGTGGTGTGAAACTTTCCGGCGTGCTGTGGTCAGGGGATATTTGGTCAGAATTCGGTTTGGTCGAATCATGGGATGTTTCTGGCGGAGGTTCTGGGACTGTTCCTTGTGGAGGTTGATTTACAGCAGAATGGCTGGAATCATTGGGTTCACTCCAATTACTAGAGGTGCTGCCGGCGGATGACTGGCTCTGGTTCTCGGAACGGTCCGTATAACTATGGTTCTCTGTAGTTTTTGATTCCATATCTGAAGGTTGGTTGTGTTCTGGACCCTTTTGAACATTTGGCTCTGGCTTGGTATCTGCGGAGTTATCTTTCCAGTTTTGTGCTCTTACCTCCAAACTTTCTTCAGGGAAAAGGCTGGATACACTAACATTCGCATCCACCAGAGCTTTTTGCACATCATTGCGGAGTGTATCGGGTTGAACAGTGATACCTTTCTCTTCACATCGATCATAAATTAGATAACTATTAACCGTCATTCCCTGTTGTTGGGCCTCCTGTTGGATTTTCTGGTTCGTTTGACCGACAACCACACTTCCGGATAGGTTCCTGCGAATCATTTCATCACGGATAGAGTTTCGGAGTATTTCCGTATCAATCATTTGATTTCCCCACTTATTGATTGGTACCACGCTGGCTAAAACCAGGTTCTGTGTTTCATTTAACATTCCTTTGTTGTTGGCATTTTCCACGATTAAATTAACGGTTTGATAAACGTCTAACCCTTTAATAGATATTCCTTCTAATAAACTTGATGCACCATTGATATCGCGCACTTTAATAACCTTGCCTTGGTTGTTAACGAGCAGCTCGATACCTTTGTTGATATCCAGAGCAACGGATGCAACCGCCATATTAGGAATGAATAAGAGGTAGAACGCAGTGATAAATACAAATAAGAAAACCGCTGCTGTGGTCGAATATTTAAGCCAGGAATTATGGAATGATGGTATCCGTTGAGGTTTTATAATCACTTCAATCGTTTGGCCTACTTTTGGCGGCTCTTTAGGAGTAGAGATTTCTAAAAAGTCGCCTTTTTCTGTGAAGATGACAGTAAGCTTGGGTGAGGTACGCATTACGACGCCTTTGGTTTTCTCCATATTTCTTCACCTACTCTCCTGGTTCTACTGGAATCTGCATGAAAGTTTTTAGCGGATAAAATGCCGGCTCAGATAAGATGAGAGCCAGAGCAATAAGATATTTTCGCCCCTTTTCCAGGGCTTTGCGTTTCACTCCGGTCAATACCTCCAGTTCTTTAATGGGTAAAAGTCTATGAGTTTTAAGATATGCCATAAGGCCAGGGTTATTGCTTAAAGCCAAGGCCGCCTGTAGGAGAGTTTGCTTGCTGTCTCTTTGTTTCGGGGAGACTTTTAGTAAATCATCTAACGTCACTTTATAGTAACATAGCACGCGGACGTAGTGTTCAACGACTTCTGCAAAGGCATCCTGGTTCTCGTTTTCTTGATATTGCTCTTGCGAAGTATCAAGATCGTAGCGGCTCAGTTCTTCATCCTCTAAGTTCATGGGTGAGAGGGAAAGATGTTGATGTTTGCCTTCTTTGCGAAAATAGTCCACTAATCTTCGCCGGATCACCATTTGAACAAAACTGTGAAAAGAAGCTCCTCCGTGGGGGTCAAAGTTATCAATCGCTTCATTAAAAGCTAAAAGAGCAATGCTGAGCTCATCGTCATTATCCCAGGTTAAATACCTGCAACAGATTTTGGAGCTTACCCGAGCTATAAATGCTTTATGGGATCTTATAAGTTCCTCTCGTACGAGAGCATCGCCGCTCTTGGCTGATATGAGGGTCTCTCTCGAAACCTGTTCTTGCATTTTCATCACTCCGCTTGATAGTTATTCGTAAGACTTAAGCAGTTTCAAGGGGTAGAAAAAAACATTCTACCCCCATTATGGGTGTAGAATGTTACAGCATTGTCACATTAATGTTTCTTTTGTGTTGCATAAGAACAGCAAACAGAAGTTACGCTGGTTCTAGGTGATGATCGAGCAGCCAGCTGCTGAACAAGCTTAGTTTTAAAGTTTAGCTCAAATATGTCTAAACAAAGAGAAGACGGGGACGACCTCGTCTTCTCTTTTGATTTATTATCAAGAAGCGTTTGTACTTTAACAAAAATGTTAAAAATCTGTAACGTGTGCGTAAAATAACAACTCTATACTAAACTTAACTATCTGGAAAATAACAGGGTACATATTGAACAATTGGCAGTCCCGTATTTGGGCTGGTGGTGCTGCTAGAACGTCCTTACCTCAATAAGACTCCCTATAATGGAGTCTTATTGTAGTCTAGACTCTTGTTCAGAATGCCTGCTTACTTTATTGTGGCTATCTAATTTAATGGAAAGTTCACGGAAATGGGTGTGATTTATGTTTGCAGTTGTGTGGATTTCAACATTAAAGGAGAGTAGAAATGGTTGATAAGAAAAATTTAAAGAATATGGACGTACCGTTTGTAGTGGCGGTGCTCTTATTACTAGCAACGAGCCTCATTGTCTTAAGCACTGCGTCTTACAATCTTGTGAAAGGGCAACCTTATTATTATGTCGAACTTCAAACCATGTGGATTTTAAGCGGAATTTTCTTAGCTATGATGGTTAATCGAATTGATTACCAAAGGTTGCAGAAATTCAGCTGGTATATTTATGGGTTTAATATCCTATTGCTTTCAGCAGTCTTTATTTTCGGAAGTGAAGCGAAAGGTGCCACTCGCTGGATACCCATTACTTCTAGTTTTGCTATCCAACCTTCGGAATTTGCGAAGATATTTTTGATCCTTTCATTTTCAGATTTTTTAACAAAGCGTCAGGGCAAACTGAATCGTTTCAGAGATTTTATTGCACCATTTTTTTATGTCTTAGTCCCTATGCTCCTTACTTTCAAACAACCTGATCTAGGGACAACCCTAGTGTTCATGGCAATATTTATCGGGATGATGTTAATAGCAGGAGCTAATATTCGTAAGTTTGGCGGGCTATTACTAGCAGGTGCAACCACTGTAGGTTTGGCATTATGGCTGCATTTTTCTACAAATCTTCCAAGCTGGCTCCAATTTGCCCAGGGGTTGCCTCTTCCAATGAAGGAGTACCAGTTGAAAAGACTGACTGTTTTTATGAACCCTGCTTTAGACAGATCAGGAGATGGTTATAATATCCTTCAGTCGATGTGGGCAGTTGGTTCGGGCGGATTTTGGGGCAAAGGGTACCGTCAAGGAACACAGGGACAACTAAGTTTCTTGCCAGAACAGCATACTGACTTTATTTTTGCAGTGCTCAGTGAAGAGTTTGGTTTTATTGGAGTAATTACCCTACTAGTTTTCTTTTCAATTTTCCTGATACGTGGCATTAATATTGCTATGCATGCGAGAGATTTGTATGGTGTGTTAATAGCAACGGGAATAATAACTATGATTTCATTTCACATTCTCATCAACATCGGTATGAATTCTGGTATTATGCCCGTTACTGGGAAACCTTTGCCTTTGATTAGCTATGGTGGAAGTGCAATGTGGGCGAATATGATCTCAATAGGACTCTTGCTAAATATTAATCTGAGAAGTCGTCGATTAATATTTAAATAGTTCACATGACTTAGAATTCATTCAGCGGTAAAAAATAATCTCAAAAAACGATTCTTCAGGATTAATTGTAAAAGGGTATGAAAAGGCATGCCAAATACTAGGTTTTAGCTTAAGTCGAGATTCGGTTCGATTTTCTATGCAGAGTTCGCACCTCTCGTCGCAAGGAGGTAATAGAGATGGATGAAAGAGATCGAAAACCTTATGTTTATCGACTTCGGGGCTTAACTATTGGAGTGATGCTGATTATTACGATTTTAGGTATAAACATCTGGAATTTGCAGATTTCCCAGGGGGCATATTATGCTGCCGAGGCGAAGGGGAATTACATGAAGCTTGTCAAGGTGCCTCCTACACGAGGAGATATTGTGGACAAAAATGGCAATATCTTAGTAACAAGTGTTCCGGAGTTTGTGCTTAATTTAGATTGGTTGGATTTGCAACAATCCAAAACCAGCGATTGGAAAGAGGTAGTTAAGCGATTAGCGGGTTACATTAAGCCGTATTGGCCTTACCCTAATCAATCCGTCGAGTCGATTACTGAAGATATATTGGTTATGACTCAGAATCATCAGTGGGAACGTTATCAACCCGTTATGGTTCTAGATAATGTTCCTCAAGATCTCCAGGCTATAATAGCGGAGCATCAGAATGAGCTCCCGGGCGTGAGCGTGGATGCGGTTCCTCTTCGCTCCTATCCTCAAAAAACCCTAGCCGGTCAGCTCCTCGGGTATGTTCGTGAGATAGGGGACAAGGAGATTGCAGAGTTTAATCAAAATGAGGATGCGCAAAAAGCGAGTTTTGAATACGCTCAGGGAGACATGATAGGGAAGATGGGGGTAGAGAAATCTTATGATTTCTGGCTGAGGGGTAAAGAGGGCATTAAACAAGTTGAAATAGATAATCGCGCCCGCCCAGTTTCTAAACAGTTGATCCAACCACCGGAACCGGGAATGACGGTCCAATTGACGATTGATGCTGATCTGCAAAAGGTTGTGGAAGAAAGCCTCGATCAAGTTATTGCCAATGTTCAAAAGAACACTAATCCCGATGCAAAGTCTGGGGCTGCAGTAGTAATGGACGTAAATACAGGCAAGATTCTTGCAATGGCTTCTCGGCCTGGCATGGATCCCAACGATTTAACCGGCATTATTTCCGACTCAATGTTTGATAAGTATTACACTAATAAAATTGCGCCAGCGGCTTCCCTTAATAGAGCGTTGTCCGGGTTGTATGCACCGGGATCAACCTTCAAGATGGTGACAGCGATTGCGGCTTTCCAGCTCCAATTGACGACGCCGGATGAGCAGATTGATGGTAAAAAGTCTTCGCTGGGAAATCTTGCTGCTCAGCAACAAGGTACTTCTGAATGGGGAGGGAACGACTTTGGCCTTGTCAATCTTTCACGAGCGTTGGCCAAATCCTCTAATATATACTTTCAAGTTATGGGTCGCCGAGTTTTTGACACGAATCCAGAAGTTGTACGCCAAATAGCTAATGAATTTGGCTTAGGTGTCGTGAGCGGCGTGAATTTGCCTGGAGAAGCAAAAGGGATCGCACCCTCAGCAGAATGGAAGAAAGCGTATTTTGGTCCAACTTATATTAAGGCACGTGATAAAAAGCTTGCAGACATTGAGGCCGATTACGCGACCAAGCTGGAGCAGGCCCCGGACGTGAAAAGCCGACAGAAACTGCAAGCGAAGAAAGATGCTGAGAAAAATGCGGTTGAATTTGAATATAAGCAAAAGGTTTATGAAAATGTAAACTGGAAGCTCTATGACAGCTTCAACAATTCTATTGGACAGGGTTATAATAGCTATACCCCTTTGCAATTAGCTAATTACACGGCAACCTTAGTGAATGGCGGAAAGCGCTATACTCTGTATGTGGTAGATAAACTCTTGAATCCGATTACTGGTGAGGTATTTCGGCAGTACTATCCAAAGGTTATAAACAGCGTATCAGTTTCTCCGGATAATTTAGATGCCGTCAAACAAGGGATGCGAGCCGTTGTTACTGGTACAGGCGATGATGCTGGGACGGCTGCAGGGATTTTCGCCGATCTGCCGGAATTTACTGGTGGGGCTAAGACTGGAACTGCTCAACTCGGAAACATAAACACAGCTTTAGGGAAGTCGTACAATGGGGTGTTTGTGGCGTTTGCCCCTTATGATAAGCCACAGATTGCCTTTGCTGGGGTTGTCGAGTTTGGGGAGAGCGGTGGAAGCACAGCCGGATATGTCGCAAAGGCAGCTTTTATGAAGTATTTTGGTTGGGAGTCCACGAATGGGAACTGAAAAGCGAGTCCTTTTAGTGGCAGAGAAAGTTGTACATGTGAAAAAACCGAAGAAGAAAAAATGGAAACTGGCCTATTTTTCCAGAGAATTCTTAGTTTATATTCCTCTTGTATTTATAGTTATCTGTATCGTTGGGCGATTGTTTTATATGCAGGTCTATAATTCTGATACCTTAACTGCTAAAGGGATTTCCAATCGAATGACAAGTCAAACATTATTACCTGAACGAGGGACTATATCGGATAGCAAGGGAAATGTTTTAAGTCGGAGTGTGTTGGCTCAAGAAGTTTATGTAAATCCAAGGGAACTTACAACTCTTATACAAAAGAAGAAGTTCACCAGAATGACCAAAGAGGAGATTGCCAAATCGTTAGGAGAAATACTAGGTCAAGATTCGAAACCTATTCTCGACAAGCTCAATAAAGATGTGTTGTGGATTAATATAGCCCGTCAAGTAGACCTTGCAAAAATAGAACAAATTCGCAAACTCAAACTTCCAGGTTTTGGTTATGCTAATGAATCCAAACGAATCTATCCCTTAGGTACATGGGCTGCATCTGTTCTAGGGTTTGTCAATCAGACGGGTCATGGGATAGGGGGTATCGAGGCTTATTATGACAAAACACTCTACGGCACCGCTGGGCAATCCATGTCGGAAAAGAGCTCAAGTCGTCAAGAAATTTTCGATGCTAATTCTAGCATCGAACCGCCTCGGCATGGAAACAACTTGGAACTAACGCTAAATACTAAGATTCAAACGATAATAGAACAACAATTAGTCGCTTTGCAAACAACGACTCAGGCGGAAAGTGTTACTATTTTAGCCATGGATCCTCAAACGGGTAAGATTTTAGGAATGGGCACAACCCCATCGTTTGACCCTAACAAGTACGGGGATGTCGCTCCTGAGCTTTGGAAAAACAGAGCAATTAGTATGAATTATGAGCCAGGTTCAACTTTTAAAATAGTAACGGGGGCAGCTGGTCTAGAAGAAGGGTTAATCTCGCCCAATGAATTATTTGTAGACCCAGGATACATAACTTTGGGAAACCGAACGATTCGAAACTGGGACTTTGGAGTAAGACCTGCCGGCAGTATTACCTTTACAAAAGGAATGGAACAATCGTCTAATGTTGTAATGTCTCAGGTGAGCTTGAGACTGGGATTGGCGAATTTTTATAAGTATCTGAGAGCCTTTGGTTTTGATGACAAAACGGGTATTGATATAGCGGGAGAAGAGAGAGGCTTAGTCATTTCTCAAGAAAATGTAAAAGATATCGAACTGGCAACCATGTCGTTTGGACAATCTAATATGGTAACCCCTATTCAACTACTGACGACCTTATGTGCTATCGTTAATGGAGGTAAGCTTTATAAGCCTTATGTCGTTGATAAAATTACCACGCCAGATGGGGTTCTTGTTCAGCAAAATCAGCCGACTGTTATTCGCAAGGTTCTTTCTAAAAGCACTTCGGATGAGATGGCAAAGATTATGGAAAGCGTTGTTGTCAACGGGACGGGAAAATTAGCCCTAATCCCAGGGATTAGGGTGGGTGGTAAATCAGGAACTGCACAAAAAATTGACCCGGTAACTCGTAGTTATTCCCCTACTTCGTTTATTGCATCGTTTGAAGCCTTTGCCCCAGTCGATAACCCAAAAATCGCAGTTTTAGTGATTGCGGATAGTCCTAAGGGTGTGGAATATGAGGGTGGACCACTATGTAGTCCTGTTGCCAAAATAATTATACAAGGAGCTCTTGAAGAATTTGATGTTCCTTTTTCTAATGATGCAACAAGCACCATTGCAGTCACTGAAAACGATGTCCCTGTTAGACCTGTTTCGTCAACGAGTGTCCCTGAGCGTCCACCACTAGCTAGCGAGGTTGTTGTTCCTAATCTTATCGGAATGACGATGCGACAGGTTGGAGAAACGTTAAGCAAGTCGGCATTGCATTTCAACTTTAGTGATAGTGGGCTTGCAATTGAGCAAAACCCTGTCGGAGGCAAGGTAGTGGCTAAGGGAGCTATCGTTGAAGTTAAATTCGCACCGTTGCCACCTGCGCCCCCTCCACCAACTCCGCCTCCGACCCCGTAATTACAAAGACTAAATAAGCGAAAATCCCCGTCTTATCGATAGAATGAATATTCCCGTATACGAGTATCAAATGAGGATTATAAACCACTTTCCGTAGAATTTGATGTATCCATACTTTATTTTGTTGAATTTCAGACTAATGATAGCCCCCGAACAATACTTGTTTTTCTCGAAAATGAATTGGAAGCTGCATAATTATGGAATACTCACAATCAAGAGGAATCTACAAGGTTGGGTCAAGGAAATCCTTTGTCCCAACAGCTCGGCGAATGCCGAGAGTCTATTTCAGAGGTGAGGAGGACGAGAGATGGGTAGGCCAGTCCAATATGGCGGTCAAGCAGTTATAGAAGGGGTAATGATGCGTGGACCCCGTGAGAGTGCTATTGCGGTTAGGTTGCCAAATGGCGAAATTGAGGTTACACGCCTGGAGATTAATGCATGGGCGAGAAAACCTATTTATAAATTACCATTGCTTCGAGGGTTTGTTGCACTAGTGGATTCTCTGATTGTAGGAACGCGGGCCTTAACCTTTTCAGCTGGCCGTTCAATGGGAGGGGAAGAGGGTGGAGAAGAGAGTGGTGAAACAGAACTTGGGTTTTGGGAATTAGCGTTGACCATAGGGTTAGCTTTTGGCCTG
>NZ_JYNH01000046.1 GCF_000960765.1 Desulfosporosinus sp. I2 | reverse complement strand
GAGCTTAGGCCTGTTTAGTAATTTTGCTATCTCAGTTAACTTATCTTAAAATAATCTAATTTAAAAAACCTAAGGCAGTAAATTCCACCAATTTTTATCAGGATTACTGCCTTAGGCCTTTTTAGTTATGGCCAGAGCCAGCTGAGTTAAAAAATGATTGGGATCCACAATATTTTTAATTGACATATAATTAATAATTAGTATAATAATAAATAATATCTTAAGATCTTTATACATATATTCATACCATAGGAAGATACAAAACAACATTAAAGAAGAGAGGAGAATGATAATTAAAATAACGGGCATTATTCAAGACCTTTCCAGAATACATTTAAATGCATATTTAAAATAATTGGGGGTGCAACGATGACTGAACTCATCTTATCCAGGTTACAATTTGCAGTAACCACGTCCTATCATTTTTTATTCGTGCCTCTGACCTTAGGGCTGGGTGTTCTCGTGGCGATGATGGAGACTTGGTATGTTCGAACGGGAAATGAAACTTACAAGAAAATGACGAAGTTTTGGGGTAAATTATTCTTGATAAACTTTGCTATGGGTGTCGTGACAGGCTTAGTCCAAGAGTTTCAGTTCGGAATGAACTGGTCTGAGTATTCCCGATTTGTAGGGGATATCTTTGGTGCACCATTGGCTATTGAGGCATTAGTAGCATTCTTTCTAGAGTCAACCTTCTTAGGAATATGGGTATTTGGTTGGGATAAATTGCCCAAAAAGGTACATGTCATGAGTATTTGGCTGGTAGCAATCTCCTCTAATTTATCTGCACTCTGGATCTTAATTGCCAACTCCTTTATGCAAGAGCCAGTGGGGTATATTTTGCGAAATGGTCGTGCTGAGATGACCGATTTCTGGGCGCTAATTACAAATACCCATATTTTTTATCAATTTCCGCACACCGTACTTAGTGGCTTTGTAACAGGGGCGTTTTTTGTCATGGGGATCAGTGCTTACCATTTATTAAGAAAACATTCCTTAGACGTTTTTCAACGGTCATTCCATATAGCGGTTATCTTTGGACTAATTAGTGTTTTTGGAGTTGCTGGAGTGGGGCATTTACAAGGAATGTACCTTGCAGAAACCCAGCCCATGAAGATGGCAGCGGCTGAAGCGCATTGGGAGACGGAAAACCCTGCTGGATTAATATTATTCGCCTCCATTAATCAGCAAGAACAGAAAAATAGCTTGGAACTTAAAATACCAAGCATGTTAAGCTTTCTTTCATATAATCGATTTACAGGTGAAGTTAAGGGGATTCATGAGCTTCAAACCGCTGCAGTGGACCAGTATGGACCAGGCAACTATGTTCCCCCTGTCACGTCATTATTCTGGAGTTTTAGGATTATGCTGACCGTTGGAATGTGGCTAATCCTGATTGCATTGCTAGGTCTCTATTTCTATAAATCAAATCGCTTAGACAAAAAAGCTTGGTTCTTAAAACTTGTGCTCTGGACAATTCCGGTTCCCTATATTGCTAATACGGCGGGCTGGTATATGACGGAGGTCGGTCGTCAACCTTGGATTGTCTATGGATTACAAAAAGTAGAAGCAGGAGTTTCAACCTCAGTTTCTGTACTCTCTATGCTCATTGCTTTTTCTGGTTTCCTCCTGATTTATGGAGTCTTAGCAGTAGCTGAGATTTACCTCATGATCAAGGTAGTCAAAAAAGGACCAGAGGTGGATAGCACGGACGAAACGTCGCATCGTGATATAAAGGGGGCGTCACTATGGACTTAAACATACTTTGGTTCATACTCATCACAGTTTTATTTGTCGGATTCTTTTTTCTGGAAGGGTTTGATTTTGGAGTTGGAATTTTGCTTCCATTCCTGGGGAAAAACGATACAGAACGTCGTGTCATCATTAATACCATCGGACCGCATTGGGATGGAAATGAGGTATGGTTAATTACTGCTGGTGGAGCCATGTTTGCTGCTTTTCCCAATTGGTATGCTACCTTATTTAGTGGCTTTTTTCTTGCCTTATTTCTGGTATTATTCAGTTTAATTATTCGTGGAGTTGCTTTTGAATTCCGCAGTAGTGATAGCAGTCTCCGTTGGAGAACCACCTTTGATTGGATGATCTTTACAGGAAGTTTACTGTCCGCTCTTCTTTGGGGTGTGGCCATGACGAATGTGGTTAAAGGAGTTCCAATTGATGCCAAAATGCAATATGTAGGAACCTTCTTTACCCTACTTAATCCGTATGCAATTATTGGGGGGTTAACCACACTGTTCGTTTTCATGTTTCACGGTGCTTTGTTCCTCAGCCTAAAAACAACGGGTACCTTGGCTAAGCGGGCTTTGAAGGCCGCCCAAAGTATCGGGATAGTAGCGATTCCGGTCGTTCTACTGTTAGCAGGGTTAACCTATTTCCAGACAGATCTTTTTTCAAATCTTGGAGCAGGTATTACTTTGCTAGGATCCGGAATAACTCTTGTTGTTGCCTATGTTTTAATTCGCTCCAATAAGAACGGTTGGGCTTTTATATTGAATGGATTGACGATTCTTTTATTTACCGTAGCCTTGTTTTGGGGACTCTTCCCACGAGTGATGGTGTCGAGTCTTAATCCAGCTTGGAGTCTAAGCATCTATAATGCCTCTTCTAGCCCCTACACGCTGAAGATTATGACGATCATTGCCCTGACTATGGTACCCATTGTTCTTCTCTATCAAGGATGGAGTTATTGGGTCTTCCGTCATCGAGTCACAGAAAAGGACCTTCATTATTAATGAACAATTCTTTAGAATGAAGGGGCAAGGGAAAACTTGCTCCTTCATTTTTCACTTTAGCTTACTTAATTTTGGGACGAAAGCTTTCCAAAAATATGATAGGATTAAATCAAAAGCATAGACAGCCATCTATTAAATGAATTTGCACACATTGTATGTTAAGGATGGATGCAAGTAAAGAATGTAAGTAAAGAATCGTCCATTAACTTGCGCACAAAATATTTAAAATAGATGCAAGTTGAGAACCGTCCCCAACTTGCACTCTGAAGGGATGACAGAATGTTTGACAAGCGGTTAATACAAGAGGTGAGACCTGTCAGGGGTTACCTTTTACTCACGGTCGGAATGGGTATTGGAATCGCTTTACTGGTTGTCACTCAAGCCTGGCTTTTCTCTCAAGTGGTTGGGGAGGTCTTCTTAGAGGGGGCAACCCTTGCTTCAGTCTGGAAGTTTCTTTGCCTAATTTTGGGAATCATTGTGCTGAGGGCAGTTTTGCAATGGGTAAGCGAAGTAAGTGCCCATCAAGTGGCTTCCTACATTAAATCGAGTCTGAGGGAACGTTTGATACGCCACGTTGTCTGTTTAGGACCTATATATATTCGTGGGGAGCGGAGCGGGGAATTGATCACAACTGTGGTAGATGGGATTGAATCCCTTGAGGAGTATTTTACAAAATACCTTCCTCAATTACTTTTGGCTGCAGTAATTCCTCTTCTAATTTTAGGACTTGTGGTTCCCTTGGATTGGCAAACGGGTTTAATCCTGCTTTTAACGGGACCTTTAATTCCAATTTTTATGATCCTCATCGGAAAGTTAGCCCAGAAAAAGTCCTTGCAGCAATGGCAAAGTCTGAGCTGGATGAGTGCTCATTTTCTAGATGTCTTGCAGGGTATAACGACACTTAAAGTCTTTGGTCGGTCAAAGGACCAAATTCGAGTGATTGAAAGAGTCAGCAATTCGTTTCGAAAAGCTACCTTAAGTGTACTGCGGATTGCCTTTTTATCAGCACTAATCTTGGAGTTTCTGGCCACTATGAGCACAGCCTTAGTTGCCGTATCCATAGGACTAAGGCTAGTGAATGGAACCTTTTCTTACTCCTTAGGTTTGTTTCTCTTACTCTTAGCACCTGAATTTTATACACCCTTGAGAACCCTCGGCTCTAATTTCCATGCTGGGCTGTCTGGAGTTAATGCATCTAGGAGAATCTTTGAAATTCTAGATCTTCCTTTGATGAGCAATAAAGGCTACGACCTTAACTATCCAGACGATAAGAATTCCCATATACCTCCGACAGTTAAAGGCTTACCTTTAGATTTTCAAATTTCCTTCAAACAGGTTAGCTTGACTTATCAATCTGGAGAAGCTGCTGCCTTAAAGGGAATTAATTTTTCCCTTCATTGTGGCGAAAAAGTTGCTCTTGTCGGACCAAGTGGTGCGGGAAAAACTTCGATCGCTGAACTTTTACTGCGATTTATAGAGCCTTCTGACGGTGAAATCTTCATCAATGAACAAACGTTAAAGACCATTTCAGCAGATAATTGGCGGGAACATATTTCATACGTGCCACAGAATCCCTATCTTTTTGCGGGGAGCATTGCAGAGAATATTCAATTAGGGCGACCTTCTATGACGCTGGAAGAAGTTCAGAGTGCGGCTCAAGAGGCTTTAGCCCATGATTTTATAGTAGGATTTCCAAACGGTTATGAAACCCATCTAGGAGAAGGAGGTACTCGCTTAAGCGGCGGACAGGCTCAAAGGATTGCGATCGCCAGGGCATTCTTGCATAATACCCCTTTACTAATTTTGGATGAAGCAACTTCTAATTTAGATCCAGAAAGTGAATATGAGGTTCAACAGGCCCTCAAACGATTGATGCAAGGAAAGACTGCCTTAATCATTGCCCATAGATTAAGTACGATTCGTGAAGCAGATCGTATTCTGGTCATGAACCAGGGGCGGATCATGGAACAAGGTGACCACGATGAATTAATGGCCAATCAGGGGCTCTATTACCGTCTAGTAACGGAATATAGGGGTGAATCTCTATGAAGAGCCTAATCTGGTTAATGGACTTGATGTTACCTTACTGGAAGCGGATTCTGTTGGCGTTGATTTTGAGCATGCTTACCATCACAAGTCAGATCGGTTTAATGGCTACATCTGCCTATTTACTGGCCCGTGCAGCGCTTCAACCGCCCATTCTTGATTTGATGGTGACTATTGTTGGGGTTCGTTTTTTTGGATTATCTCGAGCCATCTTTCGCTATTTAGAGCGTTATGTATCTCATGATGTAACATTCCGAGTTTTAAGCCAAATCAGGGTTAAGTTTTATCAAGGGCTTGAACCTTTAGCACCTGCTCGTTTATTAAACTTTAGAAGTGGAGATTTACTCAATAGAATAGTTGCGGATGTAGAAAGCCAGCAAAATCTGTTTCTAAAAGTGATAGCGCCTCCGTTTGTTGCGATCCTCGTCCTTTTAGGGTATGGACTATTTTTGGCCCGTTATGACATGCGTTTTACAGCCATTCTGGCTGCCTGTTTCTTAACTGCAGGGCTAGTGATACCATGGGCAATCAAAGCCCTTACTCGGGGTGTCGGAACTCAGATGGTCGCACTTAAAGCGCAGCTGGATATCCAGGTTGCTGATACCCTAATGGGGATCACAGAATTAGTAGCCTTTGGTCAAGTATCAAAATACTTGAAGCGAATTCAGCTTACAGACAAGGAATTGCGGAGTCAAAAGCGACGAATAGCAGGGCTCTCAGCACTCTCTTCAGCCCTAACGGGAATGATCGCGAATTTAGGTTTATGGCTAGTCTTAGTCCTTGGGATTTTGCTTGTGGAAAAAGGACGCTTATCGGGAGTCAACTTAGGGATGTTAGCATTAGGGACGTTTAGCAGTTTTGAAGTGTTGTTTCCTTTAGCCCTAGTCCCGCATCATATGGAAGTAAACGTAGCTGGCGCGGAACGCTTGTTAGAATTGATCAAGGTGAAATCCTTCGTAAAAGAGGGGGTTGCTATAATTCCCCAATCAAGCGGAGTGGATTTTTCCTTTCAAAAGGTAAGTTTTCGGTATAGTCAAGATGAATCATGGGCTTTACAACAACTTTCCTTTCGGATTCCCCAACAAGGCAAGGTTGCCTTAGTCGGACCGAGTGGGGCTGGCAAAACCAGTGTGGTAAATCTTCTCCTGCGTTTTTGGGAATACGACGAGGGGACCATTGATTTGGGAGGGAATTCTATACGGGAGTTTACCCACGAGGAGGTACGACGTATTATTGGGGTTGTAACTCAGAGAACTCATCTATTTAACGCGACGATTCGAGAAAATCTCCTTTTAGCGAAACCTGAGGCAACGGAGGAAGAACTAATTCGAGCGTCACAACAGGCTAAGCTCCATGAATTTATCATCTCATTGCCCTTAGGCTATGAGAATTTCATAGGGGAAGGAGGATTTGAACTTTCGGGAGGGCAGAGACAGCGTTTAGCTATTGCTCGAGTTTTGTTGAAAAACGCTCCAATTCTAATTTTAGATGAAGCAATGGCTGGACTTGATCCTTTGACTGAACGGGAAGTAATGGATGAAATTTACCAACTCATGGAGGGGCGTACGACCTTAGTGATTACCCATCACCTTCCCGGATTAGAGAAAATGGATGAGATTCTGGTTCTTGATCGAGGTCGGATCGTTGAACGTGGAAAGCACGATAAGCTTCTATCACTGGGAGGGCTCTATCATGGAATGTGGAAGAGCACCGTCATTCGCTAATCTCTGTCCCTTGATCTAGCAACAATTCCGCTTCGTTAGCAGGAAGCGTCTGAACATTTTTAAGCTTTCGTTCAATCGTCCTTGACTTTCTCGTGGCAGTATCGATAGTGTTGCTTGCCTCTTGAAGTTTCTTCTGGGTTTTCTCTAAAATTTCTACAAACTTGCCAAATTCTGTTTTAACAGCGCTCAGTAAGTTCCAAACTTCACTAGAGCGCTTTTCTATTGCCAAAGTTCTAAAACCCATCTGAAGACTATTTAGAAGTGCTGCCAAAGTGGTTGGTCCGGTAATAACGATTTTATATTCCCGTTGGAGGATTTCACATAGACCAGGACGACGTAACACCTCAGCATACAATCCTTCGACAGGTAAGAATAAAATCCCGAAATCCGTCGTATTAGGGGGATCAAGATATTTATCTCGAATTGTTTTCCCCTCGAGTTTAATGCGTTGTTCTAAGGATTTACCCAGCTCTTCGATCCTTGGCAAATTAGCCTGATCCTGCGCTTCGATTAAGCGCTCGTAATCTTCCATAGGAAATTTAGCATCGATAGGGAGCCAAATAACATTGTCCAATCCGTCCCTAGCGGGAAGCTTGATAGCAAACTCAACACGATCGTTGCTGCCATTTTTAGTGATGACATTCGAGGAGTACTGTTCGGGCGTGAGAATTTGGTCCAACAAGTTGCTAAGTTGAATTTCGCCCCACATACCCCGTGTCTTGACATTGGTGAGTACTTTTTTCAAATCACCAACGCCAGATGCTAGGGTTTGCATTTCACCAAGCCCTTTGTGCACAGCCTCTAAGCGATCACTGACTAGTTTAAACGACTCCCCGAGGCGTTGTTCAAGTGTAGCGCTGAGCTTTTCATCCACAGTGGCTCGCATTTGATCTAATTTCTGGCCATTATCCTGCTGGAGGAGAAGGAGACGTTCTTCCACAGTTTTGCGCAATTGCTCTAATTTCTGATCATTCGTTTTGGTTAAGGAACCTAGCTGAGTAGCAAAAATATCTAATTGATTACGTTGGAGATTGGCGATTTCCGCCATTCGGGCCAGTACAGAATCGTTAAACAACCGGACGGATTGGTTTAATTCCTCACGAACTTGCCTGGCGTTAATATTGGATTCCTCTCGATTTTTGGCGATCTCTCCATTGACAAGCCGCTCGTTGCGTTCCAAGTTTTTTTCTAATGTCACAAATTTACTCTCAAATAGGATAAAGGGATTACGTAACGAGCGGATTAATAATATTACAAGTAAAATAAGAATGATAACCAAAAGGATAATCATTAAGTTGATTAGTAACAGATCTGTCATTTATGTAGCTACCTCCAAATTTTATTTTAACGCTAATAAACACTTTATCATATGGACGAGACAAAACTTAAGCGGATTGTAGAAAATTCAGGAGTTATTTTTCATACTTTGTATCTACCTCTCTTTTTATTAGAGGAATTTTCGGTTATAAAAGAGAAGATAGCATAAAAAAACCTAGAATTTTAATTTTTAAGAATAAACTAATGATTGTTAATATTCTAAAAACATCATCTGGAGGTATCAATGAAAAAGGTTAAGATGGGAGTTACATCACTAATCGCGATTGCTCTAATATTCGGGTTAGGTGGTTTATCCTTATTGTCCTATTTTAAGACGAAAGAACTTTTAATGGATAATTTAGAGATGCATATCTCCTCGCTGACGTTATCATCGGGTTCTGAAGTGGGCTTCTGGTTAGACACTCGTAAGACAGAAATTGAGATTATGGCAAATACCCCTAGTATCCAAAGTGGAGACAAATCAGCGATTGTCTCTTATTTGAGTAAAGAAGTCGAGCGTAATAAAGACTTTGAGGATATTTTCGTTGCCGATAAACTTGGGAACTATTATCTTAGTTCAGGTTTTGGTGGTAATATTGCTGACCGTGATTATTTTCAAAAGGTTATAACTACGGGCGAACCAATAATATCAGATCCCTTAATTTCTAGGGGGAGTGGAAATTACTCTATTATGTTGGCAGCTCCGATAATAATAAAAGACAAAGTAGTCGGCCTTTTAGGAGGTACTGTTAACTTAACTAAAATCACCCACCTTGTTACATCCAATAAAGTTGGAGAAATTGGGGAAGCTTTTATGATTCAGCAAGATGGGCTAATGATTGCTCACCCGAATCGAGAACTCATCATGAACTCCAATATACTTAAAGAAAACGATGTCTCTCGAAGTTATCAAGACGCGATTCATAAAATGGTTAGAGGGGAAACAGGGGTTACTAAATACAGCTATGAAAACGAGGACAAGTACCTTGCTTTTGCCCCAGTTCCAGGGGTCAAATGGTCTCTGGGAGTTACAGTACCATTAGTTTATATCACCAATCAATTGAGTTATTTGCCATTTTACTTTATTGGAGTAACACTTTTTATCGGGATTATTTTAGTATTTTTGTTGAGTCGCTGGCTTGTCGTTCCCCTTACAACATTGACAAAGTTTACGACGGAGCTCAATCATAATATTAATGAACCTGTGGTTAATTATAATTTGGATAGCCCAGTTTTAGAAGTACAATCTCTTACAACTAATTTTCAATGGATGGTAGAAGCACTTCAAGAAAGTTTTCTCGAACTAGAAAACTCAAAACTACACTTAAAGGGCGAAATTATTGAGAAAACGAAAGTTCAAATAAACCTTGAAAGAAGTTATGGAGAATTAGGGGCTACAGAGGAGGAGCTTAGGTTTAATTACGAAAAACTCCAATCAAAGGAAAAGTTATTGCGAGAATCAGAACGACGTTTACGTTCGATCCTCGAAAATGTTCAACTGATTACAGGAATTATGGATAAGGACGGCCGCATACTCTTTTGCAATGACTTTATTCTGGAATTATCTGGTTTTAAAAGGGAAGAAGTGATGGGGAGAAGTTTTTTTGATATTTTTGTCCCGTCTGAATTACGAGAGAGTGCAAATGCTTGGTTTCAAGAGGTATTGAATAGTAAGATGATAATAGTTCATAATGTCTATCCTATTCAAACTAAAAATGGTTTTAAGCGTTATGTCAATTGGAATCATACTCTATTATTTGATGCTGATGGGAATGTCTCTGGGGTTGCCAGTATCGGAGAAGATATTACCGAACGAAAACAATTTCAGGAAAAGTTAGAGCATATGAGCTTTCATGATGCCCTAACCAATCTTTATAATCGCACGTTCTTTGAGGAAAAGATACGTCTCCTTAGGGGTGATGATTATGCGCCAATAGGTTTGATTGTGTGCGATGTCGATGGTTTAAAACTTGTCAATGACACTTTAGGACATAACACCGGTGATAAATTACTATGGCTCACTGCTGGAATTATTAAGAAGTGTTTTCGTGAAGATGATCTCGTGTTTAGGATCGGGGGAGATGAGTTTGCCATCCTTTTACCAAAAAGCGACATGGAAATTGTGGAACAAGCTTGTTATAGAATTCGTAAGGCTGTCGAAGAGTACAATATCGAAAATGTAGAGCTTCCACTCAGCTTATCCATCGGATTTGCTGTGAGTGAGGAAACGAATGTGGATGTTGATATGGTCTTTAAAGAGGCTGATGATGGTATGTATCGAGAGAAACTACATCGAACTAAAAGTACGCGTAGTTCTATTGTTCAGGCACTTATGAAAGCATTGGAGGCAAGAGATTTTATCACGGAAGGGCATGCTGATCGTTTGCAAGACATCGTTCTTACCATTGGAGAAGCTATGGGTTTATCAGAGCGGGTTCTTGCAGATTTACGGTTATTGGCTCAATTTCATGATATCGGTAAAGTAGGTATTCCTGATCGTATACTTTTTAAACCTGGGCGTTTAACCAATGAAGAATTCAAGGAAATGCAACGACATAGTGAGATCGGAAATCGAATTGCTCAATCTGCTCCGGACTTACTGCCCATTGCTGATCATATTTTAAGACACCATGAATGGTGGAACGGTCAGGGTTACCCCCTAGGACTGAAGGAAAACGAAATTCCCATAGAGTGTCGTATTTTGGCAATTGCGGATGCCTACGATGCCATGACAAGCAATCGCCCGTATAGAAAGGCCATGAGCCAAGAGCAAGCTTTTTATGAATTGATGGAATACAGTGGGGTTCAATTTGACCCTAACTTAGTCCCTCTATTTATCAAAGTGATTAGGTTCTCCCTCAAAGGCATTGACTTATAGGATTTTCCATGATATTTTAAACAAAATAAATAGTGGTATAGGCAGGGGAGCTGGAAAGGCCGGCTGAGATTTAGACCCGATAAGGTCTAAGACCCTTTAACCTGATCTGGATAATGCCAGCGTAGGTAAGCAGTTTCACTCTTTTCTGAAAATAAAGAGTACAAATCTTATTCTGGAGATTTGTACTCTTTTTTTATACTAGTCAGAAAGTATAACTTCGTTATATACTTTCTGGAAGCATAAGGGCAACTAAGGCGGCCGCCTTCGCAAGGCTTCTCCGCTAAGCTAACACGTGCGAAGACAGTGTCTTCGGGCGCCAGCCAAGTTTTCTTTAATTTAAGAGTAATTAAACGACATAGGAGGTGCAATATGAAAAAGGTACTTACCATCGCTGGTTCAGATTGTAGTGGGGGAGCTGGAATTCAAGCTGATCTAAAAACGTTCTCTGCCCATGGGTTTATGGAATGAGCGTAATAACTGCAGTCACCGCTCAAAATACCCAGGGAGTCTTTGCCGTCCAGGATATTTCTAGAGATGTCATCGAGAAGCAAATAGAGGCAATTTTTGACGATATTGAGGTCGACGGAGTTAAAATTGGTATGGTTTCCCAAGTTCAGACTATTGAGGCGATTGCTGAACAGTTAAAAAAATATCTACCTCAAATCATCGTATTAGACCCAGTTATGGTATCTAAAAGCGGTTACCACTTGTTAAATCCGGAGGCAGAAGTAACTCTAATTAAGCAATTACTACCAATCGCTATGATCGTGACTCCAAATATTCCAGAAGCTGAGGTCATGACCAATAGATCTATTAGTACCCTAAAACAAATGGAAGATGCTGCTAAAGCAATAGCTCAGATGGGGGCTAAAAATGTTCTACTTAAGGGGGGGCACTTAGAGGACGACTCTGTCGATATCCTCTTTGACGGTCAAGAGTTTACTTATTTTACCTCGGTCAGGATTGCTACTAAAAATACCCACGGAACGGGATGTACTCTTTCGTCTGCCATTACTGCCAATTTAGCGTTGGGGTACAGTCTTAATCAAGCAATCTCTTTAGCAAAGGAGTATATCACAATTGCTATCCAGAACTCTTTAACGATCGGCAAAGGAGTAGGACCGACCCATCACTTTTATACATTATACAAAAAGGCGGGATTAATTGAGTGAGTATATTACAAAAAAATAATTTAAGCATGTTTAATTTTACAACACTTTGGTTTGGTGCAGCTATTTCTGTTGCGGAAATTTTAGCGGGTGGAATGCTGGCCCCCCTTGGCTTTAAGATGGGGCTTTTGGCAATACTGCTTGGACACTTAGTGGGGACAACGCTTCTAGTGTTAGGCGGGGTCATTGGAACCACTGAGAGAATACCTGCCCTAGTGTCTACTAGAATCTCCTTCGGCTTGTACGGGTCGTATATATTTTCGGTCTTAAATATTTTACAGTTGCTGGGTTGGACGGCAGTTATGATCATAGTTGGGGCGCGGTCTGTTAATGAGATTACCAAAACTTTATGGTTCTTTGATCATTTAACGGTTTGGAGCCTAATCATAGGAGCTTTTATAATGATTTGGGTTTGGCTTGGAAAAGATAGTGGTTGGAAAAAGGCCAACCATATAGCTGTAATTTTATTGTTTTTATTGACGATGGTTTTAAGTGTTATCATCTTCGGCAATCATGAGTTGTTTAGTAAGTTTGGTGATGGGGATATGCCGTTCGGCTCAGCATTGGAGTTAGCAGTAGTCATGCCCTTATCCTGGTTACCCTTGATTTCAGACTATACTCGATTTGCTAAGACGAAACGCGAGGGGGCCAGGGGAAGTTGGCTTGGATACTTTTTTGGTAGTAGTTGGATGTACACAATCGGCTTGGGGGCAGCCATCATTTCCAATGATCCTGACCCTTCAGCAATATTACTGGCTGCAAATCTTGGTATTGTAGCTTTAGGAATTATCGTTTTGGCAACGGTTACAACGACCTTTCTGGACGCTTATTCAGCCGGGGTCACTTTTTTGAATATATTCCCTAAATTAAACGAAAAATTAGTGGCCTTAGTCATGACCGCGATTGGAACTGGATTAGCTATTATCGTGAATATTGAACAATATCAGGATTTCCTTTATGGAATCGGCTCAGTTTTTGCACCGCTATTTGCAATCCTTTTGACGGATTATTTCTTTTTAAATAATAAAAAAATCCAAAAGGACCTTTTGATGAACTGGGGAACGCTAGCCCTCTGTGTTTTGGGTACAGTATTATACTATCAGTTCATCGAGTTAGACTTTGTTTTTGGCGCTACTATACCAGTTATGCTGATTATCAGTATCTTACATTCTATAACAGGGAGGTTAACAAAAAAATGGAACTACGTGAAAAAATCGTTCTGAATTTTAAACTTGTTAAGGAACAAAGCCCGCTGATTCACCATATCACGAACTACGTTACTGTGAATGATTGTGCTAATATCGTCTTGGCTATCGGAGGTTCCCCTGTGATGGCGGATGATCAGGAGGAGGTAGCAGAAATGGTGAGCTTTGCTTCTGCTTTAGTCCTTAATATTGGCACACTTAATTCCAGAACGATTAACAGTATGCTAGTTGCTGGATTAAGGGCGAAGGAGTTAGGCGTTCCAGTGATCCTAGATCCGGTAGGGGTTGGAGCAACAACGTTGAGAACTAACACTGCGGAAAAACTTATTAAGACTTTAAAACCCGAGGTCATCAGGGGTAATATGTCGGAAATCAAAGTTTTGGCTGGTCAAAATGTGGCTATAAAAGGAGTCGATTCGATCGCAGATGAACAAGGCAGCTCCGTAATTGCCAAAAATTTTGCCGCAGAATTAGGTTGCGTAATTGCCATTACTGGTAAAACGGATGTTGTGTCTGATGGTCGCAAGGTCTGTATGCTTGATAATGGACACAGAATTTTGGCTGATGTAACAGGAACAGGGTGTATGACGACCTCCCTTGTGGGAACTTTTTGCGGCGTAACTAAAGATTATTATTCAGCTACCGTGGCAGGAATAATAACCATGGGTCTGGCGGGAGAAATCGCTCATGCTTCGCTACATCCAGGGGAAGGAATAGGAACCTTTAGAAATAGGTTGATGGATTGTATCTATAATTTGACCCCTGAAATTCTTGCTACAAAAGGTAAAATTAGTTATGAGTAGAGTTAAGGTCGACTGTAGTCTATATTTAGTCACAGATCGAAAATGCCTCGAAGATAGGGATTTATTTCAAAGTATTGAGCAAGCCATTCAGGGTGGAGTTACCATGGTCCAGCTTCGGGAAAAATCAGTTCCTACTCGAGAGTTTCTACAATTAGCTATAGGGGTTAAAGAAATAACCTCTCGCTATCGAATTCCTCTAATTATTAATGACCGATTAGATATTGCCCTTGCGGTCGATGCTGATGGATTACATGTCGGACAGGATGACCTTCCCTTATTAAAAGCAAGGGAGTTGTTAGGCCCGAATAAAATCATTGGGGTTTCTGCCAGTACGCTTGCAGAAGCCCTTTTAGCCCAATTTCAAGACGCAGACTATTTAGGAGTTGGTGCAATATTTAGCACAACTACTAAGACAGATGCTCCAGAAGTCAGTTTAGAGCTATTAGAACTTATTAAAAAATCAGTATCAATCCCTGTCGTGGCAATCGGTGGAATTAATCCGACCAACCTACAACAAGTAATGGCGACTGGAATTGACGGAGTTTCAGTGGTATCTGCCATTTTGGCTCAAAAAGATTGTCGTCTAGCTGCCAAACAATTAAAAGATCTTATTAGTTATTAAACAAATTTGGATTAATGACAATAGCTTCACGACAAAGGTTAAGCCTTGCTATTGTTTGCAGAGCAGTTAAAAAAGGAACAATATTCATCCTTGTCGGAGATAAGCCTGTGAGTTATACTAGAAAACACTAAGGATAATCTTACTTAATCAAGGGGGAATTAGAATGTTAAACGATAAAACTGCCCTAATTACTGGAGGCGGGACAGGGATCGGAAGAGCGGTCGCTTTAAAATTGGCCCAGTCCGGAGTTAATATTGCGATTAATTTTTCTCGTTCAGAGCAAGAGGCATTAAAGACTTGTCAGGAAGTCAAGAATATGGGAGTTCGTTGCCAAATTTATAAAGCAGATGTTGCTCGAGATGTTCAAATTAGGGAGATGGTCAGTCAAGTAACGTCAGACTTTGGTAAGTTGGATATATTGGTAAATAGTGCAGGAACGACCCATTTTGTAGAGCATTCAGATCTTGAGGGATTGAAAGAGGAATATTGGGATGAGATTCTGGGGGTAAATGTTAAGGGATTATTCTTTTGTTGTAGAGCAGCATCTTCAGAACTCAAGAAAAATCAAGGTTGCATCGTGAATATCGCATCCATAGCAGGGTTAACCGGATTAGGTAGCTCTATCGCTTACTCAGCCTCTAAGGCGGCAGCAATAAGTATCACGAAATCGTTAGCTCGTGTTCTTGCTCCTGAAGTAAGAGTCAATGCAGTGGCTCCAGGAATTGTCCAAACCCGATGGGTAGAAGGGAAGGACGAGCATATTTCCCGACTTGCGGCAGGTACACCACTCGGCCGAATTGCTACTCCTGACGATATTGCTGAGGTCGTCTATTCGTTGATTGCCCATGCAGGGTTTGTAACTGGACAAACGATCGTGGTGGACGGAGGAAACTTTATTTAGGAACAGGTTGGTTTTGTATCCCCACTTTATAGCAAAGTTATTTCAGACCACTCTATGAGTGGCTTTTTCTTATCGGACATCGAGACGCCCACTTCTACAAGGGGCGTCTCCCTTTTTCTGTTACGTCTGATAAGAATTCTAAAAATCGGAAATGGACGCACCTTTTGTTTTCAAGACCTCCTCGTGGGGCATAATATGATTGTAAAGTGGGAACCCCTTTATACCCTGAAGATAACGTGTTATTATGTTACATAATACGATAAATAGTAACTATTTTTAAGAATTAATCGGGAGGTATACCATATTAATGGATTATTACAGAAATTTTTTTGAGAGTGAATTATTTAAAAAAATTATTTCTTTGCTGCTTTTGGTTATAATTCTTATCAGTATCAGACCTATGATGAATTTATTGCTGTTAACTTTTATGTTTTCTTTTATCTTATATGGTATGCAAAATTATATTTTTAAAAAGATTGTCAAGCTTATTCCTATTAATAGAACGGGGATCACATTTGCTATCTTTATATTATTGGCATCGACCATTGTTTTTGTAATCTATAAGTATGTACCCATCTTAACTAAGCAGTTATTGTATATCGGAGTTCAGCTAAGCAATTTCGATATTAATAATTATGAAGGAGTAATAAATCCTCACATAAGGGAAGCAATTAGCACTAACATTCAATCTTACGTTGTAGCAGGGGGGACTTACCTTATCCATTCGGTGACAAATATTTGGGAATTTAGTATAAATATTTTTATTGCCCTTATTCTTAGCTTATTTCTAATTGTAGAAAAGGATACGACGATTATATTTTTAAACAAGTTTGCATTTAGTAAGGTCGGTTTTATATATATCTACTATAAGAAACTCGGGAAAAATTTTGTTAATTCCTTTGCCAAAGTCATAGAAACTCAATTTTTAATTTCATTAATTAACACCATTTTAACAGCTATTAGTTTAAGCATATTGGGTTTCATCAAATAATTGGGCTAGGTTTTATGATTTTTATCCTCGGCATAATTCCTGTAGCAGGAGTTATTATTTCTTTGATCCCATTATCTATTATTGCCTTCAAATTGGGAGGATTATTAAAAATTATATATGTGTTGGTTATTATTACAGTATTACATGTTATTGGAGCCTATTTCTTAAGTCCTAAACTAATGGCAGCAAAGACTAAAGTTCCTGTTTTTTTTACTTTAGTGGTTTTGATCGTAGCAGAACATTTTTTGGGAATATGGGGGTTATTGTTCGGACTTCCTCTTTTCTTGTTTTTTCTAGATCTTTTGGAAGTAGAAGAATATGATTAAAAGAATACTTAAAACTTCTATCCCCAATGCACAATCAGCAGTATTTATTACTTCTTGAACCTATCATCAGAAATTATGATTGGAAAACTAATGGAATTGAGAGGAATTAATTATTCATTTAACGAATAATCAGATGATAGCATAAATTGTGTTAACCAATAGTCACAGCCCAATATGAGTTAATCTTCTGAATAACGAGTAAATTCATAGGCGAAAGATGTGAAGATATGTTTATTACTGATTATGAGATGGCATTTAGATTACTTTTGGCTAGTATCTTTGGTGGGGTAGTAGGGTTTGAAAGAGAGCGTAACGATAGCCCCGCAGGATTTCGAACTCATATTTTAGTCTCCTTAGGATCGGCCTTAATTATGATCTTATCTATGTATGGATTTAGTGAATTCAACACCGTCAATAGAGACCCGGCACGATTGGCAGCACAAGTTGTCTCAGGAATTGGTTTCTTAGGGGCAGGAACAATTTTAAGAGATAGAACATCTGTAAAAGGATTAACGACTGCAGCATCACTTTGGGTGGTCTCTGCCATTGGATTAGCAGCAGGAGCAGGATTCTATTTTTCAGCCTGTCTCGCAACTATCTTAGTTTTCCTTACCTTAGAGCGCTCTGTTGAAACCTATTTTTTCAGAAATAGTCAAACCCTAAAAGTTGTGGCAGTCAATGGCACTTGCAGAGTTAAAGAGATTAATCATTCTTTGGAGTCCCATAGCATAATTCCTCAAAATATATCTATGACATTATTAAAAGAAGAGGCAAATAAAACCTACTTAGAGTATAAATTAAGAACACCCTTCAGAAAAATTAATATTGAGAAAATCATTGAAGATATTAATGAAATAGATGGCATATACTCTGCTGAAAAGGTTGAAAATGACAATTTATCACTAGTTACTACCTTAAAACGTCTTTTACCTTTCAGAAATGCGCCCAAAGATCCTTCAATGTAGTAGAAAAGCCATCCTTGCTTTTGTTTGAAAGCAAGGATGGCTTTATTTATACTTATGGATTAATAATTAAATGATTTTTTTCTTGTAGTGAAATAAGATCATTGGCTTTAATCATTCCTTGGGAAAGAGTATATAATGTATCTTTAATATAGAGGATCCTTTCAATGGCTTTTGACCCGTAATATTGATGTCCAGCTTTCAAAAGGTCAGTGTCATTTAGGTGAGTAATTTTGCCCCTGAGAATAAAGCCCTTTTGTAGATCAAAATGGTAAATATATGCTCCTTGGAAAGTAAAGGTCCCATATTGAGGGATACCCATTGGGTTAACAACAGGTTTTTTTGATTTCCATTAGAGTGACAGGGAATGATAAAAGGCCTTTTTCCTTATCGAATAGCAAGGCTTTGTGATTGCGAAGTACTTCAGAATCAGTTCCGCGGTCACCAATGGTTGTTTTGAACATCTCCACAGGATTATTAACATCAGTCACATCAAAGACGGCAAGTTTAAGACCTTGATAAAAGGCATTTGTTCCCATGGGCTCCCCTGGAAGAATACTTGGACCATTTATTTGGCTTAGCTCGATGGTTTCTTTACCAAACCCGATGACATGGTTTTCATCATAAGGATGGAGATAATCACTAAATCCCGGAATTTTTAAAGCACCTAAGATCTTCGGCGAATCAGGAACTTTTAGATCCAAGACGAAGAAAGGATCAACGTTTTTAAAGGTAACCATGTAGCCACGATCTCCCATAAAGCGAACTGAATAAATCTTTTCCCCTGGTGCGATATTCTCTAACTTACCCGTTAATTGGAGCGCTTGATCTAGGATATAGACATTATTTTGGGAAGTATTTGAATCAGATTTCCAGGTCTCGCCGTTAGTTGTTGCGATCCTAAAGTGACCCTTGTGTTCGTCCATTGCAAACTGATTGAGAATGGTACCAGGCACATTCCCTTTAGCTTTAAATTCTGTTCTACCTTCATCGAGTGAAAACCTATAGAGTTCGGTTGTTGTTTTAAATGTTTGAGGGAATGTTTGATCAATTCTTTCAGTTTGATTTACCGCAATATAGAAATTCGACGTTGACGCATAAATAGTTTGACCTGAGCCAAGATACGTGGAAACTTGCAGTTTTTGATCATTTTGATCCAAATTTAGACCCGCAATTAATAGATAATTGGGTTCAACAAAGTTTGGAAAGTAACGTATATTCGGATAATCAATGTTCACGAATTCATCTTTGCCAACAGTATCACGATAACGTGGTAAAATTGGCTCTAACCCTTGTTTCATAATACGATATGTATCTAAGTACTTGTTAGCGATTAAATATAGGTTCGATCCGATCTTACGGGAGGAGACGTAGATTCCATCAAGTTCTACTTCCCTAATTATCTTTAGATTTGACCTGTCCGCTAGGTCGTAGATAATCACTTTGGCCGTCGATTTTTCGGTAATTGGTGGATATATAAGCGCCTTTGATTGCTCCATTGGAGTATTATTAGGCAAGGAATCCTGACAATAAGCATCCCCTATAAGTACAAGATATTTATCATCTACGTACAGCTCCCGAGGTAAGAAATCACCCTGACTAAAATTGATACGGCTTACGATACTCATCGAATCGGAGGGAACTGCTTGGGCAATGATTAACTCTTGTTTGTTAACTTGGTAGATATACTTTCCATCGTTTTTAACGATATCGGCTTCATCAACCCCATCAACTTGAAGGTTGGTTTTCGAAAAGTCCGCACCTCCTCCTAGAGTTAAATTTGAAGTGGCAGGAGCTGAAGCACTGGATGGGAGAGCAGTTGATTGAGTTGTCTCATCTCTGATGATGGCTCCTGTGGCTATCCCTTTGTGTTGTCCTACGTAGGTCCTGGAACTCTCAGCAGTTTCCAAAATGCTGCGCAGTTTTTCAACAGTTCCTATTACAGGCAGACTTTGATTCTGAAACAGACTTTGATCTTGAGCTAGGCTTTGTAAAGGTGGCTTATTCATGGTGGCTATGGTAATAACAACCGTGCAAACTGATAGTAAGGCAAGGAAGTACCCCATTCTCTTCATCTTGAATCCTCCCCGTATCATAATGTTATCAGATTAGTCATTCTTACGGCTATAGACGAATCTGAGGAGCTAAATCTGACGATATCACGCAAAGGAATACAATTTCACAAAAAAATGATCACGCAGGTCTCAATATCAATAATATTCCGTTTATAAAAAAAGAGTCCGTCTTCTAAGTGAACTGACGGGCTCTTTTGATCTTTTGATAAAGTAATTAAGCTGCTATTCTGCTTTCTTAAAAAAGGACCAAGGGGTATCTACGGTTTTACCTTCTTCTAACATTTTTTGAACAGTTCCTGGTGTATAAAAACCAGCTTTTTCAGTTTTAAAAAGGCATTCTTCTAAAGATAGTTCCTGCCAAGTGTCCTCACCTTTTACTTGAGTTAAAAATTTCATTTTGTTGTCCTCCATTTATGTATTTCAAAGTCATTATAATTATAACAGGAAATACCTCTCAAATAAATCCCAGTTTAAAAACGTTTCGACATTCAAACTTAACTTTATAATTCACTTCTACGATTAAATTAAGGCCTGTTTAATAGTGACAGGATACCTGCTTACTACTTAACAATTTCAGCAATTTCTGTAAAAAAGCGGGTTTGTAAATATATTAAGCAGGATGAAGAGTTATGGATATCGAATTTGTTAACGAATTAAAGAACATCAGCTACACTTTACAAAAGAATTTTATCATTAATTTGAAGGGGGTACTGTCTTGAGAAAGCTAAAAATAACGATCCTAGTAGAAAACACAGTAGGGGTCCCTTTGGGGCTCATATCGGAATGGGGTTTATCTATGCTCTTGGATTTTGGAGATGAGCGGATCTTATTCGATGCAGGGGAACAGGGCAATCTCGTCAATAATGCTCAGATCTTGGGGCACGATCTACGGAAAATTGATCGCGTAATCTTAAGTCACGGACATTATGATCATACAGGAGGACTTTTAAAGTTTCTACAATACAGAGGGACAATCCCAGTGTTTGCTCATCCGGACTTATTTACTGAGCACTATGGTCGGGGACTTAAAGGGCAAGCAGATAGATATCTGGGTGTACCCTACTGTCAGAGGCAACTGGAGAGTGCAGGAGCTAGGTTTCACTGGCATAGTGAACCTCTAGAATTAAGTTCAGGGCTTTGGCTAAGCGGTGAAATCCCGCGAAAAACGTTGTTTGAACGCATAGATGATCAATTGCTTGAGTTTAAGGGAGGGGACGTTGTTCAGGACAGTCTTTATGATGATCTAAGCTTATTTTATGTAACAGATCAAGGGTTGATCATAATTCTCGGCTGCGCGCACTCCGGATTAGTGAACATCGTAGAACATGCGAAAAGGGTGACCGGTGTACAAAAAGTAAGAGCCATAATCGGCGGTACTCATCTAGGCCCAGCCAGTCCTGACCAACAGCAACAAACGATAGACTATCTACGAGGACTTAATTTTGATTGTTTCGCACCTAATCACTGTACAGGTTTAAGTATGTTAAGTAAGTTAGCGACAGAATTTCCCAGCGCCTTCACTTGGGCTATGGCCGGAAATACGTTGGATTTCAACTAAGGAAGTGAAACAAGGGGACAGGTTCAGTGTTTTCATGAAACAGAAACAAGCAGAAACAAGGGGACAGAAACAAGGGGACAGGTTCAGTGTTTTGAAACAAGGGGACAGGTTCAGTGTTTTGGGGAAACAAGGGGACAGGTTCAGTGTTTTAAGAAATCCATGGGAACACAGTGGTGAAAATTGTTTGAGAAGAAAATTTAATACTTTAGTGGGCAATTGCAAGAAGACTCGTTTGGGTCTTCTTTTTATAAAAAGATTTGTCTTTGATTAAATCCAATTTACCAAGTAATGCAGTTTATTGGGTTTTTACTGTAAAGCAAATTGTAAGGCTGCATCTCTCAAGAAGTATCTAATTGAAAGTAGATTGTCATATCCTGTACTTGAAATAAGTATACTGATTTAATATCTGAATTATCAGGTTAGAAAACAAGTCACTACTTAGAGATTAGTAGTCTTGGTTCTAGTGGGTAAAGAGAGAGGAGTAAAATATATTAAAACAAAGGAGGACTTTATGGAAAAGATCTGGTTAAGAAATTGGCCAAAAGATTTGCCTAAGGAACTTGTTTATCCTCACGGTAAGATACCAGTGTTTGAATACTTAAGGATTCATGCTAAGAAATCCCCCAATAAAACGGCAATTATCTTTTATGGAAGAGAGATTAGCTATAGGGAACTTGATCAGTCTTCGGATCGTTTCGCCAATTACTTACTTAATGAGGGCTTGAGAAAAGGTGAACGAGTTGGAATTTTCATGGGTAACTGTCCTCAATATATTATCGCTGTTTTTGGTGTCCATAAAATGGGCGGAATTGTATGTCCAATCAGTCCCTTGTTCAAAGAACAGGAGTTGAAATATGAAATTAATAATGCACTAATGACGGGCTTGCTCACAGCGGATATTTTATTTCCACTAATTTGCAATATTAAAAATGAGATACCAACGGTTAAATTCACGGTAGTTACTAATTATAATGATTATCTTCCATCGGAACCCGTAATGCCAGTGGTTGAATACATGAAAATCCAAAAACAACCCGTTACTGGCACCGATGATTTTAATGAGATAATGAAGATTGAAGCCTCATGCCCCCCCGTAGTCTCCATTGACATGGAAAATGACATATCTCTTTTTGAATATACAGGAGGAACATCTGGTCTTCCAAAAGGAGCCATGCTCACACACTTAGCCCACCTTTATAAACCTTTGTGCATAGCTCAGGTCAGAGGGTTAAATGAAAATTCAGTGGAACTCACCTGTATGCCATATTTTAATATCGCTGGGATGACCTGTATGATAGGGATCGTGATCTACGGGGCAACGAACATTTGTATAACGCAATTTGAATCCAAGGCTGTGCTCATTGCCATTGAAAGATATCAAGCAACCTCAATGTATACGGCCGTGCCAGGGTATCTTATGATGATGCAGCATCCGGATGTTAAAAAATACCGTCTCAACAGTCTCAAAAAATCCCTGACGACCTCTTTTGTCGTTTCACTCAACGAGAAGATTTCCCAACAGTGGTCTGAATTGACTGGCGGTTGTCCACTTTTGGAAGCAGCCTATGGTTTAAGTGAAACTCACACCGCTGACACCTTTATGCCTAGTCACTTTGTCAAATATGGTAGCGTAGGTATACCTACCTATGAGAATGAAATTCAGATTCTAGACGTAAATGACAAAACAAAAGAAGTTCCCATAGGGGAACAAGGGGAAATTGCAATAAGGAATCCAGGTTGTATGAAGGGGTACTGGAACAATAAAGAGGCTACTGAATCCACGTTGGTAAACGGTTTTATATTAACTGGCGATATAGGTAAATTTGACGAGGACGGTTATCTGTGGTGGTTGGGCAGGTTTAAAGAGATGATCAAAGTGTCAGGCTTTTCAGTGTTTCCGGAAGAAGTAGAAGCAATTTTGAACCAGCATCTTGCTATCGTAGAAAGTGCGGTAATTCCAGTTCAAGACACTAAGAAAGGTGAGGTTGTAAAAGCATTTATCGTTCTTAAAGCAGAGAAAGCTGGCCTGGTGACTTCCGACGAGATTATGAGTTGGAGCAAAAATAATATGGCTTCTCATAAGGTCCCAGCATATATAGAGTTTAGAAACGAACTTCCCAAATCAGGTGTTAAGCTTCTGCGACGATTACTTCGAGAGGAATAACCACAATAACATGATAAAGCCGCCCTTGGGGTGGCTTTATTATTTTTGAAACAAGGGGACAGGTGAAACAAGGGGACAGGTACACTGTTTTACTGGGAGACATTCTTAGAAACAAGGGGGCAGGTACACTGCTTTATTGGAAAAGTATGTTATAATTATAGGGACATTTTTAGGGGAAAATAGGCTCTTAATCCGTTTGAGGGGGTGTCAAATGCCAAGAAGAGCAAGAGAACAAAGCCCAACGGGTATCTATCACGTCATCATGCGAGGCATTAATCGCCAGAGCATTTTTGAAGATGAAGAGGATCGACGAAAACTCATTGAGAAGTTAGCTAGATTCAAAGAGATGAATTCCTACAAGCTGTTTGCTTATTGTCTCATGGATAATCATATACATATTTTATTGCAAGAACAATCAGAGCCTATTTGTGTTGCCATAAAGCGTATCAGCTCAAGTTATGTGTTATGGTTTAATAAGAAGTATGAACGATGTGGTCACTTGTTTCAGGAACGATTTAAAAGTGAAATTGTCGGGAACGACGTCTATTTTCTGACAGTGCTACGATATATTCACCAGAATCCAATCAAGGCAAGAATTGTGGAGGATATCTCTGAATATGAGTGGAGTAGCTATGGAGAATATATGGGCCAAGGGCATATTGTTGATAAGGAGTATGTCTTAGATATGTTTTCGGACGTATCTGGCGAAGCAAAAAAGAGATTTGACAAATTTTTGAGAGAGCCGTCTGCAGAAGTCTGTCTAGAAGTCGAAGAAAACAAACTTAACATGAGTGATGAAAGACTCAGAGAAATAATTATGGAACAGTTCGGAATTGATTCAATAAGATTAGTCATTGAAGAAAGAACGAGGCAAGAGGAGATTCTTAAAGAGTTAAAACAATTGAAAGGTATCAGTATACGACAGATTGCCCGAACAACGGGTGTGTCACAAACGAGAATCTGGAAAGCCTGAAACAGTGGACCTGTCCCCTTGTTTCCCTCTGAGAATAAAAACAAGGCTGCTCTCAAAAGATAAGAGCAGCTTTGTTAAGTTACGAGATAACTCATTGATAGAGAGGGGAGATTGGACAAGAATGTCCGAGTATTATATCCGTCGCATAGAGCCATTCGAGCATAAAGGCTTTTATCAACAAATTCAAGACAATTGTCAGAAGACCCAAAATAATGGAATTTCGAATAACCAGAACAGTGGACCTGTCCCCTTGTTTCGGCCGATCAAAGTTTATTTCAATCGTTGTTTTACAACAACCCCCAAAATTATTCAGCAATTACTAAGCAATCCTGACCAACAAGAGTTTAAGATTTATATTTCACATGTATGCCAAAATAACTACCTTCAAGAGGTTGCGGATTACTTCGAAGTTGAACCTTCTGTTAATGGGAAAGAGTATGTTGATTACTGTATAAATTTCTGTCACCAACACAAGATTGATGTGTTTGTGCCAAGATATAATGTCACTACTTTGGTCAATTACAAAGAAGATTTCGAACATATCGGGGTTAAGGTAATGTTTATCGGATCTTCTGAGACGTATCAACTTCTCGAGAACAAAATAGAAACTTATGAAGCTTTAGGGAATACAGATATAGTGGCGATCCCAAAATCCTTTTGCGTCAAAAATTATAAAGATTTTGAAAAAGCGTACCAAGAAATTATGGAAAACGATAGTAGCGCTTGTATGAAGCCCATTTCCGGTATTGGAGGAAATGGCTTCAAAAGGATCATAGAGACTATGACCGAGGTTGATGAGCTTTATCTATCGACAAGTATAACAATTGCCAAAGAAAGGATAGCAAGAGTCTTGCAGAACTCTCAAAATGTCGAACCGTTTATGGTGATGGAGTACTTGGAAGGGGATGAATTTAGTATAGATTGTTTGGCGAATGAGGGAGAACTTGTCGTTGCAATTCCTAGAAAAAAGCTCGACTTATATCGCCAAACTATTGAATATAGAGAATCCTTAATTGACATAGCGCAGAAACTTTCCCAACGATTTAAGCTAAGTAACTTGTACAATATTCAAGTTAAGTATCACAAAGGGAACGTCTACCTCATTGAAATTAACACCCGAATGTCTGCTGGGATTCACAAGTCAGGTTTTGCAGGCGTCAACTTTCTATATCTTGCCATTAAACTTCTTCTGGGAGAGGGCGTTACTATTCCAGAAACGATTCAATGGAATTTTGAACTTCGCACTATAGAAAACTATGATATTGTTGATTTGGAAAAATAGGAATCAATATGGTCAATCCTTGCCCTAGCACACATTGGTCGCCGGACGAAATGGAGATAGTTGCTAAACAGATAGTATGTAACGTTCGGGTAAATTACTAAGTACATAGTATAATCGAATTTATCACGTAGCATTTAAATTTAAATTAACGGCTTAAGTTTAAAGCAAAACAGGGAACCTGTCCCCTTGTTTCTACCCTTGTTTCAAATTAACGGCTTAAGTTTAAAGCAAAACAGGGAACCTGTCCCCTTGTTTCCCTGTCCCCTTGTTTCCCCAAAGCAAAACAGGGAACCTGTCCCCTTGTTTCCCCAAAGCAAAACAGGGAACCTGTCCCCTTGTTTCCCCAAAGCAAAACAGGGAACCTGTCCCCTTGTTTCCCCTTGTTTCCCCTTGTTTCACATGGTGGTATTTTGTTTTCTTATAGCCATGTCGGATAAAGTACCCATTGGACATATCGTGCACCAGGTTCTGGCTCTATATAGATAACTAAGCAAGAGGCCGATAATTGTTGTTGTAAACATCATGGAATAAACTCTAAAACCCAGATGTACTGCCCAATCCGGCATAACACCAATAGATAGTAGGTTAGGCATTTTCCACGGAAGTTGGAAAGCCATTAAAAATCTTATTTTTTCTAGGGGATCTCGTTTATCCAGAAATACCATAAGAGTTGAAAAACATATCATCAATAAATTGATCGAAAAGTAAACCAGCATTACTCGTTTTCCTGTGCCGCTTATTAGCCATTTTGGAGCTAGGTGGTGCGTCCGAATTCTTGCGAACAGTCTGGTAAATAGATTCGACCGGGGGCAGTAGTTTGGCACCAGGTTCTTTTATTGTCTTTGATTACAAAAACAAACGGCACGATAATACAGAAAAAACCGATCCAAGCGAAGACAATATTAAAGAAACCTAAGATAAAAAACGAGATAGTAAATAAGTAAGAATATTTCATCCAAATCTGTTTCATAAAATCTCCATTCTTATAACTTTTACAATATACCCCATCGGGGTTAGGGGGCGCACTTATTATAATGCTTTTATAGCTGTTTGTACATTGCTTAATTGTAGTTTTAGTAATTACACAAATGCGTAAGAGCAAGTAGCCCGATCTTAATCGATCAGCTGCTTGCTCCTATATGAGTAAACGTTTATGAAAACCAAATCTATTGCGTTGACAAGTTCGAAATGATGGCTTCAACCGATTTACTAATTCGATTGGAGAGTGCTTGATATCCAGCAGAATTCGGGTGCAGGCCATCCTTGGCGATATATCGCCCTAGATTATATTTCATCAGATCGTAGGTTGGAATAAAAATCCACTTCCCATCTTCTTCTACGAGTTGTTGAGTATCATAGTTCCATGTATTTAAAAGTCTTGTATCCTCAACGCTGGTTGCTTTTTCATACGGATTATAGAGTCCTAGAAAAATAACGATCGAATTCGGGTTAGCGGTTCTGAGGTCTTTGATCGTTTGTTTTAAATTATTTAGATAGTTGTCCAGCCTTACTTTAAATTCATCTTCTTTAGTGAGATTGTTCAAGGACAGGATACTTCTTAAATCATTTCCACCGATAGAGACCAGGATCATATCTGAATCTAGGATGGTTTTGTCTAGTCTTCTGCTATCGAGCTGCTCTTGAAGGCCTAAGCTTCCAAGGCCATCTATGCCTACGTTATCTACGAGGATTTCCTTGGAGGTATTGTTTTTGAAGTACTCAGATAGATAGCTTGAAAACCCTTTGCTCTTTTCATCCCCTGTTCCCTTAGCAATAGAATCTCCCATGATAAGGATTTTAAAGGAGGTGGCATTCTTGGAAGAGGGTTTTGCTGAATCCTCTGAGACTTGAGGAACTTGAGCTTTAGCAGATGGCTGGGCAGAGACCTTCGATGTAACCATGATCGCCTGATAGAAACCTATCGATAAAACGATGAAGCATACCAAGGCAATTGTAATAATTGAATACCACATGCTCTTTTTAAACACGATAATTTCTCCTTAAACTAGTATATCTTGCTTTGTAAAATAGACAAAACTTATAATGACCGATGCAATAGTCCAGCCTAAAAGGACAGTGATCGAAAAAAGCATCGTCATCCCTTCGATTGGTTGGAACGATCCTGATAAATAATCCGTAAGCCTTAGGTTAACCATGAACATGTAACGAGTGATCTTCCAATCCGTAAGAAAGAAGCTAATGAAATTACCTGCAACTAGGGTCGACATGATAATGCCAATCGAGGCAGCCGTGCTTTTTACTAGGATAGAAATCATAAAGGAGATACTGCCTACGACGACGGCAACAAAATAAGCTAAGGAATAGACCATAAGAGAATATTGCCACTGAGGGACGTTAAAGACGCTTGAGGTATCTAATTTGCCCGCCAGAACTTTAAAACCTGTCGCAATTGGGGCAAACCATCCTCCGAAACCAAAGAAGAATCCGGAAATAATCACAGATAGCACAAAAGCAAAAAACAAAACGATAACCTCTAAAATTATCAGGGTTAAATATTTACTGAGCAGAATTTTCCATCTAGGAACATTTCTAACAAGCAGTAGTTTGATCGTCCCGCTCGAGGATTCTCCAGATACCATATCTGCGGCTAACATTATAATCAACAGAGGCAAGAACAAGAAAATCGCTTGCTCCATAAATTTGGTCGAAAATTTGGCGGCAGATTGTTCTAACGGATTGAGATTATGATCGAGGTTATATTGTAGTTGTTCCATTCTTACCAAAAGGGAAGATTTATCTTTTTCATCCCTGTAAGGGCTTTCAAGCCTGTTCTTCATGTCAATTAATTGCTGGTCTGCAAGCTTGCGCCAGTCATCGGTTGCAGTAATTCCCATTCGTTGTGAAAGTTGCGCCTTTGTTCTTTCGAGGGTTTGTTTCTGACCATAGGCAAACACTGAGATCAAGACAACAAGAATAGCCAAAACGAACATAAGTCGTTTTTTGGAAATCATTTTGATAACTTCATTCTCAATGAGGCTAAACAATTTCATCACCTTCCGTAAGGTCTAAAAATAGATCTTCTAACGTATTTTGCTTTGCCGAGCAATAGGTAAGAGCTAAGCCTTCTCTGATAAATTGATCATTAATTTTATCAAGAGGGTGCTGGCTTAGACATGCTCTAATAGTATTTTTCTTGAGCTGAAGTGCTTCGATATTCCAATGGTTACGCAGAATTGCGATTGCTTGCTCAGGGTCATTGAGCTGCCATTCTATCCAATCGTCATGTAAGATGTCTTGGACATTGGCGGTTTTGATGACACGCCCTTGTTTGATGATGGAGACCATATCACACATTTGCTGAATTTCCAATAGTAAATGGCTCGACACGAAGACTGACATGCCATCCTCATAGGCAAGCTTCCTGATCAGATTTCTGAATTCAGTCATACCTGCGGGGTCGAGGCCATTCGTAGGTTCATCAAGGATTAATAGCTTGGGTCGGGCCAAGATAGCTTGGGCAATTCCTAAACGTTGTCTCATACCCAAAGAATAGGTACTTACCTTATCATTAACTCGATGCTGGAGGCCGACCATTTCTACGACGTCTTTAATCCGTTGTTGACTGACCGTTTTATTCATGGCAGCAAATTGTAACAAGTTTTCCATGCCCGTTAAGTATTTGTACATATCGGGGCTCTCAATAATGCAGCCAACATTTGACAGGGCTTTCACAAAATCATGGGCTACGGAATAACCGCAGATGGTGACTGACCCTTCCGTAGGTTTTATCAATCCAACAATCATGCGGATCGTAGTAGTTTTCCCAGCACCATTAGGGCCAAGAAACCCAAAAATCTGGGATGGATAAAGAGTTAAGTTTACCCCTTTGACTATTTCTTTACCTTTAATGGTCTTTTTTAAGTTGGTAAGTTCCAATACTGCAGTTTGCGGCATAATTCTCCTTATAGTAGCTAGTTTTTAAAAATGCTTATGTTAATTATAAAGAATATCTGCATAAATAGACAGCTAAAGTTATCCGTATTTTCAAAAGGATAAGTCCCCTTAAGTGATGTGGGCTTTTAGGGCATAATGAGTTTGCTTAGGTGGATTTATCAGTTGAGCAAACATTTTAAACCTGGGCAAGCCCAGGTTTAAAATGTTTGCTCAATTATTCTGTGGGAATGGATGACAAAAACGACTGAATTAAATTAAGCTTTGACATGTCTCCTTCTGTCAATTGAGCCAAAGCATTTTCTTCGCCCAGTAATTTATCTCGAATAACAGTCGCATCATACCCTTGTTCAGCCATCTGAACAGTCTGTTGGTAAAGAATTTTCCACCAGCTTAATTTGTCACTTACACACTGTTTAGCATTATCAAACACTCGTCCAGAGCAGCAAAATATAGTATTAAATTCATAATTGAGCAGTTTTGTAAGAGATGCCATACTTAAACCAACATTTTCATCACTGCGCAAAAGTTTAACCTTTTCCCCTAGAAACATATCACCAGCGAAAAGCCAACCATTTTTCTCCTCTAGCAAGCAAATATGATCGAGAGAATGACCGGGAGTATGAATAACCTTGAATCTATATTTGTTGCCTTCAATACTGTCTCCTATTGGGCTGCTTATTGACGCTGGAGGAGTTCCCCAGACAAGCTTTTGATATTCCAGTAGCCTGGAAATCCACATAGACGGTTGATTAATGAGTGGTACAGCTAGCTCATGCGCAAAAATAGGTATTCCTTTTTCCTGAAAATACAGATTATTACCGATATGATCTTCATGGTGGTGGGTGTTAACAACTTTTTTAACCTGAATATCTTGAAAAATGTTCCGCGCTTCCTCTGTCACTGTTTTAGGGCCAGTATCAATTAATAGGCCATCCACATAATATACTGCCATGCTATACAGGACTTTTCCGTTAATTTCTTTTCCCATCAAAAACTGACTTACTTCTCCATAATCACTATAAGTAATCATTGTTCTCATCCTTCTTTATTACCAATTTAATCCTCACGAGAGGATATATAAGTAGGATTCACTGTATATGTTGACCCATTTGGGTCAGCTATTACAACCCTAAGATGGTTTATGATTTTTAATTCACTCACAATGATATTTTAAAATAAATATTCAAATAATTCAATTATTATTATTTAGCAACCAATGATAGCACTGTGCACATTGCCAATGCTAGGGTCATCAGCTGAGGCAACTTGTATGAACCACATGAAAGGGAAAGCAGAGTGCCAATTATGAGTCAAACCTACAGACCCCATGTCATTCGGTAGAAAACTGTTTGCAAAAAAACTATGATATAATGGCTGAAAGAGAGAGATGGCTGTAATATAATGAATTGCAAAGAGTAGTCAGTATTGAAGGTTCCAGGGCTTCAAAAAGGTATCAGGGGGAAACATCTTATAATGTACATAAGGAAATTAGTAATGTCGGACATGTTTTCTTGGATTCGTAGTATACTCACTTTTTGTGTCGCAATTATTTTTTTAGGAAACCTATTTATCAAGTCAAATACGCTTAATGATTTTAATCTTTTGATCATGGTTATCGTGATTGCCCTTAGTTTTGTAGTAGTTTCGGGTACTACTTTGATCATTGGCCTTATTTCATTTTCCTTAAGCATCATTATTTTTCTAAATTACAATGCTCCTCTAGGAGTATGGAAACAAGCTTTAGAAGAAAACATATACCTAGTTGTGATGTTCACACTAGTACCACTTTTAGGTACTCCTATTCAGGAA
>NZ_JYNH01000045.1 GCF_000960765.1 Desulfosporosinus sp. I2 | reverse complement strand
CCGTCCGCCAAGGGTATAGGCTGGCCGAATAATTAACGGAAAAACCCTGCTTTTTAGCGAACTCCTCTCCCTCTTCCAGGGATGTCACGATCACACTTTGGGCAACTGGTTCTCCAAGGGAAAGCATAGTTTCTTTAAAGGCCTCACGGTCCTCTGCTTTATAGATCGTTTCAGCATTACAGCCGATCAGGTCTACACCATAACGCTTTAAAACCCCACTGCGTTCTAATTCCATCGCTAGATTAAGCCCCGTTTGCCCACCTAGAGTAGGCAGAAGCGCATTTGGACGTTCTTTACTAAGAATCCTCTCTATAACCTCGGGTAACAAAGGTTCAAGATAAGTGATATTCGCCATGGTTACATCCGTCATAATCGTTGCCGGATTGCTGTTCACCAGCACCACTTCTACCCCAACTTCACGAAGGGCCTTGCACGCTTGAGTTCCAGCATAATCAAATTCTGCAGCCTGCCCAATGACAATCGGTCCAGACCCGATGACAAGGACCTTTTTCCATGCCGGGTTAAGTGGCATCTTGAGCCCTCCTTTCCTGCATTAAGTCCGCAAATTCCTCGAACAAATACAAGGATTCACTCGGACCTGGTCCAGCCTCTGGATGATACTGTACGGAGAAAACAGGCAAATCTCGATGTTTTACTCCTTCAACACTTTGATCATTGAGGTTACGATGAGTTACGTATAAAGGCGTCTGCTCCAAACTCGCTTCAGCAATAGCGTAGCCATGATTTTGGGAGGTGATCGTCACACGTTTCGATTGAAGTTCTTGGACGGGTTGATTTCCTCCCCGATGCCCAAACTTCATCTTATACGTGTCTCCTCCCAAAGCCAGAGATAAAAGTTGATGCCCTAAACAAATCCCAAAAATCGGACGTTTGCCGATCAACTTGCGAATCGTCTCTATCCCTGCAGCAACCTCTTTGGGATCTCCAGGTCCATTGGATAAGAAAATCCCATCCGGCTCTCTCTTTAATATCTGTTCTGCTGACGTGGTATGTGGAACCACGGTCAATTTGAATCCGCTCTCCTGCATTGCCTTTAATATATTTCTTTTGATCCCAAAATCCATTACCACGACATGGTATGGTTCTCTATGGGTAGGAACAACGGATGTAGCGGGTAAGGTGTAGAACTTAGGGGTACTGACCTTGCCCACAACATCCGCAGGAGGAACCCACTCCGTTAACCTTGAGACCCAATCATTCAGATGCTCGGACTCGGTTGTAATTACCCCACGCAAAACCCCGTGTTCGCGAATAATCCGTGTTAAAGCACGAGTGTCAATCCCTTTAATCCCCACTACCCCAAATTGAGCTAAAGTCCTAGAAAGATTCTTCTCCATCTGCCAGTGACTAGGATGACGACCAGCCTCTTTGACAATAAACCCCTGAACTTGTGCCTTCTCTGATTGATCATCAAAACTGTTTATACCATAGTTTCCAATTAATGGATAGGTCATGCATACCATTTGTCCCGCATAGGATGGGTCAGTTAACACCTCTTGATAACCCGTCATCCCTGTGTTAAAGACAACTTCTCCCACTGCGTTTCCTGTCGCTCCGTAAGACTCCCCCATAAAGATTCTTCCAGTCTCAAGTACGAGTGCTGCTTTCATTCCATCCCTCCTCAGGAAAGATCATTATCTTTAGTTCCAAATCGTCTTTAAGACTTCATCCAGAATCCCTAAGGCTTGATCCATTTCCGATGCTTTAACATTCAAGGGTGGAAGGAAACGTAAGATTTTACCCCCAACACAGTTAATCAAAAGACCCTTTTGCAAACAAGCCTCTACAATTTCCGGTCCCAACTTGGAAACCGGCCAGCCCAACATGAACCCTTGCCCCCTAACAGGATCCCCTGTCTGATATTTCTGGGCCAATTGTTCAAGCCCTTTGCGAAACTCTGCTGCACGCTCTTGCACTCCTGGCATAAATCCCTCTTCAAGCATTACGTCTAAGACTGCGCACCCTACTGCGGTCGCTAAAGGGTTACCGCCGAAGGTAGAAGCATGATCACCCGGCTGAAATGCCGCAGCTACTTTATCAATAGCCAACATTGCCCCAATCGGAACCCCTCCACCTAAAGCTTTTGCTAAGGTCATAATATCCGGTGCTACACCGCTCCATTCATAGGCAAAGAGTTTCCCAGTCCGTCCAACGCCGCACTGAACCTCATCAAAAATCAGCAAAGCCCCAAATTCGTTACACAGTGCTCGTGCTGCTTGAAGAAATTCAATCGAGGCAGGAATTACTCCGCCTTCTCCCTGAATTGGTTCGATAAACACAGCCGCTGTATTTTGATTGACCTTAGAACGAAGGTCCTCGATATCATTTAGAGCAGCATACGCAAAACCTACTGGGAGTGGATCGTACCCTTCCTGGTATTTTGTTTGTCCTGTAAGCGTGAGAGTTGCTAGGGTTCGCCCATGAAATGAATTTTCCAGGGTAACTACCTCGTGTTTATTTGCTCCATAATGTTTCTTAGCATATTTCCTTGCAAGCTTAAAAGCCGCTTCATTCGCCTCTGCTCCGCTGTTACAGAAGAAGACTTTATCCGCAAAGGAGTTCTGCACTAAGCGTTCTGCCAAATCCACTTGATTAGGAATCCAGTAAATATTCGAGGTGTGTAGAATCTTTTTAGCCTGTTCTTGCACAGCTCGAACAATGGCTGGATGGCTATGTCCCAGTGAGTTAACTGCCAGCCCCGTCACAAAATCCAAATATTGTTTTCCATCTGAATCCCATACCCATGAACCAGTCCCTTTGACGATCGTCATCGGTAAACGACCATAGGTATTCATCACGACTTTTTTCCCTCGCTCAATAATCGTTTGAGTGGTCAAGTCTTTCAAGATTTCCATCCCCCTTTTCGATATTCGATACTCGATGTTCGATGTTCATAGTTCGTTGTTCAGCTTTCTAGCCACTAACTACCAACTACTAACTACTAACTACTAACATCGATTTTGGCATCTGATCACTGACTTCTGTCGTGAGGCGATCTGCCATCGCCTATATGAACATTGTTCCGATGCCCCCATCTGTAAATAATTCTAGTAAAATAGAATGGCTTAAACGTCCATCAAGAATATGAACACTCCCCACGCCACTCTCTAACGCCGATACCGCGCACTCAACTTTGGGTAGCATTCCCCCGCTTAGAATCCCCTGTTCCACAAGTTGCTCGACTTCCTCTCTCGAAATTGTAGAAATAAGAGAGTCCTTTTCAGAAACATCGCGCAGGATCCCACTTACATCTGTCAGTAAAAGCAACTTATCAGCCTTTAATGCCTCTGCTATTTTCCCTGCAGCTGTATCAGCATTGACATTATACGTTTCCCCGTCTTCTCCACTGGCAACAGGCGAAATAACCGGAATATAGCCTTGTCCGAGTAAGGTCTCTAAAATATCAGGGGTAACACTCTGAATTTCTCCAACATATCCCAAATCAACCTCTTCCATTTGCCCTTCACTATTGGGCATCTGCATAGGCTTCTTGGCCGCGATCAGAAGTTGCGCATCTTTGCCCGATAAACCGACACTCTTGCCCCCAAATTTGTTCAGAAGAGATACCATTTCTGTATTCAATTTGCCTAACAAAACCATTTGGGCGATCTCCATCGTTTGCGCATCAGTCACTCTTAAACCCCGCACAAACTGACTTTCAATCCCCATCTTCTTTAACATTGCATTGATCTCTGGTCCCCCTCCATGAACCAAAACGGGACGAATTCCTACAGAATGCAAAAGTAGAACATCCATAATCACAGATTCCTTTAAAACAGGATCCACCATGGCATGCCCACCATACTTAATAACCACTGTTTTGCCGGCAAACTTCTGTATATACGGAAGAGCCTCCACTAAAACTCGAGCTTTACTTAAACCTTGTTCCATCGGTGTCATCTCCATATCCCAAGTACCACCTCTTCCTCTACCATAACTCTTTCCTTCTTACTCTTCTGGTCGTACTCTCTTTAAACTTTTTAACTCTCTCTTTACTGAGTTCTTTCCCCTAGTTCTCAAGTTCGATAACTTCCATTGATCGTGACGTATTCATGCGTAAGATCGCAACCCCAGGCTGTAGCTTGTTCTTCCCCATTATGAAGGTTCAAGTTAATCAATACATCGCTTTCACTGAGAATTTCCTTAGCCTGCTCTTCGGAAAAGCTAACTCCTTTTCCGGCTTTAGCAACCATTAGATTGCCCAGAAAAACATCGACCATTTCAGGGTTAAACTCTGCACCAGCATAGCCAGCTGCCGCTAAGATCCTTCCCCAGTTAGCATCTTCCCCGAACAATGCAGTCTTAACTAGACTTGAACCACAAACACTCCGGGCAATCTTTCGGGCATCGTCTTTTGTTTTAGCCCCCGATACCCTTACTTCCATATATTTTGTGGCCCCTTCACCATCGCGAGCAATATCTTGGGCGAGTTGTATACACATCATCTTGACCATTTTTTCGAAGTTAGTGCGGTCTTCCCCAGTCGGAGTCACACCAGAAGCGCCGTTTGCCAATAAGAGAACCATATCATTCGTACTCGTATCTCCATCGACCGTTACCATATTGAAACTTTCTTCAACTGCTTGACGCAGGATATCCTGCAACTCCTCAGAAGGTACGTTCGCATCCGTGGTTAAGAAACCTAACATGGTCCCCATATTAGGGTGAATCATCCCCGACCCTTTAGCGATCGCCCCTAGATGAATCATACCCCCTTCTGAACAGGGCAGCTCATACGCGTATTCCTTCACCTTTGTATCTGTCGTCATAATCGCCAGAGCCGCCTTATGTGCCCCTTCGTCAGACGTTTCTTTCTGACCTCGGATCCCTTTTACCACATCGTTAAGTAGAACGGAACTTGCCAAACGAATGCCATTTAAGACGCGATCAAGCGGCATTTCAACCCCGATCACCCCCGTTGAAGCCACCAGTACGTCCTCAGGTGGTACAGCCAAATACATACCCGCTACTTCTGCCATAGCAAATGCAGCCTTGTCACCGAATTCCCCAACACAAGCATTGGCATTCCCACTATTTATAACGATAGCTCGGGCCAAGCCATTCTCCAAATGACGCTGTGTTAAATATAGAGGGTGCGCCTTGACTAAGTTTCGGGTATATACACCTGCCGCTTGCGCTTGTACATCTGAAAATATAAGCGCGACATCATACTTATCCTTATTTTTAATACCTGCTTGAACGCCAGCAGCGTAAAATCCCTTTGGAGCAGCAATGCCGCCATTAATCGACTTCCAAACCTTCTCAGTGTTATCCACTAGTTCCACTCTCCTTCACTTAGCAAAACCCTCGCTAGCCCAATCCACCTAAAAATTGAAGTTTCGTTTCTGCTACTTCAAAACCATATTAGTGCTTACAGATCCCTATGCAAGTCGTTAGTTCCCTACTCGCAGCACTACTTTGCATTTTAGCATTCACCCTGAAGCGAATTAGTAACTGTCCTCTAATTGCATTTGGAGCGTAGCCGCACTTATCGACTACCAAGATGCAAGTCACGAACCGTCCCTTACTTGCATCCATCACTTGCTTTACGGCCAGAGGGCTGTTCCTTGAAGTCCTTGCCCTTCGGGCCAGCCCATCACTAGATTCATATTTTGAACAGCCTGACCTGCTGCACCCTTCATAAGATTATCGATGGTTGCAATGATAATGGCATTGCCAGTCCTTTGATCAACGGTCAATTGTAAGAATGCATGGTTACTCCCACTGCAAAACTTTGTCTGGGGCCATGTTCCTTTTGGCAAGATATGAATGAAAGGCTCTTGCTCATACTGCTCCTGCCAACACCTGAGTAAATCTCCCTCGTCGACCCCCTCCTGAAGCGTCGCATAGATCGTGACCAGCATCCCACGCGTCATGGGGACTAAATGGGGCGTAAAATTTACAAACAGTGGTTGCCCGGCAGCACGTGAAAGTTCTTGCTCAATTTCTGGAGTATGTCGATGACTTGCGACCCCATAAGCTTTAAAATTTTCATTGACCTCAGCATAATGCGCCCCTAACGAGACTCCTCTTCCAGCCCCAGAAACGCCTGATTTTGCGTCAATAATCAAATTCCTGGTCTGTAACAACTTTTGACGTAACAAGGGAACTAAAGCCAGCAAAGTCGCCGTTGGATAACAACCCGGGTTCGCTATTAAGGATTGTCCCCGAATTTGCTCCCGATATAACTCTGGTAAACCGTAAACTGCCTCTTTAAGAAGCTCAGTCGCCGGATGCTTAATCTTGTACCATTCTTCATAGACTTCTGCTGAATTTAAACGAAAGTCTGCCCCTAGATCAATCACTTTCATTTTGCGAGCCAAGAATGCACTCGTTCTCTCCGCTGTCAAACCATGAGGAAGAGCACAAAATAGCACATCTAAATCGGGAACATTCTCATCCTGCAAAATCCCTACATTTTGATCCCGCCAATGGGGATAAACAGCTTCATAATCTTCACCGGCTATGCTAGACGATGAAAGATACAAATGCTTATCTACCTCTTCATGCCTATACAATAACCTTACCAACTCTTGCCCAGCATATCCTGTGGCACCTAGTACTCCAACTTTCATATCTAATCCTCCTAACCGGAATATATACTGAATTGAATTTTAAGCCAATATTTCTTATAATTATACATATATATGCATAAAAATTCAATAGTGCCTTTGATAAAAGAGGGGTTTCTTTTCCCCTCTTTTCTAAGATTTCTTTATGTAACAACTTTAATATATCCAGTATTATTAAGAAAATCACTTATTCGAGCGAAATTCTAGTTTGATTTGACGCATAAGTTTTTTGTCCTTTAAAACGTCCCAACCGGTTAAGGCAAGTACTTGCATTGCCAACAAAACTAAGCTTTCTCCGTCAGAAGAGAGCGAAGCCTGTGCAAAATCACGGGTATGTGGGATTTCTATACCTGTTCCTAACGTCAGATAGGGGTGAATTGATGGTACGACGCGACTAACATTTCCCATGTCTACAGACCCCATTGCTGTTTGCGGAGGCGCTATTTGAGTGACCCCCATCTCCTGAAGGTTTCTAGTAAAGCATTCGGCTAATGATAAATTGGTATGCATTTCATCATAGGAAAACTCAAATTTTCGCCAAGTCATGTTAGCTGAAACCATGGAAGCAGCCCCTTCAGCGCAACGAATTACTTGTTCTTTTAGTTCATCTAGGTCTTTTCGCTTTCGAGCCCGTAGATAAAACCTTGCCACAGCACGTTCTGGAATAATATTAGGGGCTGCTCCTCCCTCAGTAATAATCCCATTAACTTTCATATCCTGAGGGATCTGCTTTCTAAGCGCATTGATACCCACAAATAAATTAATTAAAGCATCCAAAGCGTTAATTCCAAAATTAGAAGCAGCTACTGCATGGGCAGCTCGTCCATGAAACGTAAACTCCAATGCTTCAAGAGCAAGGCTTGAGATAATAGGAACGTTTTGGCTGCCTGGATGGACCATCATAGCTACATCAATATCATTAAAGATGCCCTTCTCAACCAAAGTTACTTTTGCTCCACTTGTTTCCTCAGCCGGAGCACCAATTACTAAAACTTCGCCCGACAGTTCCAGACTCTTACTTAAAATGACTGCGGCCCCAGCACTGCTTGCTCCAATTAAATTATGCCCACAGCCGTGACCTACATCCGGTAATGCATCATATTCTGCTAAAAAGGCAATCTTGGGTCCTGGATGTGTACCTGAAAATCGAGCAATAAACGACGTCTCCATTCCCGCGATCCCTCGACTTACTTTAAACCCATGTTTCTGAAGAAAGCGACCTAATTCTTCACATGCAAAGTATTCCTGATAGCCAAGTTCTGGATGCTCTCCAATTTGGCGGGCAACCTCCCATACTTCATCTTGTAAATATTGTGCCTGATGTTTAAAAAAAGCCTTAATCGCATCCATGGGAAACCCCATCTCTCTTCTCAAAATTCTTTATCTAGATTTAAGCTTACTTCAGGTGAAGTTTCGCTCCATTAACAATTGCGTTTAGCGATTAAGTAGAATGCTCTTCATAATACTCCCGGTTTAAACTTCTAAATACTACAATAACGGATAAAAACCCCAGTAACGGCCAACATATAACTCCCCATATATTACTTAACCCCACTTTCACCTCACTTAACAGTAACATATTTAGGGCAATTTGGTTGCCAATTTGCAGTAGATCTGCAACATAAGGCAATCCCGACAATAGAATTAGCAATTCATTCAGTCCTTTATAGACCACGTCACTTCCCAACCACAAAAATACCCCAAATGCAACACCGGAAAGCATTAAGCAACAGGCTAACCCGATTCCCCATTTTCTACGCTGCTGAAGACAAATTTCCTCTCTGAAATCTACAGGTAGTTCTAAGATTTTAGCCATAAGCTCAGTATGGAAATTTCCTATGGTTTCTTTCGAAATAGGTTTATCCTGGAATAATTGAGTCCATAACAGGCCGTTCGTCTTCCTCATGGATATCCTTCCTTTCCAAGTACTGACGAAGTCTATCTTTTCCTCGGTGGATATAGGTTTTGACTCGGCTCACAGGCACTTGTAAGACTACTGAAATTTCCTTGTAGGAGAGCTCTTGATGATAACGCAAATAAAGAGCTTGCGCGTAATGTTCTGGAAGCTCATTTAATACCTTAGAAAGCATAGAAGCTTGCTCTTTTGCTAACCAAATCTCTTCTGGCCTTGGTTGCTGATCAATAAGATTTTCGTCCAAGGTCAAAGAAACCTCCCTGCTTCGTTTACGTAATAGGTCAAGGGCCTTATTGCGCGCTATGGAATATAACCATGCCCGAAACGGGTGTTCTTCGGAGTAGCGATGTAGATTTCGATAAGCCGCTATAAAGGCATCCTGTGCACAATCAAATACATCTTCATCAGTTCCTAGCATTCGCCGTAAAAAATGAATTATCGGTTCCTGATAACGTTGGACAAGGCCAGCATATTGTTCGTGATGACCTGCTAGTACTTGCCGAATGATCTCGGCATCTTCCATTGAACTCAGGCTCCAATCTCGAGTTCCGAACTCGCATTATCCTCTCACCTTTAGTACGTACGACTGCCCTTTAATGTTTCGCAGATTGTAGATCCATGCAATTCCATTTTAACCCACAACCCTTTTTCTTAGCAATCTTATTATTGAATTTGTTTTTAGACAAAAAGACAAGTTATTTTACGGGTTCGTAAAAATAACTTGTCCTTTACTTCTTAATTAATCTATGGATTAATTCTTCCGGGGAAAGACCCGCCGATAGATTGAACGTCCCTGCACTGAATCGGCTTTCAACTCCCAGATGATGAGCACCCACTAAGAAGGTTTCTTTATCTGTTATAAAACCTTGAGCCAACAACAGATCCGCGATCCGTTCTGCACTTGCCCCTTTAGGAATGACAAATTGACGATCTATCGAGGTCGCGCTTTGATTAACGGGCAGGTTAACCTCCTGAAGGGGTTGTGTTGTTTCAGAAGGCTTTACTGGAACAGTAGGGTTAAGAGGTTCTTGCTGTACGCCAGTATCCGCCTGAGAAGCCCCGGGCGCTACAGCTTGTCCGTGCAGTGGAGAGAGAACCATAATTAACATTGCACTTAAAATAAGTCCAGTTCCCAAGCCGAACCAAAAGGAACGTGTTACTTTCATCGGGTTCCTCCCTTTGATTGCATACTCAAAACCATTCTTACTGCATCTTGGCTTATAAATAAGTGCTGGGCAATTTCTGGTATACGTTGGCCATGAGCAGCAAGCTCCAATATCTCTGTAAATTTACTTGAGATACGTTCCGAGCGAGGAGCGCTATTTGAGGCTTGTGACATTGATTTTAGCTTTTCGTCAAATACTCTAACTCTAGCTATATCTCTATTCTCTTTTTGCTCTCTATTCTCTCTATTCTCTTTTTGCTCTCTATTCTCTCTATTCTCTCTTTGCTCCTGAGGAGTTATCGAATAGAGTTTTGCACTTTGTATGTGTTCGATTTCTCGTAATTCACTCTTCTTTAATTCAACCTTAACGGGTCTAATTTCTTTTGGCTCTATTCCCTCGTGCACTAGCTCTTTCGAGGCAATTTGCCGGCTCTCTAGTATTTTGGTTTCTCCCTGATATGCTAGTTTGTTAGGAACTGCTTCCTTTTGGTCATTTTCTTTAATGTCTAAGTCCTTGTGGTCAAGTACGATTTGGGTTTCTTCTATATTGGTTTGTTTTGTTTTTTGAATTTCATTTTCAAGAATATGAACCTGTTCTTGAACTCTAAAAATTTCATTCCTTAAATAAGCTAAGCCTTTTAAGGCTATCCGATTTTCCTCATTACGAGGATTCTGCCAACGCCATCCTATAAGCAAGGATATAACCCCTAAAAGTAATAATCCTAAAGGAATAATGTCCAAGTGCTCCCTCCGTTCTTTCTATAAAACATTCAAGGCCCATCTCTAAAATCGAACGTATATCCACCGGACACTATTCGCGATATAAAATAGAATTTCCTGCAAAATATAACATTTTCCTGCAAAATATCTTATTTCTTTTTTGGGCTTTGCTTATTATTTACTTAACAACATCTTATTAATTCCCTATACTTAGAATCTCCCCAAATATCTTCGAAATTACGGAGTTTTAGTTCCTTCAGATTGTTTGCTAAAATAATTAGTTAAACCCTTATAAATAGCAACAGCAAGCTGTTGCTGATACTCAGGCGTCGTCAATAACTGTTCTTCATTAAGATTGGAAAGAAAGCCGAGTTCAACCGTGACGGCTGCCTGGTTTGCCTTTTTTAAAACATAGATATCTTGATTTCCTTTGATCACTCGCTTACCTTTTGTCATATTATTCAATTCTTCTTGAATTGCTTGGGCTAGCAGCTTCCCTTCCGGAGAGTCTGAATGATAAAAAGTCTGCGCACCGGTGAGTTTTGCATCAGGAAAACTATTGGCGTGAATGCTAATATAGACTTCAGCTTGGGAATCCATAGCCAGCTGGATACGTTGTGCTAAGTCCTCTCTTTTCCGTTTTAAGAGCCCTTGTGAGCTTCCTAAGTCGCGATCATCACTGCGAACCATAATAGTTTTAGCCCCACTTTGCTGAACTAAGGCTTGTAAGCGTTTCGAAACTGCTAGAGTTATATCTTTTTCAAGTACTTTGCTTATGCCCACCGCACCTGGATCCACACCTCCATGACCAGCGTCAATCAAAACAACCCGCTCTCCTAATGCCCAGCTCCATATCTCTTTATCACTCGTACCATATTCCCTCCAACCTATGGCTAATGTCAAGATAAGTGTTAGTGCGATGCCAATAATCACCCGGCGTCGTGATAAACTCACTACGAAGATTGGTTTCATACCATTCTCCCCCCCTACTCTATTCCGTCTTACCTTATGGGGGAGACTTCATGAATATGCGTTATGCTTGTCACAAAAATGACAAATTATCATTAACATTGCCCTCAGGTGGCTTATGCATTGAAAAAAGGAAGGGATAAATCCCTTCCTTTGATTGAACAAAATAACTTGTACAAGTAGTACAGCGTAACTTAACGCTTCGAGAATTGTGGAGCCTTACGAGCTTTCTTCAAGCCGTATTTACGACGCTCTTTCATTCGTGGGTCACGAGTTAGGAAACCAGCTCTTTTAAGACTTGGACGAAGACTGATATCAGCCTTCAGTAAAGCACGAGCTATACCTAAACGTATCGCACCGGCTTGACCCGTTGTGCCACCTCCGTGAGCGAGAGCAATAACGTCATATTTAGCAAGCGTATCTGTAATGTTAAATGGTTGTTGAACAATCATTTCCAAGGTTTTCTTGCCGAAATACTCAGCTAATTCACGTTTGTTGATGATAAATTTTCCTTCACCAGGAATAAGGCGTACGCGTGCAATAGCATTTTTGCGTCGTCCTGTTGCAGCATATTGTAATTGAGTTGCCATGTTTTAACTTCCTCCTTCCTTGAATCTACTGAATTGTCCAGATTTCAGGTTGTTGAGCTTGATGGGGGTGTGATTCTCCCTTGTACACTTTTAACTTTGTGTACATCTGGGCGCCCAACTTGTTATGAGGAAGCATTCCCTTCACAGCATGTTCCATAGCTCGTTCAGGCATAATTTGCATTAATTTTTTGTAAGGAACTTCTTTTAACCCACCAGGAAATCCGGAGTGACGACGATACATTTTATCGTTCAGTTTGTTACCCGTTAACACTAATTTCTCAGCATTAATGATGATGACATGATCTCCAGTGTCAACATTAGGGGTAAATGTCGGTTTATGTTTACCTCTTAAAAGACGTGCTGCTTCAGTAGCAATACGACCCAAGGAGATTCCCTCAGCGTTAATGATATACCATTTGCGCTCTTGATCTTGCGCCTTCGCAAAAAACGTGGTCATGACTTTCCCTCCAATTTAGCAGTTTCTGTTTATTCTCACTCGCATGGGGCTCAATCATGCTAGCGGCAATGCTCGGTCATGGGGCTCAATCATAACCAAGGCATAAAAACTCATGTTTATATTCTATAAAAACTTCACCCTGTTGTCAAGTTATTTTATACAAGGTCCTTAAAAACGTCAAATGGAGATTCATCCGTGTAATTGACATGGGCAAGGGTTAAACCATGTGCCGGAGCAATTTCGCGTGCCCGGCTCCGCTCTTGACTGGCAATAATTTCAGGTATTTCCTCCGGTAGGATCCGTCCCTTACCTACATCCATAAGTGTTCCGACGATGATCCGAACCATGTGGTATAGGAAACCATCCCCCACACAAGCTATTTTTAGGAATTGATGGGCCTCTTTGACTTGACACCGATAAATCGTTCGCACAAACGTCTTACTTTCACCACCGGCCGCAGCAAAGGTTTTAAAATTATGACGACCTTCTAAGAAGCTGGCTGCCATCTGCATCTTTTCAAGATTCAATGGTACTGGGACATGGGCTGCATAGAGACGCTGAAAAACATCCGGAATTCGATGATTGTCCAGGCAATAGTCATAGCGTTTCCATCGAGCAGACCGTCGTGCACTAAAATCATCGGGTACAGAATCCGCTTGCAGTACGCGAATATCTCTTGGTAACAAACTGTTAAACGCTTTAGGAATCTTCTCATCAGGTATCCTTGCAAGTGTCATAAAATTTACGACTTGCCCAGAAGCATGAACCCCAGCATCGGTGCGCCCTGCGGTAGCAAGAGTTACCTCTTCCTCAACAAGCCTCATCCACGTTGATTCTAGGGTTCCCTGAATCGTTGGGCCATGGGTTTTCTCCTGTCTCTGAAATCCGTGATAGTTTGTTCCGTCATAAGCTAATCTCAGACGAATATTTCGCATTAATTATCTTGCCTCCGCGATCACTGAATTCTTTCTAACCTAACACCAGTAATGAGACTCCCCAAATCACGAGGACCAAAACTCCGACATAATCCTCAATAGACCGATCTTGAAGAATAAGCGGTCGATATTTTCCCGAGCAATATCCTCTGGCCGTTAGATTTTCGGCAAGTTCTTCTGCTCTTTTCAGACTTAATAGGAGTAGGGGCACAATAAGCTGCATCCCCTCGCTAACGCGTTTAAGCCACGAAGAAGGCCATTCACCTTTAAGCAGCCTCACCTTCCATAAAATAAGTGCTTCTTCAACGATGAGAGGAATAAATCTCAGCGTTAAGGTTAATAAGAGGGCGAAATCTGAAGCCTTAGGAGTAATTCTGGCGAGTGGATTAAAAAAGTACGCGATTCCTAAGCCTTGCTCAAGAGGCCTTGTGACGGCTGAATAGAGACGAGTCATACCAAAAATCAACACGACACGCCAAAGTAATTCGGCCGCCTGTATCAAACCACTCATCGACCAATGACCCTGCCAAACGGTATTGCCTTCTGACCAGACCCATCCGGCGGACAGTCCATAGAACAACCCCATCCAAACTAAGATCATCACCATCGAGCGATAAAGCCTAAGAGGGGTACGACCCAAAATCACCAGCCCTAGGAGGACAAAGGAAGTTAAGGTTAGCCCCTGCCATTTTGTCATTGTCATCAATAATGACAAGACTGCTAATCCTCCAACCTTTATTCTTGGGTCTAAACGGTGTAGGGCGCTGTTACATGGCCAGTAGAGTTCAAAGACTTTAATTTCAAGTCTCCCTCCTTTAGCAGCGGACACCAGCTGCTTGTAATTGCTCCTTATGCTCATACCAACTTTGAGCTGGACAATCTAATACCACATTTCCCTTTTCTATTAGCCAGATCCGATCAGCTTCTTGCAAAACTTCTCTCAAGTCATGGGTAACATACAAAATGGTTATATCATCCAAGGTGGAGATAATCGCTTGAATACTGGCCCGACTCGTTTGATCAAGGCCAATTAAGGGTTCGTCTAGTAAAAGAATCTCTGGCTGGGTCCGCAAGGCAGCAGCTAGGGCAACTTTTTGTCGTTCCCCTCCACTCAATCGCTCGGGTGGAACCTCTGCTAAACGTTCTGGAATTCCAAAACCTTCTAGATACGATAATCTATCTTTAGTTTTATTCTTCAAGCTTTTCTTACAATCACCATAATAAATTTCATGGTAGACACTTCGGCCAATGAGATATTCTCCGGCCTCCTGAAGTACTAAACGGGCTTTTCTGCTCAAACTATATATTGTAGACTTTAGTAAACGTTCTCCACAAACTATAAGCTGTCCTTCTGTTGACTGTATAAGTCCCACAACACTTTCTAACAGTGTCGTTTTCCCTGAACCTGATGGCCCAACGATTGCAATGAACTCACCCGCTTTAACCACTTTATTAATAAATAAGCGGGATTCAAAATTAGTCTGATTCCATTCCAGAACCGTGGATTGCCGCTCAACCGGCAAGACGGAATCGAGCGATACCTTTGAAACGGTCGTGCTAGGCATGCTCTGAGTATTGTATCGAGACCTAATTTGGTTGTCAGTATTAGTATTAGTATTAGTATTAGTATTAGTATTAGTATTAGTATTAGTATTAGTATTAGTATTAGCGTAGGTAAAGGCCTCACGTGGGTCACCCAAATCGATTTTACCTTTTTGCAAGATCAATAAGCGATCTGCTTTACTCGCTAATTCTAAATCATGGGTAATCCACAGTTGTCCTGTTTCTGGGCGAGCCTGGAATAAAAGCTCAAGAATGTTGGCTTGTGCTCGAGCATCTAACATGCTTAAGGCCTCATCTAAGATTAAAAAAGAGGGCTGCATGGCTAAGATGGCAACCGCGACAAGTCTTTGGCGTTCTCCACCGGATAGGGTTGCCGGTGACTGATCCTCTTTTCCTTCGAGACCTATTGTGGCTGCTAATTCAAGCACTTTATTCCGGATCCAGCGAGGATTCTGTCCCAGGTTCATAAGCCCAAAGCTTAATTCTTCAGCAACTGTTGCGCCAATCATTTGTCGTCTGGGATGTTGCCCAACAAGCCCTATTTCCTGCCATCGTTTAACTGTGTCCCAAGCACAGAGGGCACCATTAGCAGTAAGCTGGATTTCTCCATCCTCTGGATCTAATAACCCGGCTAAAAGCCGTGCCAAAGTCGATTTTCCTGAACCGTTAGCACCTAAGAGTGCAATGATCTCACCCTGGTGCCAGTCAAAACTTACTCCGTTTAATATATCACGATAACGGATATTCTGCACTTTGAGCACTTTCCGAGCTTTCACGAGATCACTCCTCTGCTAATAATAGCAAAGACCGGGCGTGCTTCACTACGTAAGCAACCCGGTCTTTAACAACACGCATTATACGAGTTCGATGATAACCATTGTGGCAGCATCTCCCCGACGTAAGCCGAGTCTCATGATACGTGTATAGCCGCCCTGACGGTCAGCATATTTTGGCGCGATGCTTTCAAACAACTTTGTAACAACATCTTCATCCATCAGATAAGCCATCGATAAACGACGTGCAGCCAAATCACCCTGTTTGCCGAGAGATATCATCTTCTCAGCAATAGCATTCAATTCTTTGGCACGTGCTTCGGTCGTTTGAATACGCTCATGTCTTAACAGGGAAGTGACAATGTTACGCAACATTGCCCCGCGATGACCTGTGTTTTTTCCTAACTTGCGGTAAGCCAATTACATTCCCCTCCTTTTGCACCGAATTAGTCCTCGGCAGGGCGGAACGATAAACCTAAATCCTTAAGTTTAAATTCCACTTCTTCTAAGGACTTACGACCAAGGTTACGCACTTTAATCATGTCTTCTTCCGTTTTTTGGGTCAACTCCTCAACTGAGTTAATTCCTGCTCGTTTGAGGCAGTTGTAGGAACGAACGGACAGATCAAGTTCCTCAATCGTCATTTCGAGGATTTTATCTTTGGCTTCTTCTTCCTTTTCCACCAAAACCTCAACACTATTGAGTTTATCAGTGAGTCCCATGAAAAGGCGCAGATGATCACTCAGAATTTTTGCCGCCGAACTGGTAGCTTCCTCTGGTGAAATACTGCCATTGGACCATGCTTCAAGAGTTAACTTGTCATAGTCCGTGATTTGACCAACCCGGGTATCCTCTACCGTGTAGTTGACCTTATAAATCGGGGCAAAGATAGAGTCAATAGGGATAACTCCTATGACATGATCTGGCTTCTTATTCTTGTCAGCTGGAACGTAACCACGACCGCGTTCGACTGTCATTTCCATGAATAGTCGTCCATCATTATCTAATGTGGCAATCTTCAAGTCATTGTTTAAAATCTCAATATCAGGGTCGGTTATAATATCTCCGGCCGTTACTATCCCCTGACCCTGAGATTCTATACGAATCACTTTAGGTTCGTCCGTATAGCCTTTAAGTGCGAGGGACTTTAAATTGAGAATAATATCCGTAACGTCTTCTAAAACGCCCGGAATCGTTGAGAACTCATGGAGTACCCCTTCGATTTTGACTGATGTTACCGCTGAACCCTCAAGAGAGGATAGGAGAATCCGCCTTAAGGAATTTCCTAAGGTAATCCCATAACCACGTTCAAGCGGTTCAACAATAAATTTTGCATAGGAGTTATCTTCTGAACGCTCGATACACTCGATTCTGGGCTTCTCGATTTCTAACATCGGAATGCACCTTCTTTCTCGGGAACTTGATATACAAACCATCCGACCCAAATGGGTAGAACGTCAACATTAACGGGAGTATTTCTCCACGATGAGGTGTTCTTGGATGGGCAGTTGAATATCTTCACGAGTTGGTAGCGCGACTACAGTTCCAGCAGCAGTATTGGCATCCAAGCTTAACCAACCGGGAACTGTACGAGAACCCAAGTTTTCAAGCAATTGTTTCATACGTGGTGAACTTTTACTGCCTTCTTTAACCGCAATAACTTCTCCAGAACGAACTGAGTAAGAGGCAATGTCAACTTTATGACCGTTAACGGTAAAATGGCCGTGATTAACTAGTTGACGAGCTTCTGGGCGGGATGATGCAAAACCCAAATGGAATACGACATTATCAAGTCGACGTTCCAAGAGAACCAGCAAGTTTTCACCCGTTACCCCTTTACGGCGAGCCGCCTCGTCAAAATAGCTTCGGAATTGTTTTTCCATAACACCGTATAAACGGCGTGCTTTTTGTTTCTCTCGCAATTGAAGACCATATTCCGTGGGCTTCTTTGCTCGGGCTTGGCCGTGTTGGCCAGGGGCGTAAGCACGACGGTCGATCGCGCACTTACCAGTATAACAACGTTCTCCTTTAAGGAATAACTTCATTCCTTCACGACGACATAAGCGACAGACTGGTCCAGTATATCTAGCCATGATTACACACCTCCTATACCCTTCTGCGTTTCGGTGGCCGACAGCCATTGTGTGGAATCGGTGTCACGTCTTTAATGAGATTAACTTCCAAACCAGCTGCTTGAAGCGCGCGAATTGCGGCCTCTCGTCCTGCTCCAGGTCCTTTTACGTAGCATTCAACATCTTTTAAGCCATGTTCCATCGCAACTTTAGCACAAGTCTCTGCAGCCATTTGTGCTGCAAAAGGAGTGCTTTTGCGTGACCCTTTAAAACCTAGGGAACCCGCACTGGACCAGGAGAGTGCATTCCCACTGGTATCCGTAATGGTCACCATGGTATTGTTGAAAGTAGACTTAATATGCGCAATTCCACTTTCAATATTCTTTCGTTCCCGGCGTTTTGTCCGGACAACTTTACGTGCCATCTCGGTTATCCCCCCTTTTTACTTTTTACGTTTTGCTCCAACAGTCTTAGCCGGACCCTTACGAGTACGGGCATTGGTTTTCGTACGTTGACCCCGTACAGGAAGTCCACGACGATGGCGTAAGCCACGATAAGAACCAATTTCCATAAGACGTTTAATATTGAGGGAAACTTCGCGACGCAAGTCGCCTTCAATTTTGAACTCTTTATCAATAACTTCCCGTAGTTTGCTGACCTCGTCTTCCGACAGGTCACGCACTCGGACATCTGGACTTACGCCTGATTTGGCGAGAATCTTATGTGAGGTGGGTAGCCCAATCCCGAATATATAGGTTAGGGCAATCTCTAACCGTTTCTCGCGCGGTAAGTCAACACCAGCGATACGTGCCATCTAAAATTTACACCTCCAACTATTAGTTCTGTATCAATATAAAATCGGTGCATTGAAGCATTAACTTCAATCAGCCGCGCAACCGAAACTTTTTAGCCTTGTCTTTGCTTGTGTTTCGGATTTTCACAAATGATCATGACTATACCATGGCGACGAATAATTTTACATTTTTCACAGATCTTTTTAACAGAAGGCTTTACTTTCACTGTAATCCCTCCCTTTGGTACTTACTTAAACCTGTATGTGATTCGTCCTCGAGATAGGTCATAGGGAGAAAGCTCCACGGTGACTCGATCTCCTGGGAGAATCCTGATAAAATTCATACGTATCTTTCCTGAGACATGTGCCAAAACCTTGTGTCCATTCGCTAACTCAACTTGGAACATGGCATTGGGCAGTGGCTCCAAGACCTTACCTTCTACTTCAATAACATCTTCTTTTGACATGCTTAACATCCCTCCTCTGACATCCTATGCCTCGAACCTACAATCGAGTCAGAATTTCTGGGCCATTTTCCGTAATCGCAACCGTGTGTTCGAAATGGGCCGATGGCAGGTTATCTTTGGTAACCACGGTCCAGCGATCCTTTAGCGTCTGCACTTCATGCGTACCCATGTTCACCATGGGCTCAATAGCCAAGGCCATACCAACCTCGAGTCGTGGTCCCCGGCCGGGCTTGCCAAAATTCGGGATCTGGGGATCCTCATGCATGGCCCTACCAATTCCGTGTCCTACATAGTCTCGCACGACTGAAAACTTATTCGCCTCAACGTGCTTTTGGACCGCATGAGAGACGTCGTAGAGGCGATTACCTAGTCTCGCCTGTGCAATTCCCATCATCAGCGATTCTTCAGTCACTTTCAAGAGTCTTTGGATTTCTTCATCGACTTCTCCAATGATTAAAGTTATAGCCGAATCTCCAAAAAAGCCCTCTATGTGCGCTCCACAATCTATACTGATAATATCTCCAGAATCTAAGTTCCTTAAACTGGGTATTCCGTGAACAACTTGTTCATTGACAGAGGTACATAGTGTTGCTGGAAAACCATTGTATCCTTTGAATGCTGGAATGGCCCCCTGTGACCGGATATACTTTTCAGCTATGCGATCCAATTCAAGAGTGGTAACGCCTGGCTTAGCATGCTCACGCACTAACTCAAGTGTTTCAGCGACGATTCGCCCAGCCTTACGCATCAGTTCTAGTTGACTCGCATTCTTTAGCTCAATCATTCTGATTAGCCCAAGGCTTTCATGATATCCGCAAAAACCTTATCAATCGGTTGATCCCCATTGATGCGCTTAAGCAAACCTTGTTCTTGATAGAAGTTAATCAAAGGTTCCGTCTGCGAATTGTAAACGTTTAAACGATTCTGCGCAGTTTCTACGTTGTCATCTGTTCGCTGATAGAGTTCTCCCCCACACTGACCACAAACCCCTTCTTGTTCGGGTTTGTTAAAGACCATGTGATACGAGGATCCACACTTACGGCAAATACGACGACCGGTCAAGCGTGGTATTAACACCGCTTCGTCGACTTCAATGTTGATCACACCATCCAGAGCCATGCCAAGTTTGTCTAATATTGAGGCTAAGGCACTCCCCTGTGCTAGAGTCCGTGGAAATCCATCAAGCAGAAATCCTTCGGCACAATCGGGTTGCGCTAAACGCTCTGCGACAATTCCAATCGTCACTTCATCAGGAACTAATCCCCCTGCATCCATAAACGATTTGGCTTTTAACCCTAGTGCAGTACCCTCTTTAATAGCTGCTCTAAACATGTCACCTGTAGAAATATGAGGAAAATTGAAGCGCTCAACTAGTGGATTAGCTTGTGTACCTTTACCAGCTCCTGGGCCACCCATTAAGATTATTTTCATCTCTCTGCCTCCTCTATTTCATAAATCCTTGATAATGCCTCGACATAAGTTGGGATTCAATCTGTTTCATCGTCTCGAGCGCAACCCCAACTACGATCAGAAGGGAAGTTCCACCAAAATAGATGTTCTTGAGTCCAGTGAGTCCGATAACTAGTGTCGGTAGGACTGCGATCAAAGCTAGAAATAAACCACCTGCTAGTGTGATACGGTTTAATACTTTAGATAAATATTCTGCCGTAGGTCGCCCAGGTCGAAGGCCAGGAATAAATCCTCCATACTTCTTTAAGTTTTCGGCTACGTCAATTGGGTTAAACGTAATCGCCGTATAGAAGTAGGTGAAAAATAAAATGAGCGCACCGTAGAGCAACAAATAAGGGATGGAAGTGATACTACCATTCATGCTAAACCAAGTGGTGACGAATCTTGAAAATCCAGACGTCGGGATCCATGATGCAATCGTTTGCGGAAACGCCAGTAGCGAAATAGCAAAGATGACAGGGATAACTCCGGCTTGGTTTACTTTAAGTGGGATGTGACTACTTTGTCCTCCATACACTCGGCGACCGACCACTCTCTTAGCATACTGAACTGATACTCGGCGTTGGCCTTCTTGTACATAGATAACGCCGGCAGTAATGAATGCCACGATGATAATCAATCCGATAATGGAAAAGGCATTGATTTCCCCAACTCTCAGCATGCTCCATAAAGATGAGATAGCACCTGGGACACGTGAAACGATTCCTGCAAAGATAATCAGCGATATTCCGTTTCCGATACCCTTTTCCGTAATCGCCTCTCCTACCCACATTAAAAATGCAGTTCCAGCTGTCAAAACGAGTGCTACTAAAAGATAGACTGGCCATTTCATAGCTGGACTGGGAATATTCAAGGCAGTACGTATCCCGAAGGTTAGTCCAAACGCTTGAACAAATCCCAAGATAACGGTGCTGTATCGCGTATATTGCGTAATCTTTTTGCGACCATAGTCACCCTCTTTAGCAAGTCGCTCAAGAGATGGCACGACAATCGTCAGGAGCTGAAGAATGATGGAAGCTGTAATATAAGGAGTAATACTTAACGCAAATACCGTCAGTCTTTTAAAGGAACCGCCCGAGAGTGTATCCATGAAATTCAACATCGAACCAGAACCAAACATTTCCTTTAGAACTTCATGATTGATAAAGGGAATTGGAATATGTGCTCCAATACGAAAGATCAGGAACATCAGTAGGGTGTAACCGATTTTTTTCCTGAGATCCGCAACATTCCATGCATTCTTCAGGGAATCGACAATCATCCTATTCCACCTCTACTTTTCCACCCGCCGCAACTATTTTTTCTGCCGCTGCTGGGCTGACTTTGTCAATTTTGACGGTCAGTGCTTTGGTCAATTCCCCTGTTGCTAGAATCTTCACGCCATCTTTGATGGCCTTAATGAGGCCACTTTCGAAGAGACTTTCGATGGTCACTTCGGCGCCGTCCTCAAAACGGTTCAAATCTCTAACATTGATGGCAATGATTTCTTTTCTAGAAATATTACTAAAACCGCGCTTTGGCATCCTGCGAAACAGTGGGTTTTGTCCACCCTCAAAACCTGGACGGACGCCGCCGCCTGCACGCGAGTTTTGCCCTTTGTGTCCTTTACCGGCAGTTTTTCCGTGTCCGGATCCAACTCCACGGCCCAAACGCTTAGGTGCATGTGTTGATCCTTCAGCAGGCTTAAGTTCATGCAGTTTCATGCTTGCCCACACCTCCTTCTATTGAGCTAGTGTTTCTACCGTTACCAAGTGCATGCATTTATGAATCATTCCTAGAATTCCAGGACTGTCTTCATGAACTGCACTTGATCCGACTTTACCTAAGCCAAGTGCTTGTAACACTTTGTGTTGTGATTTAGAATAACCGATCGGACTCTTTGTCAGTGTCACTTTAACTTTCATGACCGACCCTCCTTAACCTAGAACTTCTGCTACGGTCTTACCCCGGAGTTTGGCAATCTCCTCTGGACGCTTGAGTGATTTTAATGCCGCCATTGTCGCATTGACCATATTGTGAGCATTTGCTGAACCCAAAGACTTTGTCAGGATATCATGGACTCCAGCAACTTCAAGTACTGCACGAACAGCACCACCAGCGATAACTCCAGTCCCTTTTGAAGCAGGTTTTAACAACACTTGTCCTGCACCAAAGATTCCAAGAATGGGGTGAGTAATCGTAGTTCCGTGCATTGGTATACTAACCATATTCTTCTTTGCATCTTCAACGCCTTTGCGAATTGCTTCAGGCACTTCCCCTGCTTTACCTAGTCCGGCTCCGACACGACCTTGGCCGTCTCCTACAACCACGAGTGCACTAAAGCTAAAACGGCGTCCACCCTTAACAACTTTAGCAACACGGGCAATATGAACAACTTTTTCGTTCATGTCCGACTTATTTGCTTCGAATTTCGCCAATTTGATTTTTCCCTCCTTTACCAAAGCTTAGAAGCTAAGTCCTGCTTCTCGTGCTGATTCTGCCAATGCTGAGATTCGACCATGATAGATATTTCCCCCACGATCGAACACGACTTGAGTGATTCCTTTTTCAAGGGCTTTTTTCGCAACTAATTCGCCGACCTTTTGAGCGCCGGCAGTATTTCCACCCGAAATATCCGCAGCTTTGAACTCTGGATCAAGGGAAGAAGCAGCTACAAGTGTCACACCGAGCTCATCATTGATTACTTGAGCGTAGATATGATTCAAGCTTCGAAAAACCGCCAAACGAGGACGTCCAGCAACTCCGGTAACATTCTTGCGGATGCTCTTATGCTTTTTAATGCGAAGAGCCTTTCGATCTATGCGCTTAATCAAAGGGAACTCATTCCTTTCACGATTGGCAAGAGATTTGGCCCTTGCCTAGTTTAATTTACTTCTTACCGCCTTTTTTGCCCCCGGTTTTACCAACTTTACGACGCACGACTTCACCTTCGTACTTAATTCCTTTACCTTTGTAAGGCTCAGGCTCTCGCTCAGAACGTACTACCGCTGCAAAGGCACCCACCAGTTCTTTATCCATTCCTTTAATTAAAATCTTATTCGGCGCAGGAACTTCAAAGTCAATTCCCTCAAAAGGGACTAGTTCAACTGGGTGTGATTTACCGACGGTTAAAACCAGTTTGTTTCCTTGTTTTGAAGCACGGTATCCAACCCCTACCATATCAAGACCCTTGGTGAATCCGTTCGTAACGCCCTCTACCATATTGGCAATCAGCGTACGGGTCAATCCATGTAAGGAGCGACTCAGTGGTTCATCATTGGGTCTGGTCACGATAATTTGGTCGTTCTCAACCACAATGTTCATTAATGAATGCAATTCTCTCGTTAAAGAGCCTTTCGGACCTTTAACAGTGACGACGTTTTCCACTATTTTGAAGTCCACTCCACTGGGAATCCCAATGGGGCGCTTGCCAATTCTGGACATTCACTGCACCTCCGTTGCGATAATTACCAAATGTAGGAGATCACTTCTCCGCCTAGGCCTTCTTTTCGAGCCTTTTTATCCGTCATAATTCCCTTTGACGTCGAAATAATTGCAATTCCGAGTCCTCCAAGAACCTTCGGTATTTCATCTTTTTTCGCATAAACGCGGAGTCCCGGACGGCTAATCCGTTTAAGTCCGGTGATAACGCGTTCGCGGTTTGGACCGTATTTCAAATACATCCGAATCACGCCTTGCTTATCGTCGGCAATGAATTCTACATCTTTGATGTACCCTTCTGATTTGAGCAACTCAGCAAGCTCTTTCTTAACGCGAGATGCTGGTACCTCAACTTTATCATGGTAAACCATTCCCGCGTTGCGAATACGTGTTAAAAAATCTGCAATCGGATCTGACATTGACACTTCAGTCGTCCCCCTTCCTTACAATGTTTTACCAACTGGCCTTCGTGATTCCAGGAAGTTCCCCTTTGTGAGCCAACTCCCGGAAGCAAATCCGGCATATTCCGAATTTCCGCATGTAAGCATGGGGACGTCCACAAAGCTTGCATCGGTTATGCGAACGCACTGCGAATTTTTGTCCACGGTTTTGGCGGACAACCATTGATGTCTTAGCCACGTTCTCGAACCTCCTTTTCTCTAATCACGGTACGGCATTCCGAATCCGCGAAGCAACTCACGTGCTTCCTCGTCCGTCTTAGCCGTTGTTACGAAGACTACATCCATTCCACGTAGCTTGTCGATCTTGTCATACTCCATTTCTGGGAAGATCAACTGCTCTTTAATTCCTAGCGTATAATTTCCACGTCCATCAAACGCTTTCCCTGATATACCGCGGAAGTCACGAACACGTGGCAGAGCCACATTTAAAAGTCGATCCATAAATTCATACATCCGTTGTCCGCGCAGAGTCACTTTGCAGCCAATCGGCATCCCTTCGCGAAGTTTGAAGGTTGAAATCGATTTCTTTGCTCGTGTGACAATCGGCTTCTGTCCAGCAATCTTCATCATGTCTCCAACTGCAGAATCGATCGCTTTGGAGTTTGAAACCGCTTCGCCAACTCCCATGTTAATCACGATTTTATCCACTTTGGGGATTTGCATGACATTTTTATAAGCAAACTTCTGCTGTAAAGCAGGAGCAATTTCGTTGAGATACTTATCTTTTAGACGAGCCACTGAGGTCCCTCCTTTCGCAATTAGTGTTTATCCGGGAGATTCACACCGCAATGCTTACAGATGCGAACTTTACCGTTATCGGTCATTTTAAAACTAACACGTGTCACAGATTTACAATCTTGACAATATAACATAACGTTTGAGCTGGCCATCGGAGCCTCTTTGGAAACAATGCCGCCTTGAGGCATGGATTGAGAGGGTTTCGTATGACGTTTAACCATATTTGCCTTTTCAACCACTACGCGACCCTTTTTAAGAATTACGTCGATAATTTTGCCTTTTTTTCCAGCATCCTTACCGCTAATAACCATGACATAGTCGCCTTTTTTAACGTGTATATTTGCAGTTGGTACCTTATGCTTTGTAGCAGCCACTTTCTTCACCTCCACCTATCAGGGTGTCTTAGATAACTTCCGGTGCCAGGGAAATAATTTTCATATAATTATCGCGAAGCTCGCGTGCAACTGGTCCGAAGATACGGGTGCCACGAGGGCTTTTATCGTCTTTAATGAGGACAGCAGCGTTTTCGCTAAACCGGATATAAGAACCGTCTGTGCGACGAATCTCTTTCCTCGTTCTCACGATTACAGCTTTCACAACTTCCCCTTTTTTGACAACGCCCCCTGGCGTTGCTTGCTTAACTGAAGCAACGATAATATCGCCAATCGTAGCATAGCGGCGCATTGAACCGCCGAGCACACGAATACACATCAATTCTTTAGCGCCCGAGTTGTCACCAACTCTAACCCTAGTTTGTACCTGGATCATTCCCATTGACCCCCTTCCGAACTAATATAAACCTTTTAGAGAGCAACTGATCTCTCAGTGATCTCGACTACGCGCCAGCACTTATCCTTACTCAAGAGGCGAGTTTCCATGATCGAGACGGTATCCCCGATACGGGCATCGTTGTTCTCGTCATGAGCCTTATAATTTTTCGTACGTGTGATCGCCTTTTTATAAACTGGGTGACGTTCAGTAATCTCAACAGATACGACAACTGTTTTATTCATCTTATCGCTGATTACTTTGCCTGATCGAACCTTACGCTGGGCTCTTTCCACGTTAAAATGCCTCCTTTCCCTATTTAGGCACGTTCAATCTTTAACTCGCGTTCGCGAAGTATCGTCTTGCCACGAGCAATTCCTTTGCGGACTTCTCTGATTCGCATTGGGTTATCAAGTTGACCCGTTGCCAATTGGAAACGCAAATTAAACAATTCAGTCTTAAAGTCATCGATTTCCTTTAGTACTTCGTCATTGGTTAGATCTCGGAAATCCTTAGTCTTCACTTGCGTCACCTCCTTCTTGATCTGCACGGGTAACGAACTTACATTTAATTGGGAGCTTATGCATTGCTAAACGAAGAGCCTCACGTGCTTGTTCTTCTGTTACACCGTTCAGTTCAAACATCACACGGCCCGGTTTAACGACTGCAACCCAATATTCAGGTGAACCTTTACCACTACCCATACGTGTTTCAGCAGGTTTTGCAGTAATAGGCTTATCCGGGAAAATTTTGATCCAAACTTGACCACCCCGTTTAATAAAACGAGTCATTGCGATACGGGCAGCCTCTATTTGACGGTTCGTAATCCAAGCACTTTCTAAAGCTACGAGACCAAACTCACCAAAAGTAATGGTGTTACCTCGTGTAGCTTTACCAGATAACCGACCACGATGTTGTTTCCGATGTTTCACTCTGGCTGGGACTAGCATTTAGTTTCCTCCTTCCACCTGAGCGACGACCTTCTTGGCGGGAAGAACCTCACCTTTATAAATCCAAACCTTGATGCCAATTTTACCATACGTGGTATTTGCTTCTGCAAATCCGTAGTCAATATCAGCACGTAGTGTATGAAGGGGTACTTTTCCTTCATGATACCATTCGGTTCGGGCAATTTCAGCTCCAGCCAATCGACCGCTGCATTGAATTTTTATGCCTTGTGCGCCCGTTCTCATTGTTCGTCCGACGGTTTGTTTCATAGCCCGACGGAACGACACGCGTTTTTCAAGTTGTAGTGCAATATTTTCGGCTACCAGTGTAGCATCCATTTCTGGTTTCTTGATCTCTACAATATTTACAGCGACTTGCTTGCCGGTGATGGCTTCAAGCTGCTTACGCAAGTTTTCAACTTCCGTGCCACCGCGACCAATTACAATACCTGGTTTCGCAGCATGAACTGAGACTTTGACACGACTCGCTGCTCGCTCAATTTCCACTTTTGGGCATCCAGCTTGCTTGAGTTTATTTTTTACAAATGCACGGATCTTCAGATCTTCATGTAGAAGCTCCATGTAGTTCTTGTCAGCATACCATCGGCTTTCCCAGTCCCGGATAATTCCGACGCGGAGGCCTTTGGGATTTACCTTTTGACCCACTGTTTAGCCCTCCTTCTTCTCGCCCACAACCACAGTAATGTGACTCGTCCGTTTCCGGATTTGGTCAGCACGTCCCATAGCTCGAGGCTTGATGCGTTTTAGAGTCGGTCCCTGATCCACACAAATTTCAGTAATAATCAATTCATCAACATTCATGTTATAGTTGTGTCCTGCATTTGCGACTGCAGACTTCAGCACCTTCACCACATCATCCGTGGATCCATTAGGAGTAAACTGAAGAATAGCGAACGCATCACTGACCTTTTTGCCGCGAATCAGATTGACCACTTGGCGCACCTTGCGAGGAGAGATACGTACATATTTCGCCATTGCTTTTGCTTGCATGTGCCTTAACCTCCTCTCGAATTAACGTAAGCCGCTGGATTTTTCGCTGCCAGCATGGCCCTTATAGGTGCGAGTAGGCGAAAATTCCCCAAGTTTGTGCCCGACCATGTCTTCGGTAACATAAACCGGAACATGTTTTCGTCCATCGTGAACCGCAATGGTGAGTCCGACCATTTGCGGGAAAATTGTTGAGCGTCTGGACCACGTCTTAATGACGCGCTTTTCACCGGATTCGTTCATCGCTTCTACGCGTTCTAGTAAACGAGGTTCGACGAAAGGTCCTTTTTTAAGAGATCTACTCATTTATGGGCCTCCTTTCGACTACTTACTGCGCCGTTTCACAATAAAGCGATTCGACGGATTCTTCTTCTTCCGTGTTTTAGCTCCCAAGGCTGGTTTGCCCCAAGGAGTGCACGGGTTACGGCCAATCGAGTTACGGCCTTCTCCACCACCATGTGGATGATCGACTGGGTTCATGACCGAGCCACGAACCGTCGGGCGAATCCCCAACCATCGTGATCTTCCAGCTTTACCAATGTTAATGTTCTCATGATCTAAGTTACCAACTTGGCCGATAGTCGCTCGACACTCGATTCGAATCATCCGCATTTCACCTGATGGTAATCTTAAGGTGGCATAGGAACCTTCTTTAGCCATCAGTTGCGCGGAACCCCCAGCTGAACGAACCATTTGAGCCCCTTTGCCAGGCTTCATTTCAATGTTGTGTAACAGTGTACCTACCGGAATATTCTGAAGTGGTAGATTGTTACCGACTTTGATGTCTGCATCCGGGCCGGAAACAATCACTTGATCGACCTGCAGTCCATTCGGTGCTAAGATATATGCTTTAAAGCCATCTCGGTAGAATAACAACGCAATATTCGCAGAACGATTCGGATCATATTCGATACTCGCAACTCGAGCTGGAATTCCATCTTTATTACGCTTAAAGTCAATAACCCGGAACATCCGTTTGTGCCCGCCACCTTGATGACGTACACTCAGACGACCATCGTTATTTCGTCCAGCCTTATTCGTCAGTGGCTTGACCAAAGAACGTTCAGGTTCAGTTCTGGTGATTTCTTCAAAGGTCGAAACAGTCATATTACGACGACTTGGAGATGTCGGTTTAAACGTTTTTATAGCCATGAATTTTCATTTTCCTCCTTTGCTTCAAGCTGCTTACAGTCCTGCAAAATTATCGATCTTATCTCCAGCTTTAAGCGTGGCAATCGCTTTTTTACGGTTAGAAGTCTTACCAGCAAACTTGCCGACCCTCTTCATTTTGCCTTTAACGCTTAAGGTACGGACGTCTACAACGGATACCTTAAACATTTTTTCTACCGCAGCTTTGATTTCGATTTTGTTCGCAGCTGGATTTACCCAGAAGGTGTATTTATTTTCTTCAACAAGTCCTACAGACTTCTCTGAGATTACTGGACTTTTGAGGACATCACGTGCGTCGCGCATTACGCAAACACCTCCTCTGTTTTAGTGACTGCTGCTTTGGTCATCACAAGAATATCATGATTAAGAAGGTCTACGACATTCATTCCAGCAACATCGGTTGCCTTCACCCCTTCAAGATTACGGGTTGATCTTAGCACTGCATCGTCCATATCATCCATCACGATCATTGCTTTCTTATCAACATGAAGTGCTTTTAGCACCTTTACAGCCTCACGAGTTTTGGCTTCACCCAAACTCAGTACATCCAGGACAATCAGCTGTTGCTCCATAACTTTCGAAGAGAGTGCCGAGTGCAAAGCCAATCGGCGAACTTTTTTAGGTAATTTGAAGCCATATTTGCGTGGTTTAGGAGCAAAGATCACACCGCCACCTCTCCACAATGGAGAGCGAGTGCTACCAGATCGAGCACGACCCGTTCCTTTTTGACGCCATGGTTTGCGTCCACCTCCGCGAACTTCGCCTCGTAACAACGCAGACTGGGTTCCCCGTCTTGCCCCGGCTAGTTGCGATACGACCGCCGAGTGAAGAACGTGGATATTGGGTTGAATTCCAAATATGCTATCGTTGAGTTCGATTTCTCCAACTGCCTCGCCTTGCATATTTAACACTTGAACTTTCGGCATTGCTTATTCCTCCTTTCTCAGTATTACTTCGCCTTGACAGAAGGCTTCAGAATGAGCAACGACTTATTCGCTCCAGGGACAGCCCCTTTGATTAAGATCAGGTTTTTATCCACATCAATCCGGATTACCTCCAGATTTTGTACAGTAACACGTTCGCCACCCATACGTCCCGGCAGCTCACGACCTCTAAATACCCGAGCTGGCCCTTTCGCGCCAAGGGAACCTGTTCGCCTATGATACTTTGAACCATGCGCCATGGGTCCGCGACTTCCGTTGTGACGTTTAATCATTCCTGCAAAGCCTTTTCCTTTTGAAGTTCCGACAACATCCAACTTGTCGCCGACTGCAAACAAGTCCACTTTAACTTCTTGCCCGACTTCATAGTTTTCGACATCAGCAACTTTGAATTCACGAACGTAACGCATCGGCTTTAGCGAAGCCTTTTGGAAGTGCCCTTTGCGCGGCTTATTGCTTAGGCTTTCCCGAAGCATGGAGAAGCCAACTTGGATAGCGTTGTAGCCATCCGTTGCAACCGTTTTCTTTTGCACTACCGGGCATGGTCCCGCTTCAACGACAGTCACAGGAACTACACGTCCCTCGGTTGTAAAAACTTGAGTCATACCAATTTTTTTACCTAATATTCCTTTGGACACGAATGCCACCTCCTAAACGCTTTGAAGTGCGCCGGTTTGACCGGAGCACGAGAGCGCTTTTTATTATTTTATCGCTAAACCCTCGGCAACTACTCCACGCTACCGGGTGTTTCGCACGACAAACATAACTATAGTATATCACAGACCTTACTATTTAGCTACTTCTAATATATGGACACTAGAGTTTAATTTCAATATCTACACCAGCGGGTAGATCAAGGCGCATTAAGGCATCCACTGTTTTTGGCGTAGGTTCCAAGATGTCAATTAAGCGTTTATGAGTGCGCATCTCAAACTGTTCGCGTGAATCTTTATTGACATGTGGGGAACGCAAAATGGTATAAATGCTTTTCTCAGTCGGGAGAGGAATCGGTCCACTAACCTGAGCTCCCGTTCGTTTTGCAGTTTCAACAATGCGTTCTGCTGATTGGTCGAGAGTCTTGTGATCAAATGCTTTTAGTCGGATTCTAATCTTTTGGCTCATTAGTTACTTACCTCCTCATAATTCCCGTTATACGGGTTGCAAAGCGTAAAAATTCCCTGATTCAAGCGGAGTCACTTAGTCAGCAACCTTTTACGCCGTATCAAAAATTAAATGCATAGGCCAGATGAGAGGACTGCGCTCAAATATCCAAGCGGGCTCTCATCCGACCTTTGCCTCATAGAGAAAGTCGTTCTTCCTCTGTGAAAATCTCCAAAGTTTCAATTAGCTGAAAATCTTAGCAACGATGCCTGAACCAACCGTACGACCACCCTCACGGATAGCGAAACGAAGTCCTTCTTCCATAGCGATTGGAGTGATAAGTTCAACTTCAATCGTCACGCGGTCTCCCGGCATAACCATTTCAGTACCTTCTGGAAGCGTGATGACACCAGTTACGTCCGTCGTGCGGAAGTAGAATTGAGGACGATAGTTATGGAAGAACGGAGTATGACGTCCACCTTCTTCTTTATTCAAAACGTATACCTCACCGGAGAATTTGGTGTGAGGCTTAATAGAGCCTGCCTTGGCCAATACTTGTCCGCGCTCAATATCTTTACGCTCAACTCCACGAAGTAGCGCTCCAATGTTGTCTCCAGCTTGAGCTGAATCAAGGAGTTTACGGAACATTTCAACGCCTGTTACGACAGTCTTGCGAGCAGTGTCAGTCAAACCAACGATTTCGACTTCGTCACCGACTTTAACTCTTCCGCGGTCAACACGACCTGTAGCCACAGTTCCACGTCCAGTAATTGTGAAGACATCCTCGACAGGCATTAAGAAAGGCTTGTCTGTGTCACGCTCTGGGGTTGGGATATAGGAATCAACAGCATCCATTAGATTCCAAATCTTACCACACCATTCGCACTCAC
>NZ_JYNH01000044.1 GCF_000960765.1 Desulfosporosinus sp. I2 | reverse complement strand
GAGTACGTTACTGAAACCTGGCGATCGATTCATTGTACAAACTCCTTTTTACCAACAACTGGCTCAGGTTGGCGTGGATTTAGGGGCAACCCCATTATTTTGGCAATATCGTAACGATAAGGGTTTTGAACTCCAAGAGTTAGAAGTCTTGTTAGAACAAAAACCAACGCTCGTTATATTGAATACCCCGCATAACCCGACAGGATTTGCATTCTCTCCAGATGAAATGAGGCAAATTGCAAATTTATGTTTTGAACGAGAAATTTTACTCATTTCTGATGAGGTCTATAGGGAACTCGGCGAGACACTTATGCCCTCAATTCGAGACTACTCTCCTCAAGCAATTAGTATCGGGAGTATGTCCAAGGCTTATGGGTTAGCAGGTCTTAGGGTAGGTTGGATAGTGGGACCCCCAGAGATTATTGAACGCTGCGCTGAAAAACGAGACTATACGTCACTATGCTCACCTGTCATAGGACAACACTTAGCCCTGACAGCACTAAAACATCGCACTAAGATTTGGGAACGCAATCGACGACTAAGGCAGAAAAATAGTACGCTACTGGAAAACGTATTTAAAGATAACCCTACCCTCAAATGGAAAAAACCTTGTGCAGGGGTTGTAGCATGGGTCGGCTACTCTCAGAAAATTCCCTCGGAACAGTTAGGGTGGGAATTATATCGGCGAGGGGTTTTAGTAGCACCGGGGATTTTTTTTGGAGAGGAAAATCACTTCCGCTTAGGATTCGGAGGAAATACCACTGAACTCGAAGCCGGGTTAACGATCCTTGCAGATTACTTTAAGAGTTTAAGGAGTAAACCATGAAAAAAATTGTCACCATTCATGTCCTCGGAAAGCAAAAGTATCCAGAAGGGTCATCACGACCAACAAGAATTGATCACAGAAGGTATGTTTTATGAACGAAATGGTGCATTCTATGTAATATATAAAGAGTTAGGTAATACCATGGGCCTCGAAAAAGTGACCACCTATTTAAGTATTAAAGAAGGATTGGTTACCCTGAATCGCAAAGGTGCGGTCGATTTATCACAAGAGTTTAGACAGGGTGTTCTTAATCGTAGTATTTATACCACTTGCTACGGGAAAATTTGGTTGAGCGTTTTGCCTCACTGCGTAGAGTATGACTTGACAGTCCATGGGGGACGTATTAGTCTAGACTATGACCCTTTTTATTGATGATAATATGGTAAGTCATAATGAACTGTTGCTAAACATAAAGGAGGAAATCCCCTCATGAGTCTCTATGAGAACATAAAAGAGAAGATAATGGATAACTTGGTTCAGGCTGCCAACACTGCCAAAGTGGCAGGAGAATTTAACTTTGAAGAATTACCAGCGTTTGTTTTAGAAGAACCCAGAGAAAGGCAACACGGTGATTTGGCGACAAATCTAGCAATGGTGTTAGCCAAACAAGCCAAACGTTCCCCTCGCGATATAGCCGCCATTCTCATAAAACATATAGATACAACTGGAACTTGGATAGAAGCATCTGAAATTGCTGGGGCAGGCTTTATTAATTTTCGATTAAGCCCGTTGTGGCTGACGGGTGTTATTGAAGAGGTGTTAAAGGCCGGTGAAAACTATGGTCAAGTGGATATTGGAAAAGGTCAAAAGATTCAGGTAGAGTTTGTGAGCGCGAACCCTACAGGATTGCTCCACATGGGTAATGCCCGTGGGGCAGCATTAGGAGACAGCCTTGCTTCTTTACTGACAATGGCTGGATATGAAGTTTCCCGTGAATTCTATATTAACGATTCGGGAAATCAAATTCATAATTTTGCTTTATCACTAGAGGCCAGATATTTACAACAACTAGGTCAAGATGCGGCTTTCCCGGAAGGTGGATATCATGGAGAGGATTTGATCGAGACGGTAAAAGGCCTTATTACAAAAATAGGGGATAAGTATGTTTCGGTCGAACCGGGGTTAAGGCGCGAGTTTTTGGTGAGATATGCCCTAGACGAAAAAATGCGGAATATCCGAGAAACGTTGCAGGATTTTGGGGTAAACTATGATGTTTGGTTTAATGAACAATCCCTCCATGATTCAGGGGCAGTTCGTTCAACCATGGAGGAACTTGAGAAAAAAGGGTATATTTATGAAAAGGAAGGTGCACACTGGCTTAAATCCACATTATTTGGGGATGAAAAAGATGAAGTGGTTATTAGGAGCAATGGAGCGCCCACCTATTTTGCCGCAGATATTGCCTACCATCGCAATAAGTTTGAGCGAGGATTTAATCGAGTGATTAATATTTGGGGAGCGGATCATCATGGTCATGTCGCTCGGATGAAAGGGGCGATGTCGGCCTTAGGTTACGACTCGGATAATCTTCAAGTCATCTTAATGCAACTGGTGCGCCTGATCCAGAATGGCGAAGTTGTCAAAATGTCCAAACGTTCTGGGCAGTATATTACGTTAAGGGAATTAATGGATGAAGTTGGAAAGGATGCCGCCCGTTTTTTCTTTAATTTAAGAGATCCAGACTCTACCGTAGACTTTGATATGGATTTGGCTAGGGCACAATCCTCGGATAACCCAGTATATTATGTGCAATATGCGCATGCCCGGTTATGCAGCATTCTACGGCAAGCTGAGGAACTTGGTGATACGACGACCCCAGCTTCGGAACTGGAATTACAACGCTTAGAGAGTGCGGAAGAACGGGATCTTCTCAAGAAGATGGCTGACTTACCGAGCGAGATCATAATCGCAGCACGTTTAATGGAACCCCATCGTTTAGCTCGATATGTGCTGGATTTAGCGGGCCTCTTTCATACGTTCTATAACAGCCAGCGAGTTCTTGTTGAAGATGAGGGTCTCCGAAGGGCCCGGTTGAGCTTAGTGCGGGCAGTAAAACAAATCGTAAGCAATGTATTGGGTATTTTAGGCGTATCGGCACCTGAAAGAATGTAAATTAATGTTTAAACAAACGATAAGCAGGAAATATTTAGGGGTGGGCCGAATATAGTGATATTCAAAACGACGAAGGGCGGTGGAGTTTTGTCCCACTCTTTGAGCAAAAAAGATAAACCAACTGAAGCGGATATGGCATATGAGGTGCTGAAAGCCCAAGGTAACCCCATGCATTATCATAATCTAATTGAAGAGGTACTGCAGCGTTTAGGAATTTCACAAGAGGCTATACGGATTGCCGCTGCACTTACTCAGATTAACCTTGACGCACGGTTTACGTTTCTCGGGCGGGGTGAATGGGGACTGAAAGTATGGGAACCTTCGAAGGTTAACCGTCGTTCGCCTTCAGTAACCATGATGAATAAAAATTCAATGGATGAGGAAGATAAGTCAGATTTAGAAGAATTGGATGAGGATTCCCTGGATGAAGATGCATCTGAATCAGACGAAGTTTTTGATGAAGTGGACGATACGAGGCGCGGAGAAAAATGGTAGCGTTCTCTTATTGACAGTTTTCAGATGAGGGAGCTAATTATAGATACTTGTAAAGGGTGCCATTGTCTTGACATCCTTTACAAGTCTAGATAAAATAAAGCAATGAAGTGAACCTATTCAGCTAAAGCTGAACATCGAGACTTTAGATGGGACACTACCCTACCTGAAGTTTGCGAAGACCCCCCCATTATCTCAGTGGGGGTCTTGAAAATTGGATAAAAAGTCTTCAAAACATAGTCTTTCTGACTGGTATCATAAAGCTAGTGCGGTTCTCGGACTAGCTTTATTTATGTGTTTTGTTAGAGAAGTCCAAGAGATGATGGTTGGCAACTGAATAATAGATAAAATCGGCATACTTAAGGTCTGAAAGGAAATGGTAAAGCGCATGACGAAATTTATTTTTGTAACGGGCGGCGTTGTGTCTTCCCTTGGAAAAGGAATTACAGCGGCATCTCTGGGTTGTCTTCTTAAGAATAGGGGTCTCAAAGTGGCAATTCAAAAATTTGATCCCTATATTAATATTGACCCTGGAACAATGAGCCCATATCAACATGGTGAAGTGTTTGTCACGGATGATGGGGCGGAAACGGATCTGGATTTGGGGCATTATGAGCGCTTTATTGATGTGCCAGTTTCAAAAAACAGCAATGTTACAACTGGCAAAGTCTACTGGTCAGTCATCCGCAAGGAACGTAAAGGGGATTACTTGGGTGGGACAGTTCAAGTTATTCCTCATATTACCAATGAAATTAAAGAGCGGATCTACCGTGTTGCTCGAGAAAGTCATCCGGACTTTGTGATTACTGAAATCGGCGGAACGGTAGGAGACATTGAATCTCTACCTTTTCTTGAGGCAATCCGTCAGATGAAAAATGATATTGGGCGAGAAAATGTTATCTATATTCATGTGACGCTGGTCCCTTATTTGGCAATGTCTGGTGAATTAAAAACAAAGCCCACCCAACACTCTGTTAAAGAATTGCGCGGAATTGGCATTCAACCCTCGATCATCGTATGTCGTACGGAAAAAGCCCTCTCTAAGGATATGAAGGAAAAATTAGCGTTATTATGTGACGTAGATCTAGAAGCGGTTGTTCAGTGTTTGGATGCATCGACTATTTATGAAGTCCCTTTGAAGCTCCAAGGAGAAGGGTTTGACGATATTGTCCTGCGCTGCGCAGGGATAGAAGCTCCTCCCGCGGATATGACTGAGTGGAAAGTTATGGTGGAGAAAATTAAATCCCCGAAGCGTGAGGTCGAGATTGCGATCGTTGGCAAATATGTTGAACTCCCGGATGCCTACTTGAGTGTAGCAGAAGCTTTACGCTCAGCGGGGACTGAGCACGGGGCTAAAATTAAAGTTCGTTGGATTAATTCTGAAAACATAGAAGAAGAATCGGCCGAAAAACACTTAGAAGGCGTTGATGGAATCCTTGTTCCTGGAGGATTTGGTAACCGGGGTATTGAGGGGAAAATCGAGGCTATTCGTTATGCTAGAGAACAAAAGATTCCATTTCTGGGGATTTGCCTTGGAATGCAAACCGCCATTATTGAAATTGCACGTAATGTTTGTGGTATGGAACGAGCCAATAGTACGGAATTTGATGCTGATACACCCTATCCGGTCATCGATATTCTTCCCGAGCAAAAAGACATCGAAGAAAAGGGAGGCACTATGCGCTTAGGTATTTCCCCAGCAAAATTAGTTGAGGGCAGTATAGCGTACCAAGCCTATCAGGACCAGGTTATTTATGAGCGTCATCGACATCGCTACGAGGTCAATAATCAATTCCGAACTCAACTTGAAGAAGCAGGGCTGAGGTTCTCGGGGACGTCACTGGATGGTCGTCTTGTAGAAATTTCGGAGTACCCAAATCATCCTTGGTTTGTAGCCTCTCAGTTCCATCCTGAATTTAAGTCTCGTCCGAACCGAGCACATCCTCTTTTCCGGGAGTTTATACGGGCAACGCTAAAATAGGGGGACTAGTGGGGGGACTTGTGTCACACAGCGCTCAGTGCTTACGACGCAGAGCAAACTAACCATGTAAGCTCCTAAAGGGGGTGCGGGGTGCATCCTACGCCGGTAGGTATCTTATGGAGATCAGCGGCTTCGGCGATACTCTCCACTGGAGACTATCGTGCCAAAAGCGCCGTCCATGGCGCATTGGCGGCAGTGTACATCCTTGTACACTGCCCCGTATCTGGGGTCGCTTACATGGAAGTTTGCTATTCTGCTTACGTAAAGACATCGCGCTCGTGTGACACTGCGTCCCGGGTCTTGGAACGGGGAACGCTTAGTCTTGCTTTGGAGATAGCGTTGGTTTAGGTGACGAGGGTTTTTGGGGAGACGGCACATTTCATGTGCGCCGTCTTGTCTTTGGAGCTACTTACTTGTGTGACATGTAAGTGGGGGACGATCTTGACTTGCATGTTCTTGTGAACAGTTTTGTCTAAGAGGTGTTACGGGCTTGGTACAAGATAAAGGTGCGAACCTCGACCTTCAAATGTACATAACAGGAAATTCAATGGAATGTTGACTTAGGAGAGTTCTGTTAAGCCTTGGATTAAAGGGTTTAGCATGAACTCTTCCTGTATAATAGAGTGGTACTGATTAGAGGAGCCAGACCGTGGAAAGAATGGAGAGAGGAAGGGGATTGAACCAGATGCCCTATGTTGCTAGATGGATTGATGAAACTGAACATATACGATTTAATGCTTTTTTAGCTAAAGCTCCCAAAGGCCATGTGCTCCAGTCCTGGGAATGGGGAGAGATAAAGAGCCGGACTGGATGGGTTCCCTGGCGATTGGTCGTGGAGGAGAATGACGAGATCGTTGCTGCGGTTTCTATTCTGGAACGTAAGATACCGGTTGTGGGGATTCCGATTTTTTATGCGTCACGAGGTCCCGTATTGGACTTTAACAATAGTGCGTTATTTGATTTTGTGTTAAAAGAAATTAAAAAGTTGGGGAAAGCTCGAGGAGCGATCTTTTTAAAAATTGATCCAGACTTGCCGTCTTCGGAAAAAGAGTTGGAACAGTATTTACTTTCTAGAGGATTCAGATCTGCCGAGAGTGGCAAAGGTTTTGAAGGGGTTCAACCAAAGTTTGTGTTTCGTTTAGATATTTCTCCGGAAGAAGCAACTTTGATGGCGAACATGCAACAGAAAACACGCTATAATATCCGTCTTGCTCAGAAAAAAGGGGTTCATATCAGGCGAGGAACCCGGGAGGATTTGCCGGAATTTTATCGAGTTTTAAAGGAAACGACAGAGCGCGACAGCTTTTTGGTACGGGCTTACTCTTATTTTGAAGATCTTTATGACTCCTTGGTTCCAGTGGGTCTAGGGGAATTATTTATTGCCGAATATGAAGGAAACGTCGTATCTGGAACATTGGCCTTTGTCATAGGGGATAAGGCTTGGTACATATATGGGGCCTCCTCAAATGCTCACCGCAATGTTATGCCCAATTATTTAATTCAATGGGAAATGATTCGTTGGGCTAAATCACTCGGCTGTACTCTCTATGATTTCCGAGGAGTCCCAGGGAATTTATCGGAAGATAACCCGCTTTACGGGCTCTATCGTTTTAAAAAGGGCTTTAATGGAGACTACACAGAGTTTATTGGAGAATGGGATCTTGTGTATCGCCCCCTGGTATATTTTCTCTGGAACCATTTAGAACCCATCTATTCGGATGTTTTAAAGGGATTAATCACTAAGCTACGGCGAGCGCGAAGGGGATAAAGCAATGGCTGGGACTTGGATTGAAGTGGACCTGGATTGCTTAACTGAAAATTACCAAGAAGTCATTAAACATCTTCGTCCGGGCACAAGGTGTATGGCAGTCGTGAAAGCTGATGCCTATGGCTTAGGAGCAATTGAAGTTGCGCGTTCCTTGCAACGTGCCGGGTGTGAAGCCTTCGCGGTCACCAGAGTAGAAGAAGGACTGATCTTACGAGAGCATGGAATTGAGGGGCTCATTCTAGTGTTAGGACCCACGACGAGGGAAGAATGGCCAATAGCCATTGCAGCAAAGTTACAGCTTACAATAAGCGAACTATCATGGATTGAAGAGTTAAATGAAACAGGTTTAAAATTGGGGTTGGTTGATCAGCAGATCCAGGTACATCTTAAGTTGGAGACTGGAATGGGGAGAACTGGGTTTCGATTTTCTGAACTCGAAGAGCTCAGTATCGCCTTGTCTAAATCCAACTATCTTCATGTTGCGGGAGTTTATACCCATTTTGCTAGGGCTGCCCAAAGGGATAAACGATATACGATAGAACAATATGAACGTTTTAAGTCCTTGACGAATCGCCTAGAGGAACTAGGAATCCGACCGACTTGGAAACATGTTTGTAATAGCGCTGCGTTTCTTGACTATCCTGAGTGGCATCATGACTTTGTTCGAATTGGAACTCTATTAATCGGACATTATCCAGGTCAAGGGTTTTCAGATAAGTTGAACTTGCGTGACCCCTGGCTTGCTAAAAGCAGGATTGTTCATCTGCGCGAAGTTCCTAAAGGAACGTATGTAGGATATCAAAGTATTTATCATACGAAGCAGGCTACCCAGCTTGCCGTGATCCCAGTGGGATATTCAGATGGATTCGGTGTCGCTCCGCATTTTGTTCCCCAAGGTTGGATCGATTTTTTTCAAAATTATTATAAAAAATTTTTTAGCTTTATTAGGTATCACGGTTGGTCAAGAACGGTTAGAGCTTAACGGTCGGACGGTTCTTGTTGCTGGAAAAATCGGAATGCAACTTACTGTGGTTGATGTGGGGATGCAAGAATGTGCATTAGGTGATGAAATTAGGGTTCCCATGCGTAGAACCGTGGCAAATCCACGTATTCCTAGAAGATATAGACAAGGTGGACAAATATTGTCACAGAGGGTCCTCGAAGAAGGAGTTTTACTAGAACATAAAGAATATTCAATTTTGGGATATGAGAAACTTGCTTCACCAGAAGTTTAGTTGACGACCACGATTGTGACGATTAGCCCAAAGAACTTGAAAGGGGTGAAGGGGTGGCAAAAGTTCTTATAGTAGATGACCAAATGGGTGTGCGTCGTCTGCTCTTTGAGACCTTCAAGGAAGATGCACATGAGGTTGAAATGGCTTCGAACGGTACAGATGCAGTTAAGTTACTAAAAACCTTTAAGCCTGATCTTATCTTAATGGACATGAAAATGCCGGGAATGAATGGAATAGAAACATTGGGACAAATTCGCGCCATCGACCGTCAAGTGGGAGTAATTATGATGACCGCCTACGGAGATGCACAGAATATGGAACAAGCCAAGGAACTTGGGATTCTCAATTATATGAGTAAGCCCTTTGATTTGTTTGATCTTAGAAAACGGGTGAAGGATATATTACAAAGTTCATAGTTATTCGACAATGGTTTCTACCCTTTTGGAATACTTTTTATTGCTTAAAAGGCAGGAAATTCTTTATGCATGACGAAGTATATCCATTAGGAAGAGGTGGGAATTATGATTCTAACAACAAATTCAACGATTGCTATGCAATGCCCCCAATGTGGGGAGCTAGAATTTCATGCCCTCTCTCTTTTTACATTTTCTCGACCAGGGCGCAAAAATCTACATTGCGGATGTGGTTTTCAGTTTATGTCGGTCACCAGTCGAAACAGTCAGCAGTTCAACCTCTCTTACGATTGTGCCTACTGTGGGGAGACCCATTATTTGAGATTAAACCGTCATGCCATATGGGGGAAAGAAGCTTTACCGTTCACTTGCCCCAGCGTTGGTGCCTCGGTCGGGTATATAGGGTCAAAGCAGAAAGTGACTCATGCCTGTCGTGAACGTGAAAAATCAATGGGGGAATTAGCGGTTGAATTAGGTTATGAGGAAGAGTTTGAAAATCCGGAAGTAATGCTGTGGATTTTAGATCATCTTCATCGTCTAGCAAAGCAAGGAAATTTGGGGTGCGCCTGTGGGAACCATCAGTTGACTTTTGAATTGTTGCCGGATCGCATCGAGCTTTATTGTGAATGTTGTGAAGCTGTGGGAGTGATCTATGCGGACAGCTCAGATAATGTTCGTCAATTTGAAGGAATAAATTCCTTATATTTGAAGGAAAATAAAACCTGGCTCATTAATAGTCCGCTGCGGGGACAGCACATTTCAAGGACGATAGAGGAGGAAAAAAAATGGCGTTAGTATCGATGATCGAATTATTAGACAGAGCACAAAAAGAGCACTATGCGGTGGGGGCATTTAATTGCAACAATATGGAGATTGTCCAGGCTATAGTGGCTGCTGCTGAGGCAGAAAAAGCACCTGTCATTATCCAAGCAAGCCAAGGGGCGATTAAATATGCAGGAATTGAGTATATTACCGCTTTGACAAAGTTAGCTGCAGAAAAATCAAGTGTACCGATCGCTTTGCATCTTGATCATGGAACTAGTTTTGCGCAAGTCATGCAGTGTGCACGAAATGGTTTTTCTTCTGTGATGATTGATGGTTCTAAACTTTCAATGGAAGACAATGTCGCTTTAACTAACAAAGTAATTGAGGCAGTTCGACTTTTAGGGGTTTCGGTTGAGGCCGAATTGGGTAAGATAGGCGGGACGGAAGATGATATTACCGTTGACGAGCGCGAGGCATTATTTACGGATCCGGCTGAAGCAGAGTACTTTGTTCAAGCGACAAAGGTAGATGCCTTAGCCATAGCGATTGGAACTGCCCATGGTCAATATAAAGGGGTTCCTAAACTCGATTTTGAACGGTTGACTAAGATTCGAGAAAGAGTTTCAACGCCACTTGTGTTACACGGTTCTTCTGGAGTGCCAGATGATGCTCTGCGTGAAGCCATTTCCCGGGGTGTCTGTAAAGTAAATATTGACACAAATATTCGTGAAGCCTTTGTCTGGGCTGCACGCAAAGTGCTTGAGGGAAACTCTAAAGAAATTGACCCTCGTAAAATGTTGGGCCCTGCCCGCGAAGCGGCAACCAACATAATCCGAGAAAAAATACGGATTTTTGGCAGTAATGGGAAGGCATAAAGGAAACTTAGAAAGAAGGCAATAGAATGCAGTTTTTTTTAGACACGGCTAATATCGGAGAAATAAAGCAGGCTTGGGATATGGGCGTCATTGCGGGACTGACGACGAATCCTAGTTTAGTCGCTAAAGAAGGACAGGACTTCCACGAGCTTCTAAACACGATCAGTGGGATTGTTGAAGGGCCAATCAGTGCTGAGGTAATAGCTCTTGATCATGAAGGGATGTTACAGGAAGCTCATGTATTAGCAGCAATTCACCCAAACATTGTGATTAAGGTTCCGATGACAGAGGACGGTCTCAAAACTGTTAAAGTATTATCTTCTAAGGGAATTAAAACGAATGTCACACTTGTGTTTACAGCCAATCAAGCGTTACTGGCAGCACGGGCAGGCGCTACCTATGTAAGCCCTTTTTTAGGGCGTCTAGACGATATTGGCGAGAATGGCCTTAACTTAATGGCGGATATATGTGAGATTTTCCAAATGCATGGTATAGAAACAAAAACCATTGCTGCTAGTATTCGGAATCCAGTCCATGTCACGGAAGCAGCTAAAATCGGAGCAGATTATGCAACAGTACCCTTTGGAGTTTTAAGACAACTGTTTCGTCATCCATTAACAGATGCCGGGATTGAAAAGTTTTTAGCAGATTGGCAAAAACGATAGATAGTTGTGCTATTGACTTCGGTAAACTTCAGTTGAAACAAAACCTCTAAACTGGCATCAGACTGTCTGAAAACAGATGGAAAGATGCCAGTTTTTCCTTTACTATCAGAAAGTATAAATATCGGGTATGCGTCAGTGCAATTAAGACGACCGCCTGCGCCGAAGCTAACTAGAAGGTTAATTCGTGCGAAGACAGTGTCTTCGCTCCGCTAAGCTAACACGTGCGAAGACAGTGTCTTCAAGAAGGCTAATTCGTGCGAAGACAGTGTCTTCGTGGGCGTTAATCAAGTTTTCTTAACAATTCAAGGGAAATTTTAGACATTAAAGGTGGTTGATAACTCGTTTAAAGTATGTCACAATAAGAGTATAAGGCATAAATGTTATAACATAATGAGGAGTACTTACATAGAAAATGACTTGTATGTTTAAGGGTCAGCTATTATGGAAGTGAAGATAACACATTGGCTAATTTAAGGAGGAGTAGAAAATGGAGAGAGAATTAACGATGGAATTTGCTAGAGTTACAGAAGCCGCGGCGCTAGCTTCAGCACGCTGGGTAGGGCTAGGGGATAAGATAGCCGCTGATAATGCTGCTGTTGAAGCGATGCGGGCGGTTTTTAATACAATTCACATGGACGGTACCGTGGTGATCGGAGAAGGGGAAATGGACGAGGCTCCGATGCTCTATATTGGGGAACGGGTTGGGAATGGAGAAAGTCCAGAATTAGATGTCGCTGTGGATCCCCTAGAAGGAACCAATAGTTGTGCTAAGGGGGTAGCGGGGGCGATTGCTGTTGTGGCGATTGCCAAGAGGGGCTGCTTACTTCACGCGCCAGATATGTATATGGATAAGATTGCTGTAGGGCCTGCTGCTGTTGGGAAGATAAATTTAGATGCTACTGTACATGAAAATATCTCGAATGTAGCTCAAGCTTTAGGCAAAAATATGAAGGATATGACGGTTGTTATTTTGGACCGACCACGTCATCAGAAACTAATTCAGGATGTACGAGATTGCGGAGCTCGCGTTCGTCTGATTACCGATGGGGATGTTTCCCCAGCTGTGGCCTGTGCATTTGAAGATACGGGAGTCGATATGATGATGGGAGTTGGCGGGGCGCCTGAAGGGGTCCTAGCCGCAGCAGCTCTTCGATGCATGGGAGGAGAAATGCAAGGCCGCCTTTGGCCAGAAAACGAGGAAGATATTGCCCGAGCTAAAGCCTTAGGGATCGAGGATGTCCAAAAGTTATTAACGATGGATGATTTGGTGAGTACAGATGATGTCTTCTTTGCAGCGACAGGGATTACAGAAGGACCCTTATTGCGAGCCGTAACCTACACCTCCAAAGGGGCTTTGACACACACCGTCGTTATTCGGGGAAAAACGGGAACAGTCCGCTTTATTGAAGCACGTCACTGTTTTGACAAGAAGCCGGATTATGCTATGAAAGGCTGTTAATGAGTCGCCAAATGGGAACTTGACTAGGGAATGTTATTTGTGCTAAAATAGTAAGAGTTGACTGGAATTGTCATGACGGTGTGGTTAAGAAGCTGCACTTTGATCTAAATGGGAAAGAAGGTGAAGACATGAAAGAAAAAATTCACCCGAAATACGAACAAACCACAATGACATGTGCTTGCGGAGAAGTTATCCCAACAGGCAGCACAAGAATGAACATAAAAGTGGAAATTTGTTCAAAATGCCATCCCTTCTATACCGGGGTACAGCGGTTTGTCGATGCAGGCGGACGGGTTGATCGGTTTAAAAAGAAATATGGGATGTAAACAACGGCCTGCGGTCGTTGCTGGTGGATAAGCAGAGCGCAAGCTCTGCTTTTTGCGTAAATGTACAATCGCGAAGCGCAAGCACGATGTTCGAAGGATTTTGGAATGATGGATAGGCGTTGAGATTATGGCAGCCAGTGAGATGCTCAATGAGCAGTGTTTTAAACTTGATGCCCGAACTTTGCGCTTTGCGCATCGATATAATAGAGGAGGAACTTAAGATGGGCAAACCAGTCCAATATGGCGGGCAAGCGGTCATAGAAGGAGTCATGATGCGAGGACCACGTGAGAGTGCTATTGCGGTCAGGTTGCCAAATGACGAGATTGAAGTGACCAATGTAAAATTGAATGTTTGGGCAACAAAACCTGTCTTTAAGTTACCGTTAATTCGAGGATTTGTGGCTCTGATAGATTCACTCATAGTAGGAACACGTGCCTTAACCTTTTCCGCCAATCGTTCAATAGGGGACGATGAGGGTGGAGAGGAACTTGGATTTTGGGAAATGGCCTTAACCATAGGATTTGCATTTGGCCTTGGTCTTGTGCTTTTTGTCGGTTTACCAACCGGAATGGCTCACTTGCTTAAAGGAAAGGTTACTGGAGATGTGTGGCAAAATCTATTGGAAGGAGCAATTCGGTTAGTAGTATTTTTCTTATATATTTTGATCATTTCTCGACTTAAAGACATTCAACGGGTTTTTCAATATCATGGCGCAGAGCATAAAGCAATTTTCACTCATGAATCAGGACAAGATCTAACCGTAGCAAATGCGCGTTCTTTTCCCAGGCTGCACCCGCGCTGCGGAACAAGTTTTCTCCTAATTGTAGTGGTAGTCAGTATTTTTGTGTTTGCTTTTGTCGGATTATACCCTTTGTGGTGGCGACTGCTTTCTCGTGTACTTCTCATGCCTTTCGTGGCGGGGATCGCATATGAGGTTCTTAAATTCTCATCTCGGCATTTAGAATCGCCATGGTTTCGCTGGCTGATTGTCCCGGGCTTATTGTTACAGAAATTAACCACACGAGAACCAGACGATGCCCAACTTGAGGTTGCTTTAGCTGCCTTAAAGGGTGTTTTGGATTCAGGTCAAGAACTAACGTAATTTTGAGGTGTAAAATGTTAGAAAAACTTTATGAAATTGAACGAAAATATGATGAACTTACGGAGCTCCTCAGTGATCCGGAAATCATTTCGAATCAGAGTGAGTGGCAAAAATATGCCAAGGCTCAGTCCGGCATGACAAACCTTGTCGCGGTCTTTAGAGAATACCAAGCAGTAAAGCGCGAACTTGAGGAAACAGAAACTCTGCTACAGGAAAAACTAGACTCTGACATGCAGGAAATGGCGGAGCAAGAGAGAGAACAATTGCGAAGCCAATCACAGGAACTGGAAGAACAGATTCGTGTTCTTCTTTTACCGAAGGATCCTTTAGATGAAAAAAACGTCATCATGGAAATTCGGGCGGGAGCAGGTGGCGATGAAGCGGCCTTGTTTGCCGGTGATCTCTATAGAATGTATACTCGCTATGCAGAGGGACAGGGCTGGAAAACGGAAGTTCTTAGTGCTAGTTATTCAGATATGGGCGGTTACAAGGAAATCATCGTGCTTATGGAAGGGCATGGGGCCTATAGTAAATTAAAATTTGAAAGTGGTGTGCATCGCGTTCAACGGATCCCGGCGACAGAGTCGGGAGGTAGGATCCATACGTCTACCGCGACCGTTGCAGTTCTTCCTGAAGCGGAAGAAGTGGAAGTATCCATTAATCCTAATGATCTGCGCATCGATGTCTATTGTTCTAGTGGGCCGGGTGGGCAATGCGTTAATACCACTCAATCAGCGGTTCGAATTACTCATCTACCCACAGGAATCATTGCGTCTTGCCAAGATGAAAAATCACAGCTTAAAAACAAAGAGAAAGCTTTACGCGTTTTGCGGGCAAGAATATTGGAGAAAGCACAAGAAGAAGCGAGTGGAGAACAGGCTTCTGAACGCCGAAGTCAAGTGGGAACGGGAGATCGGAGCGAGCGGATTAGAACGTTTAACTTTCCACAGGGCAGGGTTACGGACCATCGCATAGGCTTAACCTTACACCGCTTAGAGTCAATCCTGACTGGTGATTTGGGTGAAATCATTCAAGCTCTAAATTCGTCTGATCAAGCCGAACGTCTAAAGGCTGAGATCCATTAAAATCAATTGTTATGATGAATTGTTACGATGAAGTCTTAGGTTATGAAAAGTAAGCGAACTTTTCCAGGGGATAATATTTGGGAAGTTCGAAATTCGAACATCGAATCTCGAACTTCGAGTTGGGGGCTTTGCAGTTTTGAAGGTAATTGACAGTATGCGTTGGGGTGAAGCGCAACTCTTAGAAAAAGGGGTGAGCAATGCCCGCTTTGATGCAGATATGTTATTAACCGGGGTTTTAAATGTTTCCCGTCCCCAACTTTATCTCGAAGGGGACCGTAATTTGTCAGAGACAGAAGCTGCAGTCTATCGAGGAGTCATTATGCGTCGCGCAAAGAACGAACCTCTTCAGTACATTTTGAAGCAGCAAGAGTTTATGGGTCTTTCTTTCTACGTCGATGAGCGCGTGCTTATCCCGCGTGCCGACAGTGAACTTTTAGTCGAGAAATGGCTGGAGGTTGTAAGAAAAGAGGCAGGTCAACGGCAAGATAGAAAGATTAAGGTTGCGGATCTTTGTACAGGCAGCGGCGCTCTGGCTATTTCGATCGCTTATTACTACCCTCAAGTGGAGATGGTCGGAACTGATCTTTCGGCAGATGCGCTAGTAGTAGCGCAACAGAATGCCCAGCGCTTGGGTGTCTCGGTGCAATGGCGTCAGGGGGACTTCCTTGAACCCATTTTGGGTGAAGCTTGGGATTATATTATTACGAATCCTCCTTATGTTTCCAAAGAGGAGTATGAGCAATGTGCTCCTGAGATTTTTCATGAACCCTCGATGGCTTTTTTGGGAGGACCAGATGGCTTAGATTATTATCGTCGTTTGGCAGAAGGTGTAGGATCCATTTTAAATCCTCAGGGGAAGCTACTAATGGAAATTGGTTGTAATCAAGCTGAGGCGGTTTGTGGGCTTTTCCAAACAAAGGGATTTGAAACACGGGTTTTCCCAGATTTGGCGGGGCGAGACCGAGTGATCTTAGCGAGGTGGCTAGCGAGGTGACAAAGATGCTAACAAAACGAAGTTATATAGATGGAATTCATCCGGAGGCGGAATTGCTAAAAGAGGGAGCAGAATGGTTGCGTTCTGGAGAGTTGGTGGCTTTTCCTACGGAAACGGTTTATGGCTTAGGGGCTAATGCCCTGGATGCCCAAGCCTGCGAAAAGATTTTTAGGGTAAAAGGGCGTCCCCAGGATAATCCCTTAATTGTGCATGTTAGTAGTCGCGCTATGGCAAATAGTTTGGTAGGAAGTTGGTCACCGGAAGCCGAACTATGTGTTGAACATTTTTGGCCGGGTCCGTTAACTTTAGTTTTGCCAAAAACCTCTATAGTGCCCGATATTGTCACGGCTGGACTGGCCAATGTAGCGGTTCGTATGCCCAGTCATCCGGTGGCCCTTGCCCTTATTGAAGAAACCGGGCTTCCTATTGCTGCACCGAGTGCTAACCTATCAGGTAAGCCTAGTCCGACGAGTGGCCGACATGTCTGGCGGGATTTAAAAGGGAAAATACACTTGATTCTTGATGCTGGGGCTTGTCAAGTAGGGCTGGAGTCAACCGTCCTTGAAGTCACTGGAGGTGTGCCCACTATCCTTCGCCCAGGTGGAATTTCCAAAGAAGCGTTAGAAGAAATCTTAGGCGAAGTTCGAATGAATACACCGACAGAGAGTCAAGTTCCTAAAGCACCCGGCATGAAATATAGGCACTATGCTCCTCAGGGAGAGATGATCGTGATGATCGGTCATCAAGAGCGAGTTATACAGCGGATGGGGCAAGAAATTTATAAAGGACATGCCCGGTTAAAAAGAGTGGGAGTTCTTTGTACGCTGGAGAGCGCACCTTTTTTACATAATCGCTTACCGGATCTTTTGTTCGTGTTAGGATCAAGAGCCCGAGCGGACGAAGTGGCAAGTAACCTATATGAGGGATTGCACTTATGTGATGAAAGAGGTATGGATATTATTTTAGCTGAGGGAATTGAAGAGGGAGGTCTAGGGACGGCAATTATGAACCGTTTACAAAAAGCCGCTGGACATCGGATTGAATACATCTAACCGCGATTAATCTAATAATCCCTTTTTTCGTGCATATACTATAGTGAACGGAGGGAAGGGTATTGAATTTAGCATGGGTGGTAGCAGTTGCAATCGCCTTGGGTGCGGATGCGTTCTCGTTGTCTTTGGCGATTGGCTTGACTGGAATCCGAAAGCGCATGATAGTCCACCTGTCGTTGGTGGTCGCCGTCTTTCATGTGTTCATGCCACTTTGTGGAATGATACTGGGACAGGCGATAGGAACAATTCTGGGGCGATATGCTATTTTCATAGGCGCATTAGTCTTAGTCGGGTTGGGCGGAAGAATGATTTATAAGGTTTATCGTCCAGACACTGAACAATTTTCATTTGGTAAGGCTAGGGAGGCCTTTTTTCATACGAAGTTATCTAGTAACCGTTCTTTAAATGGATGGGGTATCTACGTATTGGCTGCAAGCGTAAGTTTAGATGCTCTTAGCGTAGGGGTTTCACTTGGAACCATCAGAGCGGAAATTCTTATTACTGTTATGATTATGGGTTTGGTTGCAGGGTTAATGACTGGAATGGGCTTAGTTCTGGGCCGAATGATGGGAACTCGCCTGGGAGATAAAGCGGAGTTGCTCGGCGGATTGGCTTTGTTTCTGATCGGAGTCAAATTGTTCTTTTAGGGAGTGAGATGGGTCTAATGTGTTATAAACTTTTGTTTATTTGTACCGGAAATACTTGCAGAAGCCCAATGGCTGAGGGATTAGCTCGGAAACTATTTGGAGATATAGTTCAAATAAGTTCGGCAGGTATGGCAGCTTGGGAAGGGGAAGAAATTAGTGCCCATGCCCTTGCGGTTCTTAAAGAACAGAATCTAGACCTATCAAAGCACCGCGCAAGAAAAATTACCCATGAATTAATGGCTGATGCGGACTGGATTATTCCAATGACCCTGGCTCAAGAGGATAGCTTAAAGCGTCTTTTTCCTGAATATGAGTCTAAGACGCGCAGTTTGGGGCATTGGGGGGATCTAAAAAAGGATATTTCGGATCCTTGGATGGGCTCTGTTGATGTTTATCGTCAGACGGCGGAAGAAATTAAGAAGTTGTTGTATGTGCTAAAGGATCATCTGCTCTAATCGATGCGCGAGGCTCGATGTCCGATGTTTCTCGTACCAGGCAGAAAGTAGAACTTTCTGGAAGGTCCCTTCTCACCATCCTTGGCCAGCGCAAAAGTGCAACTAAGGCATCCGCCTTCGTTCTTGGCTGGCACTTTGCCGAGGCTTAGCGCCAGCCAAGTTTAATTTATATTCGAGCTTCGAGCTTCGAGCCTCGCGCCTCGCATATCGCATATCGCATAAGTTTTGCGAAAAGTGTCTAAACTAGCGGCGTAATACGTCGCTTTATTATGTTTTATTGCAGGGATTTGCAACTATTATGTAGAAATGAAAATAGACAAAGAGGAGGAATGAATGTGAGAGTCGCGCTGGGAGCCGATCACGGTGGGTACGAACTTAAGGAAGCTATTCGCAAGCATTTGGAAACACAAGGATTTGAAGTAAGTGATTTTGGAACCCATTCGAACGAATCAGTAGATTATCCAAGGTATGGGAGTGCAGTAGGTAGTGCTATCATCAAGGGAGAGGCCGAGCTTGGGATTATTATTTGCGGAACGGGACAGGGGATTTCTATAGCCGCTAATAAAATCCCGGGAATCCGTTCGGCTGTCTGTTCAGAAACATATTCCGCCCGAATGGCTAGAGAACATAATAATGCCAATATTCTAGCAATGGGTGCTAGGGTAATTGGTGTAGGCCTTGCTTTGGACATTGTCGATATTTTTTTGAAAACGGAATTTGCTGGGGGTCGACATGCTAATCGAGTCAATCTGATTTCTAGCATTGAACGGGGCGAAACAATCTAAACGGTTCAAAGGAGAGGAGGAATCTCTTTTACGTGGATATTTTTTCTACAGAGAAATTACTAGAGTTAGCTAAAGTTTGGGACAGTGTACTAGATGCCTTTTTCCAAAGTGCAAATTTGCGCCCCCAACAAATTCTGGTTTTAGGGTGTAGCACCAGTGAAGTGATCGGTCATCGGATCGGACAAGGAAGCAGTTTAGAAGTTGCTGAGGTCTTGCTTCCTCCTTTACTAGAACGAGTTAAACAGCAGGGGATTTTCTTAGCGGTTCAAGGATGTGAACACATCAATCGGGCTTTAGTCGTAGAAGAGGCTTGCGTAACTCATTATGGATTAGAAGAGGTTACTGTACTCCCCTCCCTTCATGCTGGAGGCGCAATGACCGTAAAGGCTTGGGAAAAATTCTCTTCCCCACTTATGGTAGAACGGATTCAAGGGCACGCTGGAATTGACGTAGGAGATACATTTATCGGCATGCACCTGCGCCCGGTGGCCATACCCATTCGCATCCATGTAAAAGACCTAGGGCAAGCCCATTTAACCTTAGCACGCACCCGCCCACGTCTGATCGGCGGACCCCGGGCCATATATGATGAAAGCAAATAATTTTTATTAGGAGTGAACAAAATGGATTATATTCGTCAATGGCTAGAACCCCAAGACCCGGAGGTCGCAAAAGCAATTTCGCAAGAAGAGAACCGTCAAACCAAGACCATAGAACTGATTGCTTCCGAGAACTTTGTCAGTCGAGCGGTTATGGCAACCCAAGGTTCTGTATTAACCAACAAATATGCCGAAGGATATCCGGGAAAACGGTATTACGGTGGATGTGAGTATGTTGATGTGGTCGAGAACTTAGCCCGTGAACGCGTTAAGAAACTATTTGGTGCTGAACATGCTAATGTTCAGCCCCATTCTGGCTCCCAGGCCAATATGGCAGTCTATTTTGCGTTCTTAAAACCTGGGGACACGGTACTTGGCATGAATTTATCCCACGGTGGACACTTAACTCATGGGAGCCCGGTCAATATTTCTGGAGTTTATTTTAATTTTGTTCCTTATGGAGTTGATCCGAAAACAGAACGGATAGATTATGATCAAGTTCGGAAATTAGCCCATCAACATCATCCGAAGATGATTGTTGCGGGAGCAAGCGCCTATCCAAGGATTATAGACTTTGCCTTAATGCGTAAAATCGCGGATGAAGTGGGAGCTTATTTAATGGTCGATATGGCGCACTTCGCTGGGCTCGTGGCGGCCGATTTACATCCCTCTCCTATTCCCTATGCACATTTTGTGACTTCTACTACCCATAAGACATTAAGAGGACCTCGTGGAGGATTAATTCTCTGTAAAGCGGAGCACGCTCAAGCAATTGATAAGGCAATTTTCCCTGGAATTCAGGGGGGGCCTTTGATGCATGTTATTGCTGCAAAAGCAGTTGCTTTTGGCGAAGCACTTCAGCCTGACTTTAAAAAATACCAAACTAAAATTGTGGAAAATGCGCAAGCTTTAGCCCAAGCCTTGATAGATCGAGGGTTCCGAATTGTTTCAGGTGGAACCGACAATCATGTTATGCTTGTGGATGTTCGGACCAAAGAGCTGACGGGTAAGGAAGCTGAAACAATGTTGCATGAAGTGGACATTACGGTTAACAAAAATACGATACCGTTTGATACTGCAAGTCCCTTTATCACAAGTGGAATTCGCCTTGGTACGCCAGCAGTAACGACTCGTGGTATGGACACTAAGGCCATGAAGCTAATCGCTGAAGCAATGGACCTTGCCTTGACCTCCCACCATGAACCTGATAAACTGAAAAAAGCGCGGGAAATTGTCGGTACCCTATGTTCTGAGTTTCCCTTATATACAAATTTAGATTAGGAGAACCGAAATATGGCAAAGCTTCAGGTACTTGATCATCCTCTAATTCAACACAAACTGTCCCTGATTCGCGACGAGAAAACAGGCTCGAAGGAATTTAGGGAACTGGTAGAGGAAGTCGCGATGTTAATGGCCTATGAGGTTACTCGTGATTTTCCTCTTCAGGAAATTGAAGTTAAGACACCGGTTGCAATCGCAAAAAGTAAAGTGCTTGCAGGTCGAAAAGTCGGGTTAGTTCCGATCTTACGTGCAGGGTTAGGGATGGTCGATGGAATGCTTCGCTTAATTCCTGCTGCAAAGGTTGGGCATGTGGGTCTTTACCGAGATCCAGAGACTCTAATGCCTGTGGAGTATTATTGCAAGTTACCAAGTGACATCGCGGAACGTGATCTTATTGTAATCGACCCTATGCTGGCAACTGGGGGCTCTGCAGCAGCGGCAATTAGGTTTTTAAAAGATCGAGGTGCTAAGAATATCAAACTAATGTGCCTTATTGCAGCTCCTGAAGGAATTCAAGCCGTTCAAAAAGCCCATAGTGATGTTGACATTTTTATCGCGGCAGTAGATGAACACTTAAATGAGCATGGTTATATTGTACCGGGCCTTGGGGACGCTGGAGATCGGCTGTTTGGAACAAAATGATGACACATATTCGCCCAAGCTGGGATAGCTATTTTATGCAAATGGCCCAAGTAGTGGCTGGCCGTTCGACATGCCTACGTCGTCAGGTTGGAGCAGTAATAGTTAAGGAAAAACAAATTTTGAGTACAGGATATAACGGGAGTCCTTCTAAACTCCAACATTGTGAGGAAGTAGGTTGTTTACGGCAGAACTTAGGCGTTCCTTCAGGGGAACGTCATGAGATCTGCCGCGCTGTGCATGCAGAACAGAATGCCTTGGTACAGGCTGCAAAGCATGGGGTCGCTATTTCTGGTGCTGATCTGTATTGCACCCATCAGCCCTGTGTTCTATGCACAAAATTGTTGATTAATGCGGGAATAAAACGTGTGATTTATACTTATTCATATCCAGATCAACTAGCGTTCGAAATGTCGAGAGAAGCAGGGTTAGAAATAGTGCAATTTACGGAAGAGACGCTCTAATGTGATAGGATAGATTGCCCTTTAATCTCTGATTGATTTCTGTAGAAGGAAGTATGAACGTGATAAAGCGAAAAAAAGTGATGGTAGTGTTTGGAACCCGTCCGGAAGCCATAAAAATGGCGCCAGTGATCCAAGCACTTCGACAGAAGGATGAACTATTCTGTCAAGTTATTGTGACAGCTCAGCACCGTGAGATGTTAGATCAGGTTCTTCAGTTGTTTAAAATTGTCCCTGATTTTGATCTAGACCTTATGAGGCAGGGGCAAACATTAACGGAAATCACGACTCGAGCCCTTAACGGGCTTAAGGAAGTTTTTCAACGAGAACTCCCAGATCTTGTACTGATACATGGAGACACAACCACTACGTTTGTGGCGGCTCTTGCTGCCTTTTATGCCCAAATCCCCGTAGGGCATGTAGAAGCCGGGCTTCGAACAGGAAATAAGTATTCACCATTTCCAGAAGAAATGAACCGAAAACTAGCAAGCGTTCTAGCAGATTATCATTTTGCCCCTACGGAAACAGCAAGAAGAAATCTTTTGCTCGAAGGAATAGCTCCTGAAAAAGTTTTTGTGACGGGCAACACGGTTATTGACGCGTTGCTAGCTACTGTGAAGCCAGAGTACAATTTTTCGGATCCTAGTATCGAGAGGATTCTTAAACAGAGTAATACACGGTCGATTCTAGTCACAACCCATCGCAGGGAAAATCTCGGCGAACCCATGCGCCAGATTTATCAGGCTTTGAAGAATATACTTGATTTATTTCCGGATACACAGGTGATTTTTCCAGTTCATAAAAACCCCTTGGTACGAAAAGTCGTCACAGAGGTTTTGGGGTCTCATCCACGAGTAAATCTTGTAGAACCCATGGATTATGAGCCTTTTGTTAACTTAATGGCACGGTCGCACTTAATTTTGACAGACTCAGGAGGAATTCAAGAGGAAGCACCGTCGCTTGGAATTCCAGTACTTGTGGTCCGAGACACAACAGAGCGACCTGAAGCGGTAGAAGCGGGAACAGTATCCCTTGTAGGCACTGAGTACGAGAGTGTTTATTTGGAGCTAAAGCGTCTTTTGAGTGATCAAGTTGCCTATGATAGGATGTCAATGGCCAGTAATCCTTATGGAGACGGGTGTGCAGCAAGTCGAATTGCCTCGATTATTAAGGAACATTGACGTGTGGACATAAAATTCTTCAATGCTGTAAAAAAAAGCACAAAGTCCTGCAAAAGTATGCTAATATATTAAATAGAGTAAACTGTAAAAATGTGTAATGATTGATTTATATGCCATTTCTAGCAATAAAATTTTAGGATGTTTTTTTGGAAGGCCTATTTTCTACATAAGTTTAGAACGGAGTGAAGATGGCTAAAGAACAAGCAACATGGCAGAAAGCAATTGCAGTTGGCTCAACTATCTCAACTTCTCTGGCCGGTTTGGTTGGAGGAGGATTTTTCCTTGGACGGTACATAGATTCCCGCTGGGGAACAGAACCATGGTTTACGATCCTATTAATGCTATTAGGGCTTATACTCGGAGGGAGCTACCTGGTCGTCACTTTAAAAAGATTAGGAGCAGCGGATGATAAAAAGTAGCTTTATTGCCTTGTTTAGTGGCACTTCTTGCATATTGCTTGTGATAGCCGTAACAGGTCAGCAATCTTTTCTAGGTAGTTTGCTAGGATATTGGGTAGGATATAGCTATACCTTATGGTTTCATCATGAAACACTGCGTAGCTCCGAATTGGATATCCGTTCTGCACTTAGGCGAATGCGACGCAATTTAATGTCTCGCTTAGGGATGGTTACTCTCGTTGTCGTAGCAGTAGCTCGTTTTCAGGCGAGCTGGCTTTTCAGTCTAGCGATAGGGATTGTTACAGGAGTGATAATATCCTTTATCATTGTGGCAATAAATAAAATTAATGGAGAAAGGGGTGATAAAAGAAGTGCATGAAGAAACAGTTATATGGCATTTAGGGTTTATGACATTTCATGGCAAAACGTTGATCATGACCTGGATTGTAATGGCCGCTATTTTAATTTTTTGCTATCTAGGGGTTCGTCATTTAACCAGTGGTAAACCCGGTAAAATGCAAAACGTCTTAGAATGGATTATTGATTTTGTTAAAAACCTTGTCTCTGACAATATGAGTTATGAGCAGGGGCGCCCATTGCTACCTTATTTAGTAACATTGATCATCTTTGTATTCTTTTCCAATTTACTTGGCCTCATTCCGAATTTCACGTTTAATCTTTTAGAACATTTTGATGTTGAATTTGCCCAATTGAACATGATTTTCGAGGGGCCTTTATTGATGTCGCCTACGGCAGACATCAACACTACTGCGGCTTTAGCCTTGTTAACCATTATCTTAGTCGTTTTCTTGGGTATTAAGACTAAGGGAGTCCATTATTTCCAACACTTTTTAGAACCTTTTAAAGTGATGGCGATCCTTCATATTATCGACTTGATCTCGAAGCCATTAACGCTCGCTTTCCGTCTTTTCGGAAACATCTTTGCCGGTGAAGTTCTACTCAAGGTTATCCTGATGTTGCCAGGAATATGGGTTCTGCCAGGAATTCTTCCGATGTCAGTTTGGCTAGGTTTTAGTATTTTTATCGGAGCAATTCAAGCTTACGTGTTCACGGTGTTGACCACAGCTTATGTATCACAAGCGGTCACAGCTTCTGAACATTAAACAGTTTGATTCTAAGTTAGTTTTCAGTGCTGCTTGACGCTCACTGAGGGAATAATACTTATCAATTATTGGAAACAAGAAAGGAGGAAATCCCATGGACGTATCTGCTGCTGCTGCACTTGGTGCAGGGATTGCTGCTGGTTTAGCGGCCCTCGGTGCATCAATTGGTAATGGTAATGTTATTAGTAAAACGGTGGAGGGCATTGCTCGCCAACCGGAGGCCAAAGCATCATTGCAAGCTACCATGTTTATCGGTGTTGGTTTGATCGAGGCTTTGCCACTCCTTAGCTGGGTTGTTGCCCTGCTACTCATGTTTACAAAGTAAGTTCGTGTACTGGGCTAAGGCATACGGCCCATCTTAATTCAAGGGGGAACGCGAGTTCCCCCTTGAAAAGAATCATCCCGAAGTCAATCGGACTCGAGAGGGGGGTAGACCGTTGGGGAATCCTATACAATTTGACTTTACTGTAGTGGCTACGGTCATATCTTTCCTGTTGCTCGTTTGGCTGCTTAGCAAAAAAGCTTGGGGTCCGCTCATGAAAATGATGGAAGAACGGCGGAGCCATATTGAATCCATGCTTGCTCAGGCAGAGAATGAACGTCAACAGGCTGAGAAAATAAAACACGAATACCAAGAAGAAATGCATAAAGCCCGCCAAGAAGCTCAAGAAGTGATCGCGAAGGCCACAAAGGTGAGTGAAGTCCGCGCGAAGGAAATCTTAGCAGCTTCTCATGAAGAATCAGAAAAGATCAAGAAATCTGCCCTTGTGGATATTGAACGTGAACGTGACCGGGCGATTACCGAAGTTAGAGCACAAGTCGCCGAACTGTCCGTCATGGTGGCTGAGAAAATCATTCGTCAGAAACTTGACATGAAGGGTCAAGGAGAGCTCATAGAACAATTCATTCAAGAAGTAGGGGAAATGCAATGATAAATGGATCACTTGCTCGAAGGTACTCCCAAGCCTTGTTTGAAATCGCCTCCGAGACGTCCCTTGATTCGATTGATAGCGATTTAAGGGAACTGACAAAGCTGGTAGAAGAAAATGCAGAGGTTAAAGGAGTTTTGCTTCATCCGCATATTTCACTCAGCGTCAAGAAATCCATCATGGAAAAGTTATTGGGAGAAGATTTCGGCGATGTTACGCGTCGTTTCTTTTACTTGTTGATTGACCGGAAAAGGGAAAGTCTCTTACCGCTTATTCAACATGAGTTTACTCGGCTGGCGGATGAAGCACGCCAAGTCGTAGAAGCTAAAGTAGCTAGTGCTATTGAACTGAGTGCTTCTCAGCTTGGCGATCTTAAGAACGCCATTAAACGAATGACAGGGAAAGACGTCCGCATTATAAGCGAAGTAAGAGCCGAACTCATTGGTGGGGTTCTTGTGCAGGTTGGAGATCGCGTGATGGATGGAACCATCGCCCATGCTTTAAACCGAATGCGTGTGGAGTTACGTAGAAACTCAGAGAAACCTCAGGAAGTAGGGGTGAAATAACAGGATGAACTTGCGTCCAGAAGAAATAAGTTCTATTATCAAACAACAAATTGAAGGCTATGAAACGTCTGTCGATATCGTCGATGTGGGGACAGTTATCCAGGTTGGAGACGGAATCGCTCGTGTTTACGGTCTAGAAAAAGCCATGGCTGGTGAGCTTTTAGAGTTTCCCGGCAACGTTTATGGTATGGCCATGAACCTTGAGGAAGACAATATTGGTTGCGTTATTCTTGGGTCTTTCTTAGGAATTAAAGAGGGTGACCAAGTCAAGAGAACAGGTCGGATTGTGGAAGTCCCTGTGGGCGAAGCTTTAATAGGCCGAGTCGTTAATGCACTGGGACAACCCATCGATGGCAAAGGAGAAATCGTGACGACTAAGTTTCGTCCGATTGAATCCATAGCATCCGGGGTAGTTGCCCGGAAATCCGTTCACGAACCTTTGCAAACGGGTCTTAAATCTATTGATGCCATGGTACCTATTGGTCGTGGTCAGCGTGAGTTGATCATTGGTGACCGTCAAACTGGTAAAACTGCAGTGGCCATTGATACAATCATTAACCAAAAAGGACAAGACATCATTTGTATTTATGTTGCAGTCGGACAAAAAGCGTCAACTGTTGCCAGCGTAGTAAAAACGTTGGAAGACCATGACGCCATGGGCTTTAGTATCGTGGTAGCAGCTACCGCATCTGAACCTGCTCCGATGCTCTTTATTGCTCCATATGCTGGCTGTGCTATGGGCGAAGAGTTCATGTATAATGGCAAGCATGTCCTGATTGTTTACGATGATCTTTCCAAACAAGCGGTAGCTTATCGTGAACTATCACTACTGCTAAAACGTCCTCCCGGTCGTGAAGCATATCCTGGAGATGTTTTCTATCTTCACTCTCGCTTATTGGAGCGTGCTGCGAAGCTGTCAGATGAACTAGGTGGTGGGTCAATGACAGCGCTACCAGTGATCGAGACTCAAGCAGGGGATATGTCAGCTTACATTCCTACGAATGTGATTTCCATCACAGATGGTCAGATCTTCCTTGAAGCTGACCTCTTCAACTCCGGCTTCCGGCCTGCCATTAACGTCGGTATTTCCGTTTCACGGGTAGGGGGTTCTGCTCAAATTAAAGCGATGAAGCAAGTCGCAGGACAACTTCGTTTGGATCTCGCTTCATATCGTGAGTTGGCAGCTTTTGCTCAGTTTGGATCTGACTTGGATAAGGTCACCCAAATGCGACTTACGCGTGGTCAGCGGACCCTGGAAATTCTCAAGCAGGGCCAGTATTCACCTTCCCCAGTTGAGGAAGAAGTCGTCGTTATCTATGCGGCAGTTAAAGGATTTATCGATGAAATTGATCTGGATAAGATCGGGAAATTCGAAGTAGAATACCTGCGCTTCATGCGCTCCGTGAAGGCTGACCTGTTGGAAAAAATTCGAACTGAGAAGGCGCTCTCAAATGAAATGATCGCCGAGCTTGAAAAAGCGATTAATGAGTTCAAGCAGGGATTTTTAGCCTAGAATAAAAAGGAGTAGGTGAACGAGGTGGCAGGAACACAAGATATTCGTCGTCGGATTCGCAGCGTTCGGAATATGCAGCAGATCACTAAGGCGATGAAAATGGTTTCCGCGGCCAAACTCAGAAAAGCCCAACTAAAACTTATTGCTGCCCGCCCCTATGCCCGCCAATTGCAAGGGGTCTTGGAACGGCTTGCGCAGGCTCCCGTGGATGTTATCCATCCGCTCTTGAAAAAAAGGCCAGTGCAAAAGGTAGTTTATGTGCTAATAACATCGGACGGTGGTCTCTGCGGAGGGTACAATGCAAACCTCATTCGTAAGACCAGTGGACTAATTGCCGAAGCACAGCAGCCGGTTAAGTTGGTGACTGTAGGCCGCAAAGGTCGAGATTTCTTCCGACGCGGTAAAATTGAGTTTTTGGCTGAGTATACGAAACTTGGGGATGACCCGAGTTATAGCCAGGCCAAAGAGATTGCCCAGGAAGTGGTTCGCCTTTATGAGCAGGGCGAAGCAGATGAGGTGTATATCTTATATACTGAATTCGTCTCAGCGATGACCCAGAGGCCCTCGCAAATCAAATTACTTCCGATCGATCAACCTGAAGGTAAACAAGGCAAACAGTACATCTTTGAACCGTCTGCTGAAGACATTTTAAACAGTCTGTTGCCGAAGTATGTTGAAACGCTGATCTTTAGGTCGTTACTAGAAGGAAAAGCGAGTGAGCAAGGGGCTCGAATGACGGCAATGAGTTCGGCTACGGATAATGCCAAGACCATGATTGATAAGCTGTCGTTGGCCATGAACAGAGCCCGACAAGCGGCGATCACGACTGAAATATCCGAAATCGTCTCGGGAGCAGCTTCCTTAGAATAAGCTGCTGGAAATACCCAAAAAGGAGGTTTCGCGCCTGTGAATATCGGCAAGGTTTTGCAAGTTTTGGGAGCGGTAGTTGACGTTGAGTTTAAGCCCGACCAACTGCCGGAAATATATAGCGCCATTCAGATTAAGGTTCCTGAGCAGAACCTTAACATAACTTTAGAGGTAGCTCAACATCTCGGAAACAACACAGTACGTACTGTTGCTATGTCCTCTACGGATGGGCTGCAACGGGGTATTGAAGCAATCGACACTGGGGCACCAATTACGGTACCTGTGGGCCCCGCAACGCTGGGGCGAATGGTGAGTGTGTTAGGATTGCCTATTGACAACGGTGGAGAAGTCAAGTCTGATACCCATTATCCGATTCATCGACCCGCTCCGGCGTTTGCCGATCAAGAGCCTTCGACTCGTATTTTGGAAACCGGAATTAAGGTCATTGACTTACTAGCTCCGTACTCTAAAGGCGGAAAAATCGGACTTTTCGGGGGTGCCGGTGTAGGCAAGACAGTTCTAATCATGGAACTAATCAATAATATTGCTAAAGAGCACGGCGGACTTTCCGTTTTTGCTGGTGTTGGAGAACGTACGCGTGAAGGAAACGATCTTTGGAACGAAATGAAAGAGTCTGGCGTTATTGACAAAACGGCTATGGTGTTCGGTCAAATGAACGAACCTCCTGGCGCACGTCTCCGCGTAGGCTTAACAGGACTAACCATGGCTGAATACTTCCGTGATGATCAAGGTCAGGACGTGCTACTCTTTATTGACAACATTTTCCGATTCACCCAAGCAGGTTCTGAGGTTTCGGCCTTGCTCGGTCGGATGCCGTCTGCGGTTGGATATCAGCCTACCTTGGCTACAGAAATGGGTCAACTCCAAGAGCGGATTACCTCCACTCGCAAAGGGTCGATCACTTCTGTACAAGCAATCTATGTACCAGCGGATGACTTGACAGACCCCGCTCCGGCTACAGCGTTTGCGCATTTGGATGCAACAACAGTTTTATCCCGTTCAATTGCTGAAATCGGGATTTACCCAGCGGTGGACCCCTTGGATTCTTCGTCACGGATCCTTTCTCCTTTAGTTTTAGGAGAAGAACATTATGCTGTGGCAAGACAGGTTCAGCAAATCCTTCAAAAATACAAAGAGTTGCAAGATATTATTGCAATTCTCGGTATGGATGAGCTTTCAGAAGAGGAAAAACTGATTGTTTTCCGAGCACGGAAAATTCAACGTTTCTTGTCACAACCGTTCCATGTTGCAGAAGCATTTACGGGTTCGCCTGGAAAATATGTACCCTTGAAAGACACGATTCGTGGCTTTAAAGAAATTGCGGATGGAAAATACGATCACTTATCTGAGGCCGCCTTCCTGATGGTTGGACCAATAGAAGAAGTGATCGAAAAAGCCAAGACATTGGGGGAATAATCCATGGCAGGAACATTCTCACTCCAAATAGTCTCTCCGGAAGGGAACGTCTTGAAAGAAGATGTTGAGTTTGTTGTTCTTCCTGGCGGAGCAGGTGAATTAGGAATTTTGCCGAATCACTCAGCTTTAATCGCAGGCTTGGATATCGGAGTCATACGCTACACACTCAATGGCGATGTCAAGCGTGCGGCAATTGCGGGCGGATTTGTTGAAGTCATTGATAATGCTGCAACGGTTCTTGCGGACACTGTCGAACTAGGTGAAGCGATTGATCTCGCTCGAGCAGTAGAAGCTAAAGAACGTGCTCTGAAACGCCTGTCATCACCACGGATCAACGAAATCGACCTTCGACGTGCGGAGTATGCATTGCGACGAGCAACTGCTCGAATTAGTGCAGCTAGTGACAACAAATAAACATTGTACGTTGAAAGTAAAGTTGCGATATGATTCATTATAAACGTGAGTGTTTAAACGAGAAAAGGGTTCCTATTTGGACCCTTTTCTTTTTTATACAGCCTGGAAAATAATAGGAATGCTTAACTATAGCGCTTGGCACCCGCTAAGTTTTCTTGATTAAACAAGGGGCCAAGTAGAATAAAAATCATCAGCAAGCATGTTAGCTTTCTCACTATTTGGTAAAACTAAAGAAGTGTATATAGTTGAGAAAGAGGTATAATGTTTATGGGTTTAATACTTACGAAATCTTATATATTCAAAAGGCATCTATTTATTGTGATAATAAGTTGCCTTCTGCTAATTGGATTTAAGCCCTTTGTTGTTGAGTGCATCTTGCAAAGCATTCAGCCCGCACCTACATCTAATTCGGAGGCGCCTTTGTTATTAAATTCCGGAATGGTACAGGCTAGAGGTGCTGAGGTTAGCGTTTTACTTTGGAGTGAGGATGGGACTATACCCATTGACATAATGACACAATTTCCGATGCCTGATTGGATATGGACACAGAAAGAGCAGCAGACAAATAGTGGTAATATTGCTGCAACTCTAACTGGAAATCGTGTAATTAATCAAACTGAGGAAAGCATGATCTATACTTGGTATACGGCCATGGCTCCTGTTCTTAAAAAAAATGGTATACAAATCTATTTGGATGAACGAGTTCCTGAGGCAATTGATATTTCAGCCTACTTAAGTCACACGAATACTCTTCCATCACAATGGTTTCTCTTAGATAACCTGGTTTCGATCGCTGGGTACCAGAGAAATATAGGTACGAACATCTTAGCTGGAAAAGACAGGATAAATATTCAACTTCTTAGTCGTGGAGAAATGACTGATGGAAATACTGTTTTAGCAATTCCAGTTTTGCTGAAAGAATTCTAGAGCCATCAGGAGAAAAAAGTCGAATTAAAGCAGGAATAATACCCTTCCAGGGAGAATATAAACAAGTCGAAAAGTAATCAGTACTAGAACAGGGGGTGTCTTCAGAATTTGAGTAAGCTCACAATTACAGGCGGCAAACCGCTTGAAGGAACGATCACAGTAAGTGGGGCCAAGAATGCCGTACTTCCCATAATAGCGGCAAGTTTACTCTGTGCGGAACCTATTCAACTAGATGACGCTCCGGATTTGTTAGATGTTAATATAATGAATCGAGTTATTTCGGCGTTGGGTGCAAAAGTAGAGCGAAAAGGCTCAACTCTTTACATCCTAGCCCGTGAGATAGATTGTATTGAGGCACCCTACGACCTTGTTTCTCAAATGAGGGCGTCTATTGTCACGATGGGACCGCTACTTGCCCGTAAAGGTCATGTCCGAATTTCGCACCCTGGTGGTTGCGCCATTGGGTCACGTCCCATCAATTGGCATCTCAAGGGTTTAGAGGCTTTGGGAGCAGAGGTCAAAATGGATCACGGGTTCTTAGATGTTTCTACCAAAGGTTTAAAAGGCACTCGTATATATTTGGACTACCCTAGCGTTGGAGCTACTCAAAACATTATGATGGCAGCTTCTATGGCTCAAGGCACA
>NZ_JYNH01000043.1 GCF_000960765.1 Desulfosporosinus sp. I2 | reverse complement strand
ATGTTGTCATGATCACCGTCACCCAACTCGTGACGGCTGTATTTATTTCATTGATTTTATATGCACATTTACGGCGTCACATACGCCTCGAATTTGATCTTTCTCGTCTTGTGGTGATGCTCAAGCGTGGGCTACCCTACGGAATTGCCGTCATCTTTTTATTTGTCTATTTTCAAATCGACATGTTGATGCTTTCTTTAATGCGCCCTACGATCGAAGTTGGGATCTATTCGGCGGCCTATCGCTTAATTTCCGTTCTCTTATTTATACCTGGGATTCTAACCAGTGTCCTTTACCCGATTTTATTTCAGCTGGGTGTGGAAAGTAAGGAGAAACATCGAGGAACCATTGAAAAGATCTTTAAAGTCCTGAGTGCTGTCGGAATACCGGGCAGCGTCTTGATCTTTGTTTTGGCCGATCCACTGCTGACCTGGCTATACAATGGTCGTTTTCCAGCCTCCATCCCAATTCTCATGATTTTAAGTTGGTTTTTTGCTCTTGAATGCTTAAGTTTCTCATTAGGAGATGTATTGACAACAACAGATCGGCAGTGGACCCGTGCTAAGATTCAGGGAAGTGCCGCTCTTTTGAATATCGCTATTAATTTATATGCAATCCCCCGCTATGGAATTTATGGGGCGAGTGTCGCAACTTTGATCACTGAATTATTCGTGTTTATCGCCTTCTACTGGATTGTTCGGCGCTACGTTTATAAGATCCAAACCTGGCGTCAACTTCCGGTCATTGTCTTGGCCTCACTGTCTATGGGCCTGATCGCTTACTTACTTCGTTTTCTTCATCCGCTAGCCTCAGCGTCCATTGCCGGAATGGTCTATTTGCTAATCCTGATAGGTCTAGATAAAGATTTCCAACGTATTGGCGGGTACATTTTCCGCCAAGCGACGAGTCGGATAAAGAATAAATAAACTAATTTAAACGTTATCACCCAAGGGGCAGCACTTTCATTATATCTTTGTGCCTTGAGCACAGCGAAAGGAATGAAACCACATGAAAATAATTACGGTACTGGGTGCAAGGCCTCAATTTATTAAAGCCGCTCCACTTTCGGCGACCTTGAGGAAAAGGCACGAGGAGAAAATCGTGCACACGGGACAACATTATGATTATCAGATGTCAGATGTGTTTTTCGAGGAGCTAGGCATTCCCAAGCCCGACTACTTTTTGGGAGTGGGGTCCAAGCAGCATGGTGCTCAAACCGGGGAAATGTTAACCGGCGTGGAAGAGGTACTCCTTAAGGAAAAACCAGACTGGGTTCTCGTGTACGGGGATACGAATTCCACCTTAGCCGGGGCTTTGGCTGCGGCTAAGCTCCATATTCCGATCGCGCATGTAGAAGCTGGGCTGCGAAGCTATAACCGCAAGATGCCGGAAGAAGTGAACCGTGTCTTAACAGATCATGTCTCAACCCTCATGTTTTGTCCGACCGATCAAGCCGTGAAAAATCTCAGTTTAGAGGGATTAACGAAGGGCGTCATACGGACTGGGGATGTTATGGCTGATGCCCTTTATTATCATGCTCGGCGGGCCGAGGAACGAAGTCTTGCGGAAAACCTTCGTTATCCGAAGAAATCATACGTATTAGCCACCGTGCATCGGGCGGAAAACACGGATAATCTGAATCGGCTGCAAGGGATCATCAACGCTTTCGCACAAATCGAGGGCCAGATTGTGCTTCCCCTCCATCCTCGAACCAAGAAGCTTTTGAACGATCACCACATGACGATACCTAAGAACGTGGAAGTCATTGAACCTGTGGGATATTTGGAAATGATCCTTTTAGAAAAAGAGGCGGAATTCATTCTGACAGATTCAGGTGGTGTCCAGAAAGAAGCGTATCTTTGGCAGGTTCCTTGTGTGACCTTAAGGGATGAAACCGAGTGGGTAGAGACCGTGAATACGGGTTGGAATACCCTAACAGGTGCCAATCCAGAGCAAATTGTAGAAGCTGTGATGAATTATCGCAACAAACCCTTGCCGCCTTATCGGGAAAATCTCTATGGCAACGGTCGAGCCAGTGAAGAGATCGTGGCGGCCATGGAAGAGAAAAGAGGCTGAGCTCCGTGAGCGAACCACAAGACAAGATCCGCCGGTCAGGCCAAATTGGCTTTTACGTCGCCGAACCGCTGGAGACAGTTTACCGGGAGATCGTGAGTTTTTTAGGAGTTGCTTTTAATACCACTAGGGAAGCCGCAACAGTGAAAGACGTGCTTCCAAACCAAGCGGCGACCTTGAACTTTGAGGAGAGCTCGAACTTCGAGGCGATTCTAGTAGATGGGATTTCCCTTGAGCGTTTAAGGAGACTGATACCGAACGTTTCAGGACAATCAAAGAATCAACCTCTAATTTTGGTCTGTGGACCCGTCAGTGGGGAAAATCCAGGTTTCAGACTAAAGACCTTTTCGTTCAACCTTGGTCAAGAAGGGACTCGCCTGCTTATGGAGGGTAGAGAGTATACGGAAAAGGACGTTAGCGAGCCTACGCTGGATTTGATGCTCGAGGAAATTCGCAGGGTGTTGCGCCTGGAAGTCAGAAATTACTTAGAACTTCCGCCTATCCCCTGGGGATATTCCTATGCTATGACCTTAACCCATGACCTGGATATTTTGAGCCTTAAGGAAATGCCCATTGCCCGGACCTTCTTGGGTTATTTCTACCGCAGTTCAGTTTTGAATTGGAAACGCTGGCGTGCTGGGAAGGTACAGACGTCAGAACATTTCCGATCCCTTTGGGAAATGGTCAGAACGTGGGCAGCAAAGCTAGGACTAGGGCAAGATGTCTGGGAACGCGCCTTACCTCAGCTTCTCGAACTGGAGAAACGACTGGGGGTTCGATCAAGTCTCTATTTTATGCCCTTTCCGGAGAAACCAGGAATTCTTCCGGAACCATTAAGGAATAAAGACGACGATAAAGATGAAAACGCACCACCAAACAGGGCGTCATTTTATGATGTGACAACCCATAAAGCATGGCTCAACAGCTTAGAAGAGGGCGGCTGGGAAGCGGGAGTCCATGGTATCGATGCTTGGCATGACGCACCTTCAGCTCGGGCTGAATACAGCCGTATCTCTAATCTGACCGGACGGGATGAGATTGGAGTCCGAATGCACTGGCTTTACTTTCGATCGCCAGAATCCTTTAAGGTCTTGGAAGAGGGTGGATTTCTGTATGATGCGACCGTGGGCTTTAATGAAATTGTTGGCTTTCGTGCCGGGACCCTTCAACCCTATCATCCGCTAAATTGCCAGACCCTCTGGGAGCTCCCCCTCCATATTCAAGATGGTGCGCTTCTGGGAGAGGAGCACCTTGACTTAAACCGGGAAGATGCTTTTCGCAAAGCAAAACCAATTTTGGACTGGGCAAAGCGCTTTGGTGGGGCAGTGAGTCTGCTATGGCATAATCAGAGCTTTACTGCGCCCCGTTTTTGGGGAGAGGTTTATGAACGCTTAATTGCACAGGGCAGGGCAGATGGTGCCTGGATCGCGGTGCCAAGAGACATTCTGAGTTGGTTTACTTTAAGGCGCCAGTATGAGGTGGCACTAATGATTCAAGGAACACGTTGGCAGATAACCTGTACCTTACCAAACGATAATCAGGGTGCAGCGTTGGCAACGACCCCGTTAACTTCCACTACTTCCTCGCAGGCCCTCTCAGCAGTTCAAGTCCCTACTGTTCCACCGGTTCGAATTCGGCTACATCTCGATCCCCACAGAATCCGTTCGGCTTCTGTGGCCTATGAAGTAGGTGTGGATTACATCGATTTTCCAGTCCAGGCCTTAGTTACACTCGAAGTGGAAGGAGAGGGTTAATGTGGGGCTTCTCATCTTGAAATGGTTGTTTTTTTTGGTTTGTGTAGGATCAGTACTTTATTGGGGATGGAAAAAGCCCTCAGCGCTAATTTGGTTACTAGCAGGGGGGATTGCGTTGGAGATTTCCATCGAATGGTTTCCTCCATTAGGACCGCTGGGTTCTCAAATTGGAAGTCTTGCACGTCTTCTAGCGGTTGGGATCATTGGAGCTGCTCTGGCACGTCTCTGGATATTACCGGAAAAACGAAGAAAACTAAAAGAAATATTAACTCATAGTTTAACACGTGCGCTTTTAATCTATATTGCGGTCAGTGCCTTTAGTCTCCTTTATTCCGTCGATAGGACTAAAACAGTCCTTGAGGTGGTTCGTTTGGTAACTTTATTTTTACTTTATCTCAGCACTTGCCTTCTCACCGAACGTGAGCATATCCTCTGGCCTTTTCGGGTCGTGCATTGGGTTGGGGTGGCATTGGTTCCACTTGCACTTTATGAAGGAGCGACACGCCAGTTTATTTGGCGGGGATATTTAGCAGAAGGCATGTTAGTCCGTGTTAACGCGACCTTTGTCGATCCGAATATTTTCGCTCGTTACCTTGTTTTAGCGATTGTGGCAAATTTAATCCTTCAATACCTGAACACGGAAGTCCGGAAACGTTTCATTTATATGGGGTCTCTCTTAGTATTACTGGGAGGGCTAGCTATTACTCTCTCCCGCAGTGGCCTTCTTACGTTGGTCATCGTGCTAATTCTTATGATCCTGCTTATTCCGCGGAAACAAATGCTTCAACCCATTGGGTTCTTGGGCCTGATTGGAGCGGGGATATTAGCTCTGCGCCCGGCCATCTGGCAACGTGTGTTGTCATTTCGGGAAGGACTGGGGGCATTGGATGCTATGCGAGAATACCTCATGAAAGCGGCCTGGGCAATGTTCAAAGATCATCCGATCATCGGGGTAGGACTGGGTGGCTTTCAAAAAATGTTTTTAACTCAATACATAAGTCTGAAGACTGTAATTCCAGATGCTGAAGGAGCAACCCTTTCGCATACAACCCTCCTAACGATTGCGGCAGAGCTGGGCTTAATTGGATTGGCTGCGCTATCCTGGTTTTGGCTAACCTTGGTGCGGGTACTTTGGCGCTTACGTAAGACTGATCCCGAACCAAGCAGAAACGGGCTAGAAAATCCATACTCAAACTCAAATGTAAAAGACAATGAAAACTTAAACTTAAATGTGAATGTCAACAGATTTGAACGATATATTCCGGCTGTGGGATATTTCTTATGGATTACAACAGTTTTCATCAGCTCACAAGCTGAAGCACGGTTTTTTGAAGATCCTATCATTTGGATCAGCATGGGAATCATGGTCTGTATATCGCAAGTTTCCTATACCCGACGGCAAAGCGCCACTAAAGATGAATGTTGAATGGCAAGTGGCGCTAAGCCCCTGGATAAGTTCAGCTAAGCTTCAGATGGAGCAAGCTCCCCTGAAGCAAGTTTCCTATACCCGATAATGTTAGGAGTGTGAAAAACGTGGGCCTAAAATTGCAGCCAATTGAGCGGGACGCTTGGCAGAACTTTCAAAAGACGATGCCTTCGGGATCACTTTTTCACCGCTGGGAATGGCAGGATATCTTAGAAGAAGGATTTGGTTTGCGGGTTGAACGCTTAGGCTTATTTGACGAAATGGGAGTACTAAAGGGTCTGCTGCCTCTAGTAGAGCGCAAGATGAGCCTGCTTAAATTGGCAGGTTGTCCACTCTCCGGTGCGGCCACCCCTCACAGTGGTCCATTGGGTTCGGTACCCTTGAACGAGGTGTTATCGGCCCTCGAGGAGTACGCCTCAGAAAACCGTATAGACTACCTTGAACTCGGACTTCCAGAAGTAATGGGCAAAGAAGACCTTGAACAAAAGGGGTATACTGTAGAGTTACTTACTACCCTAGAATTACCGATTTCCAACCAGGTGGAACCCCTTTGGGCTGGGCTTGAAGTACGTTGTCGCAATGCCATACGCAAAGCTGAAAAATCTGGAGTCGAGGTGGTTGAGGCTCAAACCCTTGAAGAGTGGCTGGATCTGTATTATGATCTTTCCTGTGGGGTTTACCATCGTCAGGACAAGGAACCCCCATTTAGCAAGGAATACTTCACGGCCCTTTGGCAGAATCTATATCCAAGTGGGGATTTAATTGTTTTACTCGCTCGTTATGAGGGTAAGATAATCGCTGGGCAAATTTTTCCTCGGGACCGCAATGTCGGGTATTACCTAGACGGAGTATCTGATCGGGAGTACAATAAGGTCGTACCTAATAATCTCATCCAATGGGAGTACCTAAAACGAGCCTCAGCGATGGGGATTCAGCTCTATGATATGGTAGGGGCTAATATCCCTAGTATTGCTAAATTCAAAAAGAGTTTTGGAAGCACAGAGCGGAATTACCTTTACGCTTACCGGAATCGAACCCTCGCAGCCCGGGTTGGCCGAACGGTTTATGCCAAACACGGAGCAACCATCAAGAAATTTTTAAGACGCTCCCAGTAGGGAGCGGTTTGAAGGAGCGGAAGGTCTAATTGCGCATCTTAATGTTGACACAATACTTTCCACCAGAGTCTGGTGCAGCACAGGTTCGGCTCAAGGAAGTCGCGAAGGGGTTACAACGTAATGGGCATGAGGTGACTGTCGTTACTGCATTTCCTAATCATCCAAGCGGCGTGATCCCACCACACTACCGTGGGCGTTGGCGAATGAAGGATGAGGTGGAGGGGCTTCCGGTTTGGCGGACTTGGATTTATCCTGTGCAACGGGGACGATTCTGGAAGCGCTTGCTTAATTATTTTTCCTTTGTCGGCTCCTCTTTCTGGGGCTTAAGCAAAGCAGGAAAACAAGATATTCTATTCTTTGAGTCCCCACCGCTTTTCCTTGGTATCACAGCCTTAATCTATGGCTGGTTTACCCGGACTCGTATTATTATGAATATTTCCGATCTCTGGCCTGAATCTGCCGTGGCCTTGGGACTTGTTAACAGCCAATGGATGATTAAGATGGCAGAGGGACTTGAGAGGTTACTTTATCGCAAAGCCTGGAAAATATCTTGTCAGACAGAGGGGATTCGAGACTCTTTGGTAAAGCGAGGCGTGCCCGAGGAAAAAGTCACCTTTTTACCGAACGGGGTGAACCTGGATCTATTTGCGCCTCGTGAACGAGATGAGGAAATGGCTTTGAAGCTGGGCCTTAAAGAGGAAGACTTTGTCTTAATCTACGCCGGAACAATGGGTTATGCCCAGGGTCTTGAATCCGTCATTCATTCAGCGGAATTACTTAGAGAAGAAACCGAGATTCGATTTCTGTTTGTGGGCGACGGTACAGAGAAACCGATGCTCGAAGCACTCGTCCAGGAAAAAGGATTATCCAATGTTAGTTTTGTGGATTTTCAACCAGTTCAGGAAATGCCGAGATATTTCTCCTTGTCCTCAGCGAGTATTGTGCCATTGAAGAAAAATAAACTTTTCGAGGGAGCGCGTCCTTCAAAAATGTTCCCGGCGCTCGGTTCAGCAGTTCCAGTGATCTATTCTGGGGAAGGGGAGGCGGTCAAACTAATCCTTTCGTCAGGTGGCGGGGTGATTGTTGAACCAGAAAACAGCGCTGATTTAGCAAGAGTAATCCTCGACTTAAAGGAGAACCCTGATCGCCTTGAAATGGGCAAAAGAGGGCGACAGTTCGTTAAAGAAAACTACACTTGGTCAGAAATTATCCAGCACTGGCTAAGGGAATTGGGAATATAGCAGAGGTCAGTAAGTCAGAGGCCGGAGGCCGGAGTCGGATAAGTGAAGAGCGATCCACTAAAGGAGGTTCTCTAAATGCTGAGAAGATTTAAGGTTATTCTCGAGAAGAATGAAAGCGGAGGCTTTACGGTTACCGTTCCCTCTCTTCCTGGCTGCGTTACACAGGGCGATGATCGAAGAGAAGCACTTGAACATATTCAGGAGGCAATAGAGGGCTTTCTCGAAGCCCTAGTGATTGAGGGGTTGCCTATACCTTCAGCGGATGTGGAAATGGATGAAGTGCAGGTGAGTTACTGATTATGGTCAGAATGCCGAGAGTTGAGGGAAAAGATGTTGTAGGTGCGCTTAAGAGAGCAGACTTTAGGCTTTTACATATACGAGGAAGTCATCATTATCTACGAAGATCTAGTGGAAGCCTAGTTTGTGTGCCAGTTCACGCAGGAGTGATAGTCGATATGAAGACTCTAAAGAGTATATTGGAGCAAGCAGAACTTACTGTAAATGAGTTTCTAGAATTGCTTTAGGGCATCTGCGGAGGCTCTGTAAGCGCTTTATAAAATGGAGGAATAGTTTAAATGTGTACACGTCAAGAGTTCTTACCCTATGCGCTACCCTTAATTGAAGAAGACGATATTGCGGGGGTCGTGGATAGTTTAAGATCAGGCTGGATCGCTAAAGGTCCTAAAACCATGGAGTTTGAGAAACAGTTCGCTGAGTATGTTGGGGCTAAATATGCCGTCGCTGTAAACTCTTGTACTGCAGCGTTACATCTTTCCCTTGTGGCAGCTGGCCTTGGGGAAGGGGACGAAGTCCTGACCACTCCGATGACCTTTGCAGCTTCCGCTAATGTGGTCATCCACACAGGGGCCAAGCCCATCTTTGTGGATATTGATCCGATTACCTTGAATATTGATCCTAAAAAAATCCGAGAGAAGATCACGCCACGTACCAAAGCTATTATTCCAGTCCATATAGCGGGGCATCCCTGCGAAATGGATGAAATCATGGCGATTGCGAAAGAATATAACCTCTTTGTTCTAGAGGACGCCGCTCATGCGGTTTATACCCAGTACAAAGGAAAACTAATTGGTTCGATTGGCAACGCCACAGCCTTCTCTTTCTATGCGACTAAGAATCTGGTCACGGGTGAAGGTGGAATGATCACGACCAATGATGAAGCTCTCTATAATAAGATTCGCATTATGAGCACCCATGGCATGAGCAGGAATGCCTGGAATCGCTATGCGGAAGCCGGTTCATGGTATTATGAAATCCTTTCTCCAGGCTATAAGGACAACATGTCCGATATCATGGCTGGGCTTGGGCTATCCCAGCTAACAAAGCTGGAACGGATGCAAGGGATACGCTTGGAAATTGCGGATTATTATAATACTGAGTTCGGAAAGATGGCAGAGCTAGAAGCACCCGTTGAACTTGATTATGCAAGGCATGCTTGGCACTTGTATATCATCAAGTTAAATTTGGATAAGCTAACGATAGATCGTGGAGCCTTTATTGAACAACTTAAAAATGAAAATATAGGAACAAGTGTGCACTTTATTCCAGTTCACATGCACCCCTATTACCGGGACACGTATGGGTATAAAGAGGGGGATTTCCCTATTGCCGAAGGGGTCTTTGAACGGATAATTTCCTTGCCTTTGTATCCGAAGATGAGTATGCAAGATGCGAGGGATGTTGTGGTTGCGGTAAGGCGAGTGGTGGGGCGTTTCCGGAAGTAAGCTACGAATAAGCTACTAAGCTACGAACAAGCCACGAACGGGGGCGAGGCTTTGTTTGCAACCGTTCATTCCGTGCGTTTCGCAGGCCAAACTAACGCCTCAACCTCTGGCTCCGGCGGGATACCCGGCAACTCGACCTCCTTGTCTCGGATGCCGGCGGACCACATCCGTGTGGTCCGTCCCGCCTACGCCAAAGTTTGAGGCGAAGTTTGGCTAGCTGCTTACGCAAGTCATTCTCTTTTTGCAAACAAAGCCTCTTGGTTATGAAGCAAGCGACGAGGGGTGGCGGCAAAATCTGTGTCTTTGCACGCTTGGGCTTGTTTTATTTTTTGGAGAAACGCCTTAGTAGGGTTGAAAGGGGATAAGTAGATGGGTCAAAGTTCTTCGGTACCCGCGGAACGTAAAGAGCTTGAATATTCGGGTTGGCAACTTGCCGCGAAGCGGGTGTTGGATTTTGTGGTTGCTCTCATCCTGATTGTGCTGGTATCTCCGCTCTGGCTGTTTATTGTTCTCTGGATTCGATCGGACTCCTCTGGAGCGGCGATCTTTAAGCAGACGCGAGTTGGTTTAAGGGGAAAACCCTATACGATTTATAAGTTCCGGACTATGGTGCAGAATGCAGAAGCTTTGATGAAAGACAAATTAGAAAAAGTAGACAATTTGGAAACGTTTGTTTTTCAGGAGAAAGAAGACCCTCGTATAACACGAAGTGGGCATTTTCTGAGAAAGACTAGCCTAGATGAGCTTCCTCAACTCATCAATATCTTAATTGGAAATATGAGCTTAGTCGGCCCCCGTCCTGAGGTTCCAGAAATAGCTAAGCTTTATTCAACTGAACAACGTCAGCGTCTCAACGTCCTTCCGGGCGTCACAGGATTAGCCCAAGTCAATGGGCGAAGTGAGCTAACTCTGGGAGAGACCTTGGTGTACGATTTGGAGTATGTTCGAGCTTGGAGTTTTTGGTTAGATCTAAAAATCTTGTGGAAAACGATCTTCGTGGTTTTCGCGGGGAAAGGTGCGTTTTAACGGTATTAGATATTTGATCAGTCATCTACATACAAGTACACAAAAGCTTCTCTCGGTCACCCAGTAGGGTTAACTTAGGGGAGCTTTGTTTGTTTTGGTTATAACTCACGCCGTCCCTCGTTCTAAGCAGATTCAACATGGGACAAGTCTGTTTTTTGGGGCAGGACTATCACCTTTTATGTCGAATAAGGATAAAGAAGGAAGTTTATGACGTTTGCCCAGATGGGAAAGGGGAAGAAACTATGAGAGCGAACCAATTCAGGAAAATCATAGCAGTACTGATTATCGGACTCTTTTTTATGAAATTGATCCCAGCAAAATCGGTTTTAGCCGCTGATGTTCCAACGGTTCCAACGGCTTACTATGAGGATATCGGCAAAAAACTCGAATTTTGGGCCAATAAATATAACATTCCTCCGGTACTTCTTAAGTCCATAGCCTGGATGGAGAGCGGCTGGAAACAATATGAACTTGATTCGACAGGACAACCTATAACCGACAAACCTTTAATAGGACGTGACGGAATAGGAATCGGTATTATGCAAATCTCTTCATATAGTGCCAGTGATACCGAGACAATCAATAAACTGAAAAATGATATTGACTATAATATCGAAATGGGTTGTCAGATGCTCAACCAAAAATTGGCGTGCTTATCCCAAGATTGGAGATGGCGACCGCAACGTTTTAGAAAATTGGTATTTTGCTGTGTGGGGTCTAACAACAGTTGGGCATCTAGAAATAATCCCAATTTCCTTACGGGTAAATCTGCCTATCAGGATTCCATCTTCAGTCTTATGAGGCAAAAGTACAATAGCGCGATTACGTTTACTCCAGAAACTACAAAATTCTCGAAGGAACTTTTACCCCCGGTGAATCCCCCATATTTCTCTGGTCGCTGGAGTACACCGACTCCAACTCATCTGGGAGATTTAAAGATTGATCCAAGTTCATTGATATCATCCGGCGGAGGACCCGGTGCAGAGGCTGCTAACGGAGATTACTGGTACAATTATGCGCGGTGGGGTTCCTATTACGCTTTAGGGTTTTATGTCACCGCCTATAAAAGTCCGACGGTCACCGATAAATCGGTCATCTCCCAGAAAATATTGAAGGCTTATGCTAACTTGTTAGCTGAAGCGGATACATTGGTTCTTGAAAAAAAGGATTCCTCATACACTACGGCAGCTAAATATTATTGGACCGTTCTGCAAGGCCCAAATTTAGATGCCACCATCTTAGAACGGGCTAGCAAAGGACATCTAAGTGCCCTAAGTAAACTCATAACTGAAACGGATAAACTACTCCTTGAAGGTTCCGGACCCACTCTCACGAATGTAGTTCAAGACTATGGAGTGGTTCTGCAAGGTTCAACCCTGGATGCAGGCCTCGCAGAACAGGCAAAATCGGGTCTCATAAAGGCTTATGGCAAGCTTTTGGCTGAAGCAGACAAATTGGCCGTTGAAGGGACAGCTACTTCTAAGGCGAGTGCAGCTAACTATTATTTAATGGTTCTGCAGGGACTAGTTCTCGATGCTAGTCTCACAGAACGGGCTAAAATAGGCTACGAACTCACGCGTACCGCTAATTCGAATCCAAGTCCTATCTACGAGCCTAGCCGAGGCTCTACCCCCGAGCCAACCCCAAATCCCCAACCACAACCAGGGACCTTAAGCATCCAACGTCTCTATGGCACTCGGGCAGAAGAGACAGCGATCAAGATATCTAAAGAAGGATGGGCGGATAATTCTTCCCCAATTGTGCTCCTTGCTCGGGTTGACCGCTTTCAGGATGCCCTTGCAGCTGCTCCATTAGCTAAGAAACTTAAGGCACCCTTACTGCTCACGGCCCCAGACAAACTGGATAACCTAGTCTTGCAGGAGATGAAACGGCTTGGGGCTGGAGGGACAGTCTATGTCATAGGTGGAGATGGCGCGATCAAGAAAACCGTCACGGATGCGCTCGCCAAAGCGAATCTACCGTTTGAGAGACTGTTTGGGAAAACAGCGGCCGATACGGCAGCAGAAATTGCTCGGAAGATGGGTCCCAGTAAACAAGTGATTCTCGCCTCCGGTTCAAGCTTCCCAGACGCCCTATCCGCTTCTGCCCCAGCGGCAGCTTTGGGGATCCCCATCCTTTTAACGGAACAGGGCACATTACCGGCAGCTACCACGCAACTATTAAAAGACTACGGGGTAACCAAGACCATTATTGTGGGTGGGAAATACGCAGTTTCCACATCATTTGATGCTAAGGGAGGTCCTCTGGATAGCTATGGGCCCCTACGCTTGGCGGGAGAAACAAAATATGATACGATGTTACAAATTGTAAAGTACTTTAATCAAGATACAAAATCAATCGTTATCGCTACAGGGGAGAACTTCCCGGATGGTTTATCTGGTGGTGCCTTTTCAGCGTTAAGTGGGAGCCCGATGATTCTTGTCCCTAAAGGAGCGATGAATTCGGATACTCAAGCTTTCTTAAAAAGTTTATCTGGAAAGGCCACTAAAACTTATATATTAGGCGGAACCGGGGTAATTTCTAGTTCTAATGAGAAGATTTTGGGGAGTCTGTTGACTCCCGAATAATTGATATAATAGATTATCGGAGGTTTGACACGTCATTGGGTAAACTGAATAAAGGGCGGTGGATGATAGGACTTTTGTTTTTCGTCGCCTTAGTCATAGAACTTCTCTATATTAAATCGTATAACGTGAGTTACTTTATATCCCCTGATGGATATAACTATTCCAACATTGCTGAGAATTTTCTCAAAGGTCACGGGCTCGTAAATACGGCGAACTTTGCTCAGGGAGATGACAAAGTTGTACGGGCCGTTGCCCTAACAAGAGAGTACGTGGTTGGACCGATCTACCCCTTGTTGCTCGCTTTAATCTATGGCTTGTTTGGCTTTAAAAGTTATGGCATGGTTATCCTTGGTTTGCATGCGGTGCTTGGTGCAGCCAGTGCGGTGTTCGCATATAAGACGGGAGAATTATTGTTTGGCAAGGGATATGCTTGGATTCCCTATGGACTGACCCTTGGATACCCTTTATTTGCTTTTTGGGGGATGTATGTTCTCACAGAAATTACCTACGTCTTTACGATCACAGTTTTCCTTTACGTTTTGGCTCTTTATGTCAAAGAGATCAAGCGGCCTAGATTTAAAATTCTTCTAATTTTAGGGGCGGTCATCGGGATTTCCAATCTCGTTCGCCCTATATTGTTGCTTTTTTTCCCGGTGTTGGGACTTTGGATTTTAGGGATGCATCGTGGCCGTTTAAAAATTGCCATCAGAGACTTTGCTATCATCGTCATGATGACGATCATCGTCATGAGCCCTTGGTGGATACGCAACGGTATAAAATATCATCAGTTTATTGCTGTTTCGAATTATGGTTCCTATGAATTTTACTTAGGGAACAATCCCTTAACCGTGACAGATCAATACTTTGTGTTTTCTCAACCAAGTTATGACCCTGAAGTAAAGGCGCGGATCGAAAAATTGCCGATCTCAGAACAAGAGAAGGAATATAAGCAATTGGGAGTGTCGTATATACTTCAGCATCCCGTGAAGTTTGTGCAGCGCACACTAGCTAAGGAAAAAAACCTTTTCTGGCAACCGGTAACTCCACGTGATGGCGATTCTTATAAAATGCAGGGAGATCAATGGGATAAATGGTATCTCCTTTTGGGACTGTTAGGGGTGGTCATTAGTCTTTTCCAATTGAGAAAGTATAGTTTTCTGTTGCTTTTTACGGCCTATTATAGTTTTATCGTGAGTATGATCACAGTTGTATCCGGGGCTCGCTATCGGTTACCCGTTATGCCTGCGATGATCCTCTTCGCATCCTTAGCGGTAGTCATGGCCCTTAAAGGAATTGGGAGACTGGCCAAAGTGAATCCGCGCATAGGTAGGGGGATCTAAATTGTCACGCGTTCAAATTGTCGTTTTCATAGCAAGTATTCTGGTTACCGGCTTTATCGTTGAACAAGTCCGTCGGCGGCGTTTGGCGGTAGAATACTCCATGATTTGGATTGTGGCAGGTTTGGGTATGATCGGTCTTTCCCTCTGGAAAAATGGAGTGGAGTATTTGGCCGATCTGATGGGGATATATTATGCCCCATCAGCAATCTTTGTAATTTTTGGGGTTCTGGTATTTGTTTTATGTGTTCATTTTTCCTTGGAGATTTCCAAGTTAAGTTCGAACAATCGGGTCTTAATACAACGGATCGCCCTACTTGAGGACGACTTGAAACGCTTGGAAGAAAGCCCGGTCAGCCTTGAAATAAGTCGCATGGATGTGCAGGACGAAGTGAAATGAAAAAAATCTTAGCGATTGTTCCCGCCTGGAATGAAGTGGAAAATATTGGCCCGGTGATCCGTAATCTAAAAATAACCTCCCCTTGGCTCGATGTACTCGTCATCGATGATGGTTCCACCGATCAGACTGCCGAGGTTGCCCGTGCGCATGGGGCGATGGTGATCTCTCTGCCAGTTAACCTGGGAATTGGTGGAGCGGTTCAGACGGGGTTTCTTTATGCTGTGAAGAATCACTATGATGTGGCCCTCCAAGTTGATGGAGATGGACAACACAGAGCGGAAGAAATCAAGAAATTAGTAGACCCTGTACTGATGGGTGAAACCGATGTCACCATTGGATCTAGATTTTTAGAGAAAACGTCGTATAAATCAGCTTGGCCACGGCGCTTAGGGATCTATCTATTAAGTAAAACGATCCAATCGGTGGTGCGTAAGAGTTATACGGATCCTACGTCAGGCTTTCGTGCCTATAATCAAAAGGCCTTGAGGATTGTGTCTAGCCATTATTCCACGGATTACCCAGAGCCGGATGCTATTGTAACCTTGCTTAAGAATGGGTTACGGGTGATAGAGATTTCGGTTGAGATGGATGCGCGGTTATCGGGGAGTTCGTCGATTACGCCGTTTAAGAGCGGGTATTATATGTTTAAAGTAAGTTTGGCGATTATTCTTAACTCGATGATGAGTAGGATTTGGGACGATTAGGGGTTGCTTTTTGTACAAGCCCGACGGGGGGAGGAGCGCTATTCTGCACGCGTCTGCACGTTACGCCGCTGACGAGCTGGACGGTTCGCGAGCTCGCCAAACCTCAGGGATAGAAGCATGTGAACCAGTGGTCCGCTACGGGGGGGCGCGAACCGTCGGGCGCTCGTCTGGACAAGCGGCTACACTAAAGCATCCGCTTAGCAGAAAAGCGCTCCTCTGGGGTAGGGGTTCGGAGCGTGAGGGTTTGTGCTTTGTAGAAAGGCACTCTTGGGCTTGGTTGGAACGGGGGGGTAGGGACGATTTTCTGGGAAATGATTCTGGAAGACCTTTTTGTGGCATAATTGAATATAATGATACAGGAGAAGGTGAAAGAATGGATAAGGAGATCATTTTTTTGGTTGAAGAAGCCCCAGAAGGTGGCTATATTGCAAGGGCTTTGGGTTATTCGATATTTACAGAAAGTGACACTCTGGATGCTATTAGAGAGAGCGCGAAGGATGCAGTTCGGTGCCACTTTGATGAAGGCCAGATTCCTAGAATCATTCGATTGCATTATATTAGAGAAGAGATTGTTGCTATATGAGGATTCCTCGTGATATTGATGGCAAACAACTGACTATACTTCTTGCAAAATATAGTTATGAAGTTACAAGACAAACCGGTAGTCTATTCGGTTAACTTCAACAATATGTGGAGAAGAACACCACATAACTATTCCGAATCATAATCCGCTGAGAATAGGAACTCTAAGCGCTATATTGGGTGACATTGCAAACTATCTAAACGTGAGTAAGGATGAAATAATTATAAAACTTTTCACCTAGCAATAATGTTTATATTTACTCTTCTTGGACTAAGAGCGATTAAGACTAAGAAACGTGCTCGAAGGTGGTAGACCCTTCGAGCTCGTTTCTTTTTATCTGCGACACGTTATGATGATCAAGGCGTCCCCAAGGGAAAAAATTGAACTGTGCCAGATTACATCATTCCATGTAAGGATTTCGAGAGGTTAAAAAAGGTGATGTAAATCATGTAAATATTTGGTACAATACAAGGGTAAGGAGGAAGTCGAATGCCATTGTCAAAAGAAGATAAGAAATACACATATGCTGACTATCTGAAATTTCCAGACGTTGAGAGATGGGAAATTATTAATGGAATACCCTATATGCAATCATCTCCAACTTGGCAGCATCAAAGCATATCTAGAGAATTAATGTTGCAGTTCGGCGAGTACTTGCGCAATAATCAATGTCAGGTGTTTGCTGCACCGTTTGATTTACGATTACCTGAGATTGAAGAAAAAGACGATGATGAAGATGTTACGAATGTTTATCAGCCAGATCTAGTAGTCGTTTGTGATAAAAGCCGATTAAGAGGAACTGGTTATTATGGTGTTCCTTGCTTAGTTATTGAAATATTATCACCCTCTACAATAAGAAATGATAGGCTCTTGAAATTTAACATTTATGAAAAGGTTGGGGTTAAGGAATATTGGATCGTAGAACCCGATACTAAACTTGTAAATGTCTTCGTTTTACAGGATAACAACAGATATGGAAGGACTGAACTGTACACTGAAACAGATAACGTAACAGTGTCAATTTTTCCTGATCTTGTCATTGATTTAAGCAAAATTTTTGATACTTAAGTAGTTAATGATGTTAATATAGCAATGATTTTATCGTAGGGCTATGATATAATCGAACATATATTCTAAGATAGAAAGGATGTGATGAAGGAATGGAAGATAAAATCCTTCAGGCGCTTGAAGGTCTATCAAATCAGATTACAACGTTAGCGGAAAAAGTAGATAACCAGGGGAATCAGATTACAACGTTAGCGGAAAAAGTAGATAACCAGGGGAATCAGATTACAACGTTAGCGGAAAAAGTAGATAACCAGGGGAATCAGATTACAACTTTAACGGAAAAAGTGGATATCCAAGGGACTCAAATTAAAGAAAATACCCAGATATTAAAGGCGTTAGAACATTTAGCACAAGTCAACAAAGCAGAACACGATAAGATGTCGTTTGATATAGCGGAAATAAGTGGAGAAATTAAAGCTATTAGAAAAGACTTATTAAATGTTGAATTAATCACAGCGAGTAATTGGGGAGACATTGCAAAGCTAAAATCTGTAAAATGAAAACACTTTATGTGAATACATGAGCGGGCTAGAAACTTGCTCTTTTTTTATACATAGTTATGGGAGTATAAGTTTAAGGAAGTACTTCTCGCCATCGATGGCTAAAGTACACATGCTGCATAACAAGCAAGCGCATCATATTCCACTATACTTAGAAAGTAATAGCTTTGTTTAATTAACAAAAACTTACAAAGCTTAAGTGACACAATGATATTTGTGTTATACTTAACAAAAGAGTATTTAAATTGTGGAGTTGATAATCATGTCAAATCAGTCAACCTTTCAATTACAATTACCTGAAGAATTACTACCATTTTTGGATAAGATTAATGGAAATTCTATCAACAAAAAGGTTAGAGTAGCTTTTGCAATTAATCTATTTGCGCAAAAAACAGTTTCTTTGGAAAAGGCGGCAGAGCTCTCGGGTGAAACACTGGTTGATTTTATGGACATGCTAAAAGAACAAGGGCTTCCGTGGGGAGAATATACAGAAGAGCATTTGTACCAAGATGAACGGGCAATTAAAAAAATGTTAAAAGAGATGGATTCTAAAAAATGACCAAAAAATTAGAATTAGTGATATGTAATTCTAGTCCGGTCATTGGTCTTGCCTCTTTAGGATTAGTACATCTTTTATGGGACCTTTTTGACCAGGTAATAGTAACGCAAGCAGTTTATACAGAGGTAGTCCAAGAGGGGCAGAATCGGCTAGGTAAAGAAGAATTAGAGACAGCAGTTAAACGAGGTTATATTAAGATTTATACCGTTAAAGAAGAGCTACTGATCAATCGCTATATTGGTAAATTGCATCGAGGCGAATTGGAAGTAATAGTGGCAGCTAGGGAATTGAATGCGCAATATATTCTAATTGACGATAAAGCTGCACGAGGTCTAGCCGAAGCGATGCTTCTTGAACCGACAGGATTAATTGGTTTTTTGAAACTCGCTAAACTCAACGGTAAAATTGAAAGTTTGAAAGTTTGTTTGGATACGTTAATTGATAATAACTACAGAATTTCTAAGAAAATCTACAAGGAAGTTCTTATAGGTCTTGCCGAAAATAGTAGGAATGAGAATTCCTTTAAGAAAGAAATGAGATCGAAGGGGTAAACCCGGGATCTCGTTTCTTATTGTATGGACAAATTTGTGTATTTTCATAATGTATACGATGTCTAGGTAATTCACTAGATGGTTCAATAAAGGCAGTGTGAACGGACCTCTCCTTTAGATAACCAACTCAAATTGTTTGGCTTCAATAAAATTTGGATTAAAGACTTGGATTCCGTCTTTTACATGTACCTCTAAACATAATTTGATGGCTTCATCAACGTTTGCCATTATTTCAGCGATTGTATCTCCTTGTGTATGGCATCCTTTCAATTCAGGCACCGTTGCAATATATCCTCCATCTTCATCCTTTTCAATAAGTATCGTAAAATTGTACTTCTTCACAAGGTAGCCCCCCTTAGCTTGTTTCATAATTTAAAACACTCTTCTATAGAAGTAAACTTAAACTTCTTCAACACTCGAATTAACTTTTGTTCGCACCCACCTATCCCGTAATAATGAATGAGGCTTTCTTTCAGATTGAGGTCGAGGCGAGGCTGTTCTGGGTCGATCTCGCGAGGATGGAGGTAGACAATGGCGGGTTGTCCCTCTTTATTGACAGTTTTGATACATTGTGCGATGACGGGATAAGGAAGGGCCCGGAAATAGAAGCCACCAGCAAAAGGAATATTCTTCTTGAAAACTCGAATAGTTGAGGAAGGGACTTCCAGGAGGTTGAGAGTTTCCCCATTAAACGTCGGATGGTGGGAAAAGCGAGGAGAGGAAGGCAGACCGTAGAGATAGGTTTCGATCGGGAAGACGCTGGCATCATAGACAAATCCTAGTTCTTGGAGAATCTCCCAGGCCCAAAGGGACTTTGAGGTGATGGACCAGGATGGGGCTCGGTATCCTTTAACCTGCTCGCCGAGGATATCTTCCACGCATTGTTTGGCACGGCTAACATCCTCTTTGAATTCACTCGGTGATTGCTGGTAAATGAGCTGATGAGCATAGCCATGACTTGCGATCTCATGTCCTGCTGCAAAGATATCCCTAATTAGCTGGGGGTGCTTTTCCGCTACATAACCTAGGACGAAAAAGGTAGCCTTGGCTTTGTGTTCGGCAAATAGGGTTAGAAGACGTTTCGTATTTTGGACGATGCGTACTTCATAGGTTTTATGGGGATCAAAAACATCCTCGTGATAATTGGCATGAAACCATTCTTCTAAGTCGATGGTTAAAATATTCTTCATAGCTTAACCCTGCTTTCGTACGGTAAGGTTATGGATGAGGCAGTGCATGAGGTAATGGATAAGGTAATGGAACGGTATGGATAAGTAATAATTAGTGTTTAGTTGAAACATTTCTTAAAGGCCTAGATAGCATCGTAGTCACCCATAGTTAAGAACCAATGATTTAGTTGAAGGAGCGGGTCTTGGGCTCTTTTAACTTGGTCCGCTTTCTCTTCCCTTTCCTCTTCCACATTAGGGCTTAACCTGCGGTAAATAACCGGGAAGGGTTGCGGTTCCAAGGCTCTGGGACAGGTAATGAAGCCATTGGCTTTAAGAATGCGGGATTCTTGCGTGTGAGGCAACATGAGCGAACCCGCCAAATCCAAGTTGTTATCGACAAAGAAGCGCAGGAGACGATTGAGGAGAAGGTTCCCTGCGGCAGGGACACTTGGATCGACCAGGAAGTCAACGATCATGCCAGAGGAGATACCCTCTACTTCCGTGCATCTTCCGACTATATAACCGATAAGCTGAGAACTGTTTTTTCTATGTATCCCGTAGATCTGATAGTCTCGATAAGGATTTTCAAAATAACGCCAGCGGATATAGTCTGCATCACGGATTCCCATAATCGGGTACTTGTCTTGTACTTTAGCCCAGAAGGCATTGATTTCAGAAAGATCGAAGGCAGTGAGCGGGTAAACTTCATAGTGGTCATCTGAGCGATCTTTCACCTTATAATAAAGTTGGAAGGGAAGTGCAAGAGAAGCAAGCAGTGAGGAACCGACTTTTTGTTTGACTAAAGCTTTAGGGTTCAACGGACGAAGTAACAGAGGGACGCACCCTAGGTCCGCAAATCCTAGCTTTTTCGTAAATCCGGGGTAGGAGTTCGGATTGGGAAACCCGTAGCAAAACTCAAATCCATGCTCAGCACCATCCTGATACACGGTTTTAGCTAAGCCTGTGAAGATTCCTTGTCCGGTGTAGATTTGGCGAGTGAGGGTGTTTAGGGAGAGGATTCCGTGTACTGTTTTATCATACGCTTTAAAACGCATCGGAATCACAACATATTGACCGGCAAGCTGATCGGTCTCCACATCTCGAGCTAATTGGATCATCGCCGGACCGGCTGGGTTGGCCTCATACTGCCATTTCAAGTATCCAGCGTCGGAAATCCAAGATTCTCCGTAGTACTCCCGTGTCATTTCGAGGGTCTCGGGTAGATCTTCCGGCAAATATTTAACCGCTTTCCACATGATAATTCCTACTTCCGCGTGATAATAATAACACCAAGGCAAATCACTAAAACCCCGATAATTTTTGTCGGTGTGAGATGTTCCTTGAAAATCGTTGTTCCTATAATAAGGGCGAAAATAAAGGCCGTACTTTGGATGGGATAAACATAACTTAACTCCCCTTTATTTAGAATATAAATCCACAGAACGGAAGCAAAGGCGTACACCATGAGGCCGGCAATGACGTAGGGGCTGAGAAAAAGGCGCAGGAGTTGTCCAAGACTATGAATTTCTTTTCCTGACGCTCCGAGTTTCCAAAGGGTTTGCCCTGTTACCATGAGCACAGAGTTGAAAATCGTGAGTAAGATTAACAAATTGCCACCTCATACTTCCGCATTGAGCTTTTCTGATATTATACAATGTCGGGTTGACAAAGCAAAGTAAACCATACTAGTATATATCCCGTCCTACCTAAAATGAACCTTAGTCTTAAGGGTTATAACCATAAAAACTCGTTTATATTATATATGTAATAGGATATAATCATTATGGAGGGGATTGCCATGATTAAACGAGAACTATATTTAGGGCAACTACGACCATTTATTGATAAACCTTTGATTAAGGTACTGACTGGTATTAGACGAAGCGGTAAATCTACAATTTTAACAATGTTGCAAGAAGAATTGACACAGCGTGGAATCAGCGCTGAGAACATCATATATATTAACTTTGAGTCAATGGAGTATTCCGAGATTGATAATGCGAAAAGTCTATATTCATTTGTACAATCAAAAATTACAAATAAGCTTAAATATTACATTCTGTTAGATGAAATTCAAGAAGTGAAGAGTTGGGAAAAAGCAATCAACTCTTTTTTGGTGGATTTTGATGCTGACATTTATATTACAGGATCAAATTCAAAATTATTATCTTCCGAGCTTGCCACCTATATTGCAGGAAGATATATTGAAATCAATGTGACGCCTTTATCTTTTAAAGAGAATCTGGAGTTTAAAAAGATTCTTACCGGCACAGAGATTACAGATATTCAAAAGGAATTTATGCGATTTATACGGTTAGGTGGGTTCCCGATTCTTCATACGGCGGGCTACTCTCATGAGGATGCCTATAAAATCATCAAGGATATTTATGCTTCCGCAATCTTGCGGGATATCGTTCAGCGCAATCGCATAAGAAATATTGAGTTATTGGAAAGGATTGTGAAATATATTTTCGAAAACATCGGAAATATGTTTTCTGCCAAGAAAGTAGCCGATTATTTCAAAAATCAGCAGATAAAGGTTGATATCGAGACAGTTTATAACTACCTAGATGCTCTTGAAGGTGCATTTATCATCTACCGTGTTCCGAGATATGATTTGAGGGGCAAAGAGGTTTTGCAAACCAATGAGAAATACTTTATTGGTGACCAAGGTTTGAAATATGCGGTGATGGGATATAAGGATAGAGATATATCGGGAATTCTTGAAAACATCGTTTTCTTAGAACTTAAACGCAAAGGATACCAAGTGTATGTTGGGAAGTTTGATGAAAAAGAAATAGACTTCGTAGCAGAGAAAAAGGAACAAAAGGTATATATTCAGGTAGCTTATAAATTATCGGAAGAATCAACCATCAAAAGAGAATTTGGGGCATTACTTGGCGTAAGAGACCATTATCCGAAATATGTTGTGACAATGGAGGACTTTTGGCAAGACAATATAGAGGGTATCAAACATAAAAATCTTGCCGAGTTTTTGTTGATGGATGAGTATTGACTACCTGAACTCTGTCTACGAACGTTGTATTGATGGAATAAAATCTTGATGAAGGAGAGTGCTTTTTATGGCATTACCACATGAAGAAAGACAGTACACGTATGCAGACTATCTAACATGGCCGGAAGATGAAAGAATAGAAATTATTGATGGGGTTCCATATATGCAGGTAACCCCGTCACCGGAGCATCAATTAATTTCCGGTGAATTGTTCAGGCAGTTTGCAAATTACTTGCAAGGTAAATCTTGCAAGGTCTACCATGCGCCATTTTCTGTTAGGTTAACTAGGGGTGATGAAAAGAAAGATGAAGACATTAAAAAAGTTCTCGAACCTGACATTACCATTGTCTGTGACCAATCCAAAATTGACAAAAAAGGATGCAATGGTACGCCTGACTTAATAATTGAAATTATTTCTCCATCTTCGATTAAACATGACAGAGTTACAAAGTTTAATCAGTATGCGAAGGCTGGAGTTATAGAATATTGGATTGTGGAGCCTGAAGCTAAGCTTACGAGTGTATTCTTATTACAAAGCGATGGTAGGTATGGCAGACTAGAAATATATACTGAGGATGAAAAAATAACTGTATCAATATTTCCGGATTTAATAGTAGATTTGAGTACGGTATTTCCTGGTCAGTGAATCTAAAGGGACTATGCACAACTTAGAATTGTCCCGGACAATTGATCAGATTTTAATTAATCGAAAGACAAAGCTCATAATAATAAGAATTTAATAAAGCCGCTCACTGATCTTAAGTCAGTGAACGGCTTTATTGTTTTCCGATGGGAAGCAAGCAGAGCAAGCATAGCAAGCAGAGCGTTCTCTTCCTCTTACCGTAGATGTTGCTTTAAGATCGGGTAAATCACGTTGGAGGTTTCAGGGTTCAGCGTCCAGAATAAGGACCACGCTCCGACTCCGGCAAGTCCATACTGGCTGAGTAACCCCATTTTGGCATTCCAGCTTGTTGCATCGTCAAAATAGATCGTGTGGGAACCGAGCGCATCAGAGTAATTGAAATAAGGGATTTGTGACGCATCGCGTTGGACTGAGCCCGCTGATAGCGCTAACAGGTCAGTCATACTACCTGAACGTCGCTTATAGGTCGGGGCGGGCACCGTTGAGTCAGTAGTCCACCAATCGACTCCGTAGTAAGGGATTCCGAGCAGGACTTTATGCATGTCTACCCCTTGTCCACGCGCATAGTTCAAGACTTTATTCATCCAGTCCAGCGGGGCAATGGGTCCGGGAACCCCGTGGCTGTAGTCATAGGTCATGATGTGCAAGTAATCTACAGATTGAGCGAGGGCAGGGTAGTCAAACTCTCCGAGCCAGGCCTCTGAGCCGGTTCGAGCTACGACGGCTTCGATCACCAACTTATTTAAAGGATGAAGTTGGGCGTAAAGTTCTTTCATAAACTGAGTGAGATTGGGCCCTGTGGAGTTACTCATAAATTCAAAATCAATCACAATACCGTCGGCATTGATGCTGTTGATCCGTTCCATAATTTCGCGGATCAGGGTTGCTCGAGCGCTTGCTGAAGCCATTACGGTGTCAACGGCTTTGGGACTGTCCCAAGAGGACTGAATGACCGGAAGGACTTTTAAATTGCGAGAATGCACAGTGGCTGAGAACTTGGCATAATCGCTAGAGCTGGCATCCCATCCTCCGGTAACATTACCATCCGCGGTATCATCGAGGTAATACCAGCTCGGTGCAATAATATCCGCATAATCCGTAGCCGGTGAGGGAATCGACTGGACCTGACTGAGCATTCCTTTCGTACCCTCCAAACCGCCCTGAGTGTATTGAAGGGAAATCCGTGCTTGAACAACCCCGGTGCGAATAATACTTTCTAATTTGTAATTGATAACTCCCCACCCCCCGAAAATTGTGAAGGCTGAGCCAGCAGCTCTTTTTTGATTGAGATAAGCAGTGGTCGAGTTGCCTAATTGATTACTGGGGAGCAATAGAATCGGCGCCTTGCTCTTCCCTGCCAGAGCGGCACCCGCTAAGGCATCCGGAAAATTTTCTCCTGTTGCAACATAGACACCAGAGGTTTCAAAGGGGAATTGATTTAAAACCACCGTATTCGTTTCATATTGGTCGTATCCAGCGTATCTGGCAGTCACTTTAACAGGGTTTGGCAGCTTAGCAAGCTGCTCTTCAAGGGTGTCTTTAATCACTGCCGTGCCACCAATCAACGTCACTTGTGATACTCCTAGTTCACCGAGTATCTGAGCTGTTTCCGGTGGCAGTGAATCAGCCCGTGTGAGGAGGATGGGTATGCCCTTAGCGGCTGCATAAGACGAGATACTTAAGGCATCCGGAAAATGTTCGCCATTGACTAAAAAGGCTTGATCAGAACTTGGGGTAGCCACCCGGGCAATGCCTGCAGCGGTTCCATACTGATCCCAGCCAAACAGGCGCTTTGGCAAGATCCCTTGGTCTTTGAGTGACTGTTCGATCCCATCATTTAAAGCAGCAGTTCCACCGAGAAGATAGACTTCTTGGGTACCCAGACGTTTGAGTTCAGCCGAAACTGAAGGATTCAAATGATCCGACTCGGTTAACAGAAGAGGACCCTTGACCTTTTGAGCAAGGACGGTTCCAGTCAAGGCATCGGGGAAATTTCGACCCGTTGCTAGTACGGCGACAGGAGCATTATCCCAGCCTTGCTTAGAGATCTCCACGGCCGTATCATACAAAGTATTCCCGTAAATGCGGTTAGTGACAGATTCGGTGGGTTCAGCTTGAACCAAAATTGGGTGTATGACTGTACTGCTTAGAATGATCATAAAACTGCATAGAAGAGCCATGGTTTTTTTTGTGAAAAAGTTAATTTGCCTCACCTCATTTTATAGTGTTAAATCAAGTCTAAGGGGAAGCACAAAATAATGCCTACCACATATCTTAATTATTCTTTTTAAGAACATTAAAACCCTTCCTTTGACAGAATCCAATATATAACAATCCGAAAAAATAAGGTCAATAAAGGAATAAGTCATAAATTGTCGAATACAAGCTTGACTGTCTATTAATATAGGAAGGAGATGTGGTAGCGATGCTACGAAACTATAGTAAGAAACCTAAATCTGCATTATTGAGATTGAGCATTGTAGCGATGATGCTTCTCAATTTAGGGATACCTCCACAGTTGGCTACAGCGCAACCCGATATATTCCAGGAGCAGATAAATCAAGTAGAATCCCAACAAGTTGTCCTCTCGGTAGCAGCGGGGACCAACATCGATCAGGTGGCTGAAGACTTCGGGGTAGAGATTGTCCGTCGGGGCCCTTTAAATTACGTAACGGTCAAAGTTGCGGGAAATAAAAATATTCAAGAAGTCATAAAAGCTTTAAAAGTTACACCCGGGATCTTAAGCGCCGAGGAAAATTATCGCCGAACGATCGAAAGCACACCTTCAACCTTGCCGAGTGACCCCCTCTTTCGAGAGCAATGGTCTTTGGTCAAGGGGGATGTACCAGGGGCCTGGGAAATGGGAGCGACCGGTCAAGGGGTGACGGTTGCAGTGATCGATACGGGTGTCGCCCTCCAACATCCGGATTTAATCCATAATTTGGTTCCCGGTTACAATGCGATTACGGGAAGCGAGGTAGCGGGAGCGAATCAAGATAACAATGGACACGGAACCGGAGTCGCTGGAGTCATAGCTGCCGAACGAAATCGAGTGGGTATTACCGGTGTAGCTTATCAGGCTAAGATTATGCCAGTTAAGGTTATGGATTCCAAGGGAGAAGGAAATGATGATGTAATTGCCGACGGGATTATCTGGGCGGCAGCCCATGGGGCAAAGATCATTAATTTAAGCCTGGGTTCGGAAAATGGTTCGTTCGCCTCAGATATTTTAAAAAAAGCGGTTGCCTATGCGGCAGATAAAGGGTGCTTGTTGATTGCAGCAAGTGGAAATTATGACCCTAAGTCTCAAACAAATCCGGGCGTAAGCTACCCTGCTTCAGATCCACATGTTCTGGCAGTTACGGCGACCGATAAAGCAGATGAGGTGACAGACTATTCGTCCACAGGACCGGAAGTTGATCTTGCAGCACCAGGAGATTCGATCCCAACGGATGGTTGGAGTCCAACGAGCGGCTCAGGTTACGTCTCTGCGAGCGGAACCTCTATGGCTGCTCCATTTGTGGCAGGGGAAGCAGCCTTACTATGGAGCCAGCACATAGATTGGTCAAGAGAGCAAGTGATTCAGGCTTTGACACAAGGAACCCAGGATTTAGGCGTATCAGGAAGGGACGATCAGTATGGGTATGGGCTTGTGGACGCAAAACTCGCCTTGACCCTCGCCAACAAAACACCTGATACTGTGCCAGCTCCAGTAGGGATTAATGTAACAGGAGGAATTGTCCAAGCGACATCAGGGTCTACCCAGGTGAGCTTAACGATTCCGCCACAAGCCTTTGACAAGCCTGTGGACGTAACCTTAAGAACCACGGCGACACCTGCTGATTTATCAGCAAATGCCACCTTTTTGACCCCGGCGTTTCAGGTCGACTTGGGAAGTGAAACACCTCTGAAAATGCTCTCGCTACAATTTAATGATCCCTTAATTGGAGTTAACTCAAGTGCGACGTTATATCGCTGGAGCGGTTCGCGTTGGATCTCTTTAGGCGGGGAAATCATCAGTGGGGAAGCGCGGGTTGGACTTTATACTTCGGGAATCTACGCAATAGGAACAGATAAAACAACTGAAACGCAAAATAATCGCTTTGCTGGGGCCACGGCTGAAGAAACGGCTGTGCAGATATCCAAGGCCACCTTTACAACCGGAGCGGATACCGTTATTTTAGCCCAAGTCAATCAATTCCCAGATGCTTTAGCGGGCGCGCCACTCGCCTATAAACTTCAAGCACCAATTTTACTCTCCCAAAGCTCAGGGCTTAATGAGGAGGTTCGAACGGAACTACAACGACTGGCTCCGAAGAAAATCTATCTATTAGGGGGCACGGCAGCACTATCATCGACGATCGAATCAGAACTTCGACAGAAGTATGAAGTGAAACGTCTCTACGGCTATTCGGCGGAAGGAACCGCTAGGGCGATTGCCACGGAACTAGGGACTAAGGGAAGGGCTGTCATTGCCAGTGTTCGTCAGTTCCAAGACGCTTTAGTCATCTCTTCTTGGGCGGCAAGGCAAGGGGTACCGATCTTACTCACTGAATCTCAGGACTTATCCACGGATACGCAAACCGCTTTAGAGAGCCTAAATGTCACCGAGACCTTAGTCATCGGAGGAACAGCAGTGGTTGGGTCTAAGGTCATGGACCGCCTCCCTAATCCTAGTCGGATTAGCGGATTGACCGCTTACGACACCGCGGCGGCTGTCTTGCAAGTGTATCCTCCGACAACCGCCAAACTGGAAGTCGCGACCGGGGAGAATTTTCCGGATGCCTTAACAGGTGCTGTCCGAGCAGCATTTTATGGAACAAGGGTGGTTTTAGTTCCAACACAAACAGCGATTCCTTCAAGTTTAGGAACACTTTTAAAGACTTGGAACGGAAAGCATATAGAGGTCTTCGGCGGAACGTCCGCAGTGCCAGAAGATGTTATACAAGCCTTAGAAATTTGGGTCGAGTAACAATAGGGTAATAATTACAAAAAAGGGAGCAGAATTTAAGTATATTTTAGCCTAAAGGCTGGAAAACTAATAAGTTTTAGTGTACACTAAGCTAGTAAAGGTGAAAACTTGTCCGATAGTAAAAAGAAAACTTAAAAAAAATCGGACAACCAAGCAGGAATATTAGCGATAGCGGAGAATAGTTATAGCTAATATAGACCTTTTTTGTGGTTTCTTCATTTCTTACGCGTTCTAAATGGTACGCCATGGGAGGGATGAACTTCATCCTTAGGGGGGACGCTCCCACTTTATCCTGTGGATGCTTTTAGATATTGCGCAATGTCTAAAGATTGTGCTACACTTTTTAAGGGGGTGAGGGACGACTAGAGACGTCCTAGGTAAGAATTAAGAAACAGTTTTTCATCACAAAAAAGAAAGAGATCCAAAAGTTGAGAGGAGATATTCACTACATGAAAAAAACTAAAAAAGCCTTAGCTTCCTTAGCTATCGCAAGTATGGCTCTGACGATGGTACCTTTCAATGCATTTGCATCAGGAACAGTGCCACCTCGCTTATCAGGTACCACTGCAGCTCAAACAGCAGTAGCAATCGCTGACCAAACAGGTTGGACAGGTACAGCAATTCTCGCATCCTCCGCTTCTTATGGTATGGTTGATGCTCTCACAGCTGGCCCACTCGCATCCTACTTAAAAGCTCCTATTCTTTTGACCGGAGCTACAAGCACACTCGATGCTGACACCAAAGCTGAACTTACCAAACTCAATGTTAAAACGGTTTATGTAACTAGCGGAACCGCAGTTATCAAACAATCCGTGCTTGACGAATTAAAAGGTATGAATATCACGGTTGTTCCCCTTGGTGGAAAAGACCGCGCAGAAACATCCGTAAATATTGCAGCTAAAATGCCTGCAGCAACTAAAGTTGTTATTGCAAATGGTCTGCAAGATGCTCTTTCGATCGCAGCAATTGCTTCTGCAGCCAATGCACCTATTCTCCTAACTGACAAAGACAAACTTCCTGATAGCGTTGCAGGATTCTTAGCAGCTAACCCAGGAATTACCTCATCTGACGTTATTGGTGGAACAGGCGTCATCAGTGATGCAGTCAAAGCTAAACTTCCTGGCGCAACCCGTCATGCTGGAATGTCCGCTTATGACACCAATAACCAAGTTATTCAAGATTTTGCTTCTTCCCTCAAATTTGACAATGTATTTGTAGCCAACGGCGTAACTGGTATTGATGCTCTTGCTGGTGCTCCACTTGCAGCTCTATCTAACTCCGCTATCGTCCTCACAGACGGAACAGTTCCTGCTGCAGCTAAATTCGTATCCGGTAAACTTGCTGCTGGCAGTGTTGTTACTGCTCTCGGTGGTGCCGCTGTTGTTACGGATGCTGTTGTTGCAGGCGTTAAGACTGGCGTAGTTAATCCTCCTGCTGGCGCATTGTCAGTTACATCAGTAAGTGCTATTAGTGCTGAAAGTTTCAAAGTAGTTTTTAACCAAGCGCCTGCAGATACAACAAAGATTGCATTTACAGTTAAAAATGGATCAATGCCTGTAACTGTATCAGCTACTTGGAATACTGCTAAAACTGAAGCTACTTTAACAAGTTCATCAAAATACGTATCAGGAACTTATTCAGTCGCTGTGAAGAATGATGCAACTGAACTTGGATCATCCAATGTCACTGTAACTGAACAAAAAGTTGCTAAAATTGAAATTACTTCTAGTAAACTAGGTGTTACTAGTGTAACTTCAGGAACTCCAGCTGTTACAGTTCAAACTGGTTATGCAACTTATAGGATTTTAGATCAATATGGTGTTGATATTACAAACGTAGCATTGGCTAATAATGTGACATTCCAAACAGGCGTAGGAAGCATTGACGCGTCTAAAGGATTGATTAAAGTAAGTCCTTCGTCAGGTTTGAATCTGTTGACCTTTGGTGGAGGCGTTGTAATTACAGCAAATGATACAAGCTCGGGAGTATCAACAACTGCTACTTTAAGTGCGACATCACAAATCGGTACCTTAAGTGATATCAAACTTACAACATTAACCAATGCTGATGGAAAAGTGTTGACTGCAGGAAATAGCACTGATGTGTTCTATGCTGGATATGAAGCTACGGATCTCAGTGGAAACCCTACAACCAATTACACAATGATTCAACAAGGTTTGATCTTGACAAGTAACTTCTTGACGTCATCAAGTCCTAATGTAACTGCCGAGCTTATACAGGATCCTGCAGATTCAAGCAAGGCATTAATCAAAGTAGTAGCTACGTCGGCTGCAACTCAAATTGATATGCCGGTAGTTATCACAGCGATGACTTGGACAGGTAAGACTTCACAAATCAATACTACCTTGAAGAAACAATCAGAAGTCGATTCGTTCACTTTATACGCTCCATCAGTAGCAATAGCTTCTGGTGAAGAAAAACTAATTCCATTCTCAGCAGTAGACCAAAATGGAGTTGCAGTCACAAAATACTCTGATTTGTTCGGTGGTTCTACTCCTCTTGTTACTCTTACCGGAGCATATCCTGTATTAAATAATGATGGAACTGCTTCAATTAAAAATACTGCAGTTACAAACAGTGGAACGACTTCAGTACCAGCCGTTATATCAGCTGTTACAAAAACCGGTAAATATAGTAGCATAACAATCAACATTCAGAAACCAGTTAAAGCTGATACACTAGTGTTAGATAGCTCAGTCTTGATGAGTAATCTTCAAGAAACTAGCGGTGGTGTTTATGCTACTCAGAAAGCAGACTTTGGGTGGGATGAAGGCGGATTTGCTGTTAAAGATCAATATGGCAGAGTCATTGATATGACAACAGCTGCAGCAAGTAACTATCGGGTTAAAGTAACTCCAGTTACTCCTGCAATTATTGATGCAACAGTTACTGGTGGTATCGGCGGCGAACTTTCTACTGGTGCTTCTCAAGTTGTCATTACAGCGAAGGCAACTGGTACTGCAACGGTTAAGTTTGAGCTATACGATGTAACAGCACCGACAGTTATCATCGACACAAAATCACAATCCTTTACAGCTGTAAAAGATAGCGATATCAAAGATTATACTATTACTCAATTAGACAAACCTATCTATATTATTAATGGCATTAATAGTCTCAGTGGCATGACAGTAACTGACCAAGAAGCTGGTTTCAAAGCTAATCCAAAAGTTTATGGTACAACCGCATCTGGAGCCAAAGTAGTATTAAGAGGAACTCCAGTAATTGGAGCAAATAGTACTAGTGCTGACTTCTTAATATTCAATGGTGCAACTGGTGGTGCATTTGACTCTATTAAAGTAGTTGCTAATGCGTTATCAGATCCTGCAAAAACAGAATCAAATGCGTATATCATTGTGACGGTTATGGGTGCTGATGGATTTGTGCACACAGTAAAAACTCCTATCAAATCTTCAACTGCAAAACCATCCGCTGCTTCTGTTGATGTTGCGGTAGCTACTGAAGTAGTTGGTATTGAAAGAGATGTGGACACTGTTACACTAACAACATCAGGGGCAATTACCTATTCGTCCTTGTTAGGAACCACACTGGCTAAATTCGATTCAGCTGGAGCTGCAGGAACACAAAATGTGTACTTTGCACCTTTAGACCAGTATGGAACAACAGCTGCTAACATGGCACAATACGTAGTAATCGCTTCAGGTACCAGTAGAGCAAACGGCTCAACAATTGCGATAGCGTCTAACGGAGCTATTAGTGGTACTATGGAAAAAGGTGACTATATCACAGTCTCCGCTTCCACAACTACTGGGCTTGTGAAGACCATCAAAATTGAATTCAAGTAAAACTAGTGTTGTAAGTCACCTAACGGCACAATTTCTTTAGGTAAGACCCCGACACAAAGGTAAACTGTTCTAACATTAAGCAAAAGAGTCTTTCGCCGCGGCGAAGGGCTCTTTTTACATTTAAAGGTCTTCCTCTTTGATCAATTAACAACTTACCCTTAATGAAGCAAATAAGGCAAAATTAGATGGTCGTTCGTAAACGGTAAATAGTGCGTCATAGAGTAAACAAAAA
>NZ_JYNH01000042.1 GCF_000960765.1 Desulfosporosinus sp. I2 | reverse complement strand
CTATCAAGATTTTAATTTCGGTCGTTTTGGGTGCTTTGCTGCTTGCAGGACTCTATGCGCTGTTTGGAAATACCGTCCTGCCGATACTTACCCAACGTATCAAAGATATGTTCAACTATGCAGGCTAACCTGCCGCTCCTGTTGCAGGGCGGTCTTTTTATTGCCCTGCTGCTGGCGGCGACCATCTTTGACATCCGAAAAAGGATCATCCCCGATGCCATCTGTCTCCTCATTGCTATGACAGGCTTTATACTCATTGAGCCAGTGAAGCTGTTGGGCATTCTGGCAGCCTTGCCCTTTCTTCTCGCCGCATTGTTTTTTGGCGGTATGGGTGGGGGCGATATCAAGCTGATGGCTGCATCGGGAATCGTCCTTGGCATCACAGGAGGCATTGCGGCATCCGTTATTGCGCTGACCGCAATGCTTCTTTTTTATGCCGTTTATTCTACAGTGCAAAGGCTGCGAAATCGGGAATACCAAAAATCATTCCCTCTTGCACCCTTTCTAGCCATCGGCTGTATAGCCATATACTTCATGAATATAGGAGGAATCGCTTTATGAGTTTTTTAAAAAACAGGACCGTTCTCGGTATAATCTGCATTGCGCTGTCCCTGATCATCTGTTTTGTAGTAACACCGCTGTTTAATTCCGGCCTATCCCAAAAGGTCGGCATCATCCGTGTAACCAAGGACATCAAAGCAGGGGATCAGATTACCAAGGACAAGGTGCAGACCATTGAAGTAGGCAACTACAATCTGCCAAAGGATGTGGTGAAAAGCACGGATACCGCAGTAGGCAGATATGCAACCACCGATCTGCTCACAGGTGACTATATTTTAAAAGCCAAGCTCGCTGACGTACCTACCGAAGGAAATGCCTATTTATATAACCTGAGCGGGGAAAAACAGGCAATTTCTGTCACCATTAAGAACTTTTCCAATGGTCTATCGGGCAAGCTGATCTCCGGCGACATCGTTTCGGTCATCGCTCCCGACTACAGGAAGCAGGGCACAACAGTCATTCCGGCAGAGCTTCAGTATGTTGAGGTTATTGCAGTCACTGCCAATACCGGCTACGACACGAACGGTGGAAAACAGGCAGCGGATACCATGAAAAACGATAATCAAAAGGCTCTGCCTTCTACCGTAACCCTCCTCGCATCCCCGGAGCAGTCTAAAATTCTTGCCGAGCTTGATTCGGACGGCAAACTCCATCTGTCTCTTGTTTACAGGGGTACGAAAGATAATGCAGCAAAATTTATAGGATCACAAGATGCAGTAATTGCTAAGCTTTATCCAAAGACAGAAGTAAAAAACGAAGCAGTAACCAAGGAGGATACTGCCGTGCCAAAGCAAACCGTACCCAAAAAGGAGACGTCATGATTAATTTTAAAACCGGCAGCATTTTCTCCCGCAAAACCGGCAGTGAACAACAGTCTCCTGAACCGGAATCCGACAACCAGGTGCTGGCCGTATGGGGCAGTCCTTCCTCCGGCAAGACCCTTGTCAGTGTCAAGTTGGCCAAGCATCTCGCAAGCAAGCGAAAGAATGTGGCACTCCTGCTGTGTGATATGACCGCACCACCGCTGCCCTGCATCTGTCCGCCCTCCGATGTCGAATGTGAAAAATCCCTGGGCAGCATCCTTGCTGCAACCCATGTAACGGATAATCTCATCAAGCAAAACTGTGTGCTGCACAAAAAGCAAAGCTATATCACCCTGATCGGCATGCTGAAAGGTGAGAACGTCTTTACTTATCCGCCCTATACGGCAGAGCAGGCAGTGGAGCTGATCGAACATCTAAGAAACGTTGCACCCTATGTCATCATCGACTGCGGCAGCATCATTGCCACAGATATCCTGTCGGCGGTTTCCCTGATGGAATCCGATGCGGTGCTGCGCCTTGTCAACTGTGATTTGAAGTCCATTTCCTATCTGTCCTCGCAGCTTCCTCTGCTGATGGACCAGAAATGGGATGCCGACAAGCAGTATAAAATCGCTTCCAATGTGAAGCAGTATGAGGCCAAGGAGAACATGGAGCAGATATTAAACGGCGTCACCTTTACCATCCCCTACTCGGAGGAAGTGGAGCAGCAGTACCTGTCGGGGGATCTGTTCAAGGATTTGGGACTGAAAGACAGCAAAGGCTTTCGCAAGGAACTTGAAAAAATCAGCAAGGAGGTGTTCGGGATATGAGCATCACTGCAGCGGCAAACCACAGCCTTTTTTTTAGCCCAGACAATACCTCCAAGGATTTCGGAGCCGTACTTCGCGATGTGCAGGAATATATATCAAGCAAATACTCCACCCTCATTCTGGATGGCGGCAAGGATGAGGTCAAGGAGCAGGTCAAACGGTACATCAGCAAATACCTGATGGATTACCGCATAGCCGTAAAGGATATGACCACCGAGCAGCTCATTGATGCGCTCTACACGGAGATGGCTGAATTCAGCTTTTTAACCAAATATATCTTCGGCACCGGCATTGAAGAAATCGATGTAAATGCCTGGAACGACATTGAGGTTCAATATTCCAATGGGCAGACTGTCAAGCTGGACGAACAATTTGACTCCCCTGAACACGCCATCAATGTGGTCCGAAGGATGCTCCATGTATCCGGCATGGTACTGGACAATTCCAGCCCTGCCATCCTCGGACACCTGTCGAAAAACATCCGTATTGCCGTACTGAAAACACCCCTTGTGGACGAGGACGTGGGTGTGGCAGCCTCCATTCGAATTGTCAATCCGCAGCACCTTGGAAAAGCCGACTTTGTCAGAGGCGGCACCGCCACGGAAGAGATGCTGGACTTCCTCTCGGAATGCCTGCGCTATGGCATATCGGTGTGTGTGGCAGGAGCCACCTCCTCGGGCAAGACGACCCTGGCTGGATGGCTGCTGACCACTATCCCCGACTCTAAAAGGATTTTTACCATAGAGAACGGCAGCCGTGAGCTTGCCCTGGTGCGTAAAAAGGACGACAAGATTGTTAACAGTGTCATCCATACCCTCACACGCTCCAGCGAAAATGAGAAGCAGAACATTGATCAGGATAGCCTGCTGGATATGGCGCTGCGGTTTAATCCTGAAATCGTGTGTGTTGGGGAGATGCGTTCCTCGGAAGCCTATACCGCACAGGAGGCAGCGAGAACCGGGCACACCGTGCTGACCACCATCCACAGCAACTCCTGTGAAGCGACATGGCGCAGGATGATCACCCTCTGCAAGAGAAAATACGATATTGCGGATGATACCCTGATGTCCCTTGTCACCGAGGCGTTTCCGATTGTGGTCTTCACCAAGCAGCTTGAAAACAAGCAGCGCAAGATGATGGAAGTGATGGAGTGTGAAATCCTCTCGGATGGACAGAAAAACTTCCGCAGTCTATACCGCTTCAACATCACCGAGAACCGGATGGACGGCGACAGGTTCATTATCAACGGCAGCCATCAACAAGAGAATACAGTTTCCAAGAGCCTGCAAAAGCGTTTTTTAGAAAACGGCATGCCCCAGGAGGTTCTCAATAAAATACTGAAAGGAGGCTCTGAGAGATGAGCCTGCTTCAACTTATTGCCTGTATCGGCATCATTGTTGGTGCTTTTATTCTTCTTAGGCTGTCACCTGTAGAATTTGCCGACAGCCTGTTCAGTTCCCTGACCGCGAGACACCCAAGCATCAAAGCCGAAATCAACGAGGCGACGCAACGGAAAAAGCCTTCCTGTTTCCGAAGAGAAATCATGGAGGTACAGAACATCCTCAAGCTGACTGACCGAAGCAGCCGCTTTTCTCTGATTTGCGTCTGCTCCCTTGGACTGTTCGCGTTGGGTGCCTCCATTGCCATCGTGATGGGAAATATGTTCCTTGTGCCGGTGCTTGCAGGGGGCTTTATGTTCCTGCCCATCTGGTATGTGAAGCTGACGGCAAACCATTACAAGAAAGATATCGCTGCAGAGCTTGAAACCGCTCTGTCCATTATTACAACGGCATACCTCCGGAATGAAGACATCCTGACCGCCGTGGAGGAAAACCTTGACTACTTAAATCCGCCCGTCCGTGATATATTTGCTGAGTTTCTCACGCAGATAAAGATGATCAACCCTGATGTGCATGCGGCCCTGAGAGCAATGAAACCTAAGATTGACAATGAAGTGTTTCAAGAATGGTGTGATGCCATCAGCGCCTGCCAGTATGATCGGGGAATGAAAACCACCCTTACGCCGATTATAAGTAAGCTGTCGGATATGAGAATCGTCAACGCGGAGCTTGAGTACCTTATGTTCGAGCCGAGAAAGGAATTCATCATCATGGTGATCCTCGTCATCGGCAACGTTCCCCTCATGTATGCCCTAAATCATTCTTGGTACAATACGCTGATGCATACGGCGATAGGACAAATCGTTCTTGCGGTGACGGCGGTTTTGATTTTTGTTTCAACAGCTTTTGTGATTAAGCTGACTAAGCCCATCGAGTTTAGGAGGTGAAGATAAATTGATATCCCTACTATTTATATTCGCAGTCTTCCTTGCCCTGGGGCTCTTTTTTGTTTTTGCAGATATCTTAAAGCTGCCAACTGTGAAAGCATCCAAAGCGATGATCAATACAGGGCGGCAAGACAAAAAGTTGTCCAGGACCATGGAAGCGCTGTTCTTGGATGCGGCGGTTAAAGTCTCCAGGCTGATCCGCATGGATGAATACAAGAAAAGCCGTCTGAAAAGCATCCTCAAAGCAGCAGGCATCCAAATGACTCCCGAAACCTACACGGCTTACGCATATGTCAAGACAGGAGCAATATTCCTCGGAATAATCCCCTGTCTTTTGCTTTTACCCCTGCTGTCCCCGGTGCTTGTATTGCTTGCGGTGGCAGTCTATTTCAAAGAGAGTCAAAGAGCCGATGAGTGCCTGAGAGCCAAGAGGGATCTAATTGAAAGCGAGCTGCCGAGGTTTGTAGCCACCGTAGAGCAAGGCTTGAAAAACAGCCGTGATGTGCTGTCCATTCTGGAGAATTTCAAGAAGAATGCAGGTAGCTCTTTCTCTGGTCAATTGGACATTGTCTGCGCGGATATGCGTTCCTCCAGCTACGAAGCAGCACTGACAAGGTTTGAGGCAAGGCTCAATTCCCCGCAACTCTCCGATGTGGTTCGAGGGCTTATCGGTGTGCTTCGTGGCGACGATGGCGCGGTCTATTTTCAGATGATCGCCCATGACTTCAAATTGCTTGAGCTTCAGCGCCTCAAAACCCAGGCACAGAAGATACCGCCCAAAATCCGCATCTTTTCCTTTCTTATACTGATGTGTTTTCTGCTGACCTATCTTATTATCATCGCATTGGAGATCATCAAATCCCTAGGCGGGATGTTTTAAAGGAGGACTGCAAAATGTCTGGAAAGATGCAGACGCTGAAAGGAATCGCCCGAAAGCATGGAAAAGAAACGCTTTTGAATGCTGCCGGATATTACACTTGCATGTGCGTGAAACAGTTGCAGATACCTTCTGTGAGATGGAAAGCAGATGGTATGATCGGCGCAATCAGATTACCGAAGCACAGAAGATGCTGGAGGAATATATCAACGGTAACAGTGTTTTGATACTTCCTCCTTGTTGCGCCGAAGTCAATATAGGGCAGGCACAATCCATGTAAATCTATAAGTGAAGGAGGATATCATGGACAAAAATGACAATACGAAGAAACTGTTTCAGAAAAAGATCGATGCCAACTACGTGGCATATATAAACGACCTTCAAGGTATGACAAGTTCCGAGCTGATAGATAAAGCCGAGAAAATTGCCGCCACCAAGCAAGTCTATCAGGAATTGAAAGACGGTGGCTGCAATACCGACCATCTGGAATACCTGCTGCGCTTTCAAAACCCGCTGGAGGTTGTGCGGGATCAGTGGCTGAATGAACAAGGGAAAGTCTCTAATGAGGATATGGAGTATGTCCTCTGGAGTATTGCTGACAAAAGAGGTGCCGAGCAGGACTATGAGCTGGACGAAGCCTTCTGCGAACCCGAACAGTACAAGGGGATGCGATTATGCTGAAAAAGCTGCACAATAAGCGCGGTGAGGGATACATCGATGTGGCCGTGCTAGTGCTCTGTGCCATGCTGGTACTTGCCCTGGCCGTTAAAGTATTTCCCGTCTACATTGCCAAAAATCAACTGGATACCTTCGCCAATGAGCTGTGCAGGGAGGCTGAAATTGCAGGTCGTGTGGGCAGTGAAACCAGCACAAGAGCACAGGTGCTCCGGGAAAAAACAGGACTTAATCCCACCATCTCATGGTCAAAGACAGGTTGGATACAGCTCAATGAAGAATTCACAGTGACAGTGTCCATGCAGACCAACATCGGACTTTTTGGCGGCTTCGGCTCGTTTCCCATCACCCTGACGGCACAGGCCACCGGAAAAAGCGAGGTATATTGGAAATGAGAAAACTATATGGCATAATAAGGGAAAGGAAGGGGTCGGCATTTCCTCTTGTGGTGGCCATCGCTCTTGCCCTTGTCATCATCATGTGCGGCATTTCGGAGTACATGCGGCTGATGATTATTGCTTCCGGTGTCCGGGATGCCGTCCAGTCCGCCGTGATTGCAGCCGCCAACGACAACTATGATGATGTATACAATGGAGTCCGGGAGGGATATTCAGGAGGATATGCTCTGTCTGGTTCTACATGGGAGGACCGCCTTGACTATGGTGACATTTATGACCGTCTGGACCGGACACTTGGACTGCAAAAAAACGGCGGGGTTCATATTAAGTATGCGGGAGAAACGGTGGAGTTTAAGCTCTCCAACCTCTCGGTAAACATCATTAATGCGCCCTTTGCGCCATCAAATCCCGATGGAGCGCAGAAATTTCTTGCAGATGCAGCCATTACCTTGGAGGTCCCGGTGTCCTTTGGAAGCAAGTCATTGCCTCCCATGCGGATAAACCTCAAGGTAGAGGCCGGATACACCTCTAAATTTTGAATATTCACATCCTTTCACTGGACTTTGGTAAACTCTTCTGGTAGGGTGTGAATTAATAGAGCTAAACTGATTAAAAGGAGGTTAAAAACCCATGAAAAGTATGAACAGCAAAACCAAACGACTGCTTGTAAGCGGATGCCTTGCCATCGTTTGTGTGGTTCTTATAGTTGCAATATCTTCCAGATTTCAAATAGAACCTGTCAAGGAGAATGTAATACCTCCATCTAATACGGTGGCAAACGAGATTACTCCGAACCCCGATTCAACCAAGCCTAATGAAACGGCAGGGAAAAAAGACGAGATCGTGGTGAGCCCAACAGAGTCAGGCACGCCGCAGGGTGGTACATCATCTCAGAATTCTAATGAAATCGTACAGTCCAATACGCCGGAGCCTGTAAAACCGGAACCACCCAAAAAGCCAACACCGCAGGGGGTGGTCACCAATCCGGTAAAGCCTCCCGAATACAAGCCGGAGGATACCACTGTAAGCAAGCCGACAGAATCCAAGGCTGGTGAAAAGAAAGACGGTCAGATATATGTGCCGGGATTTGGTTGGCAGAAAGAAACGGGAGGTCAGGGTACAAAGGTAGGCTCAGATGGTGACATTAATAAACAGGTGGGGTCAATGGATTAGCCATCAAACAATAAAATAAAAACATCGCAAGAAGCACAGCAGAACTGCTGTGTTTTTTGCTTTTAAGGAGGTATTATGAAACGAAAAATTGGCATTCTGCTTGTGCTGGTCTTGATGCTGACCACTCTCTTTTCAACAATTGCGTATGCCGATGGGGACGGTAATATTGATCATGGTGGCGGTGATATAGGAAACGGTACGGGTGAAAGTTTTTGGAATCCCAGTGATGAAGGAGTACGCGTTACAGTTATCAAAGCAAGTGATAAAACCTCTGTAACAGTTCCAATTGATTTCACAAATAAAGAACCAAACGACATACAAGCTCATTTTGGAAAGGTGTCAAAGGTAACATACAATAATGGCAGGTCATTAACACCAAGTCAACAGATATACGCATACAACAACCCAGACGTAGCAATTCCCAAAATAATAAGCACTGCAAGTGGCAACTCAAGTATTGAAGAAATTAAAAGATACTTTTGCTCCGAATACATGATCATGACCATTTCTGAAATTACAGGCTGTAACTATGATACCCTGATTAATGGGGATTACAAAATTCTCCTGGAACCCATTGCATACCTTACTTTCAATGGCGTGAAAATGGCAATGACCGCTACTGAAGCCGCTTTATACGATCAGCAGATTAATGGCGGTCTTCAAAGCAAGATGGCATCGTTGACTCACAAGAACCTTCCTCTTGGGATGTTCCTCGAAACGCCGGATCTCGGATACCCAGCATGGTCTGGTTCTACAACAGACCCCGTGTCCAATACGGATATCATATCCTCCCTCGGTCTTGGCATCGTGCGGTTCAGTGAAGCCGATCCACCGCCGGAGATAAGTGCCTATGACTACGAATACAGAGTTAACACCGAGGTCATCACCGCAGTCACCGTCCGGGGAGGGCAGGCTGATCCCAATCATCCGGTATCGGTAACCTTCAACATCGGCGGCAGAAACTATAGGGTAAACAATGTCTACTATCCAAATAGCGACAGCCAGCTGGTGTGGGTGCGCTGGACAACACCATCCACCCCGCAGACTATGACCATCACCGTCAGTGTGTCGGGAGGCGGTTCCCCAAGTAAAAGCATCATCACCGCTAAGATTGTTGACCTGTCCCAAAACGATCCTCCCAACCCCACGGCCAATGACCGGAACGACTCCTACACAACGCCGAGTATTCCAAACAACCCGCAGAAAACCTCGGCCTCATGGGGCGTATGGTCTGCTTGGTGGCAGGCGTATTGGGTCTGGGTATCGGATTGGAAGTGGTATAGTGATGGAAATGGGGGAGGCTTTTGGGTCGACAACGGCAGCTGGGAGGACCACGGCTGGTGGGAGTTCGACTGGAACCCTTATTCTGCAAGTCTGACCGCCTCTGCAAACATCAAGCCCGATGATAAGGTGCCCACCGCATCAAGCAATAATATGAAGTCCGGCTATGGCATCAACATCAGTGTGACTGCTAATATAAGCTCCAATCAATCCTCCACTGTGACAGGTGCTCAGACATCGGTGACCTACTTTCCGGAGTTTCAATACAAAGACTATTGGAGGCTTTTAGATAGAACCAGCAGCGGGTACAGTGCAAGATTCGAGTTTAAGCAAAACAAATACTCGACCTATGACCGGCGTGTTCACTTTACCCCTGTGTGGCTCCCGGACGGCAGCTACACACCTTATACGTATTTAATCGACTGTTGGACACCTGCCGGGATGCTTTCTATGAACCTTACCGACACAGTGACGATACAAGGAAGCTTATGGGATGACTGGCACATTGCGCCTATCAAACCATAAAGAAATATCAAAAAATGAAGAAGATCGCTTTGATGAATGCTCGGCGGTCTTTTTTATTTTCTAAATTATAAATATGAAAGGCGGAATTTGCAGTGAAAAGAAGTAAAAAGATCCTGGTGGTCTTCTGCCTTGCCCTTGCACTTGTGATAATGTTCTGTGTGGTAGCTTATGCTGCACCTACAGGGGATGTTGCCGGAGCAATCGAAAATACGTGGAATGACGCATCCTCGCAAATCAAAACCGTGGTTAACAAGGTCGTATTCCCCGCAATAGACCTCATTCTCGCCGTGTTTTTCTTCGCCAAATTGGGTACCGCTTATTTTGATTATAGGAAGCACGGGCAGTTTGAGTGGGCGGCTCCGGCCATCCTTTTCACCTGCCTTGTGTTTACCTTGACGGCTCCGGTCTACATCTGGACAATTCTTGGCATGTAAAGCGTGGATGGGCGATGATTGCTTATCGTTTGGCTTTTGGATATACTATAATTGAAACTCTATTCTATGTTGATTTTAAAAGTGCCGGAAAAGGAGGGTGCTCTATGGATTTACAAATAAGAAGCGAACTGGATATGATTTCTAAAACGATAGCAGACACGGTGTCGGTCAATACAATCTATCTGTTTGGTTCTTACGCTTACGGCCAACCGCATCGGGATAGCGATTTTGACCTATATGTAATCATCCCGGATGACTCTATGCGTCCGCTGGAGGCAATGCAAACCATTGGGCACGCCCTGTACCATGTAAAGAAACGGCCTGCGGATATCCTTGTGGGCACCCAGAGCAATTTTGAACAGCGCAAAACATTACCCACGATTGAGCGCACGATATTTAGAAACGGGGTGATTTTATATGGAGATCAGCAGCCTGTGCAGGCGATGGCTTGAATTTGCCGCCGATGATCTCACTGCGGCAAAGCATCTGTTATCCTTATATCCGTTTCGGTTGGAGATTATCTGTTATCATTGCGAGCAGTCTGCTGAAAAGATGTTGAAAGCATTTTTGCTGATGCACGATGAAGAAGCACCGCGCATTCATGATTTAGTCGAGCTATGCCGCCTATGTGCTTTAAAGGATGAGGGATTCGATGGAATTGCCGAGGATTGTAGCAAGCTGACTCCCTTCGGTGTTCGTGTGCGTTATCCGGAAGAAATCGAAGTAATAGAGGCGGATATGCATGAAGCAATAAAATCAGCGGAACACATCATGGATTTTATTACTCACGCTATGACTGAGGAGCAGCACGAAGCTCAGGAACAGGGGATGACAATGGAATAGCCACAATTCAAACTCAAACCTTTGCGTTAAATGAGAAGTCATTTGGCGCTTCTTTACTGAGGATGATATTTCAGAGGCGATCCAGCGGTTTGGAGAGGATTATATGGTATTTGCAAGAGATTCCGTTTATAAAAATGCCACTACTCTTTGTGTGTTGCAACGAAGATGAGCAAGAAAATCCAGGTATATCAATGTGTTAAGAGTGTAGAAGAACACGCTAATCTAAAGTGATTAAGCGTGTTTTTTTTGAAAATATAAGGAACTTCCGAAAAAGCACATCGTAGGATGCGGCTTTTTATTTTTAATGAAAGGAGTGAAAGCTCAATGTTTATATGGGATTTTGCAGCAAACCTTGTCCTTGGACAGATTATGGACTGGATATATCAGCAGCTGATCGGCTTCCTCGGTGACTTCTTTTCCATGATGGGCAATATGGGAGCCGACCTGTTCGGCATGACTTGGGTACAGGCCATCGTAACATTTTTTAGTTATCTGGCCTGGGCGTTGTACGGAACCGGACTGGTGGTAGCGCTGTTTGAATGTGCCATCGAAGCACAGTCGGGCCGGGCAAGCATAAAAGATACTGCCTTGAACGCCATCAAGGGTTTTATGGCTGTGAACCTGTTCACCATTGTGCCGGTGGAGCTATACAAGTTATCCGTTACCTTGCAGGGCAGCTTTACCTCGGGAATCTCAAACCTGATGGGAGCCAGCGGAGGCATCAGCACCATGGCTCTTGGTGCCCTTACCAATTTAGGGGGGCTTGGGCTGAATCCAATCCTCGGCATTTTTTGCGTTATCCTCATGGGCTACGCTGTGATTAAAGTGTTTTTTGCCAACCTGAAGCGTGGCGGCATCCTGCTGATCCAGATTGCAGTAGGGAGTCTGTATATGTTCTCGGTACCCCGTGGATACATCGACGGCTTTGTATCCTGGAGCAAACAGGTGGTAGGCTTGTGTCTCACCGCATTTTTGCAGGCAACTATCCTCATTGCCGGACTCCTGGTATGGAATCAGAATATGCTCCTCGGTCTCGGTCTGATGCTGGCAGCGTCTGAGATACCAAGGATCGCCGGACAGTTTGGGTTGGATACTTCCACCAAGGCCAACCTCATGAGCACCATCTATGCGGCCCAGTCTGCGGTGAATATTTCCAGAACGGTAGTACAGGCGGTGGCGAAATGATGAAACTCGTATATATAGCCTCGCACTACGCCGGGAATATCGAGCACAACACCAGGATGGCGATAGAATACTGCCGCTATGCCGCAAGCTGCGGAGTTTGTCCCATAGCTCCTCATCTATTGATCCCAAGGTTTCTTGAAGAAAATAATCCGGCAGAAAGAGAACAGGGAATCAAAATGGGCTTGCGGCTCCTTGCCTCCTGTGATGCTTTGTGGGCCTTCGGTGACCGGATATCTGAGGGCATGCGCCGTGAGATTGCGGAAGCTGAAAAGCTGGATATCCCGATCATCTATCAAGAGTGGAGTGAAGAAATGTGTATATCTACCCCGATAATTTAAAATCCAAAGCTGTGCTGTGGCTGTGGCAGCTTCGGGATATCGGCATCATCGGTATCGGGTGTCTTATCTCTGTTTTTGCGCTGGCCCAGCTCGGCCTCCTGTTGCCGATAGTGGCGACTGCTCTTTACGGTTTCCTGACTATCCGGTTTGAGGACACCTCTATCCTCGATTTTATCAAGTATGCCTGTGGGTTTTTTATCACCAAGCAGCAAATGTATGAATGGAGGTACACGGAAAAATGAGCAGAAAAGAAAAGAAGACAGCTAAGCAAAAGCTTTCTACACGGCAGCTCATCGGCACAAAAGACATTACCGATTACAGTCTGCAGACCTATGGGCACGGAGAACTTGTATATTTTATCATCAAGCCGAGCAATATCTCGGTGCTGTCGGAAGCCAGCATCTCCGCAAGAATCTATGCCCTCATGACCGTGCTGAAAGGCATGGCGGAGATCGAAATATGCTGCCTGAATTCCCGTGAAAATTTCGAGGACAACAAGCGGTTCCTCCGGGAACGCATCGAACAGGAGGGCAGCCCCACCGTCCGCAAGCTGCTGGAGGCTGACCTGGGCTTCCTTGATAGAATACAGGTGCAGATGGCAACCGCCCGTGAATTTCTTATTATCATACGGCTTAAGGATGAAAAGCAAAAAGAAATATTCCCGTACTTAAACCGCATCGAAAAAACCTTGCGGGAGCAGGGCTTCTCTGTGAAGCGATCCGGAAGCGAGGATATCAAACGAATCCTGGCAGTGTACTTCGAGCAGAACGTGACCACCGAAAGGTTCGAGGACTTTGACGGGCAAAGGTGGGTGATTTTAGGTGACTAACCGTCCAGTGCGCAATGGTTTTGCGATATAATCGGCCAAAAGAAGGGAGATGAAGCAAACTATAGGACCCGGTGAAAAACAAGTGACTGAGAAAGGATGATGTCATATAGAGAGAATCAACAGAGTCAAAGGATGGCTTGATTTTGCAAACAAAGATATCAGTTGCGCAAAGTATCTCTTAGGTATGCGTCCGGTTCCCTTGGAAATTGTCTGTTATCACAGCGAACAGGCCGCCGAAGAAGCGCTAAAGGGATATCTCCTATATCAAAATATAGAACCGTCTCAGACTCAAGACTTAGGAAGGTTATGCAGCATATGCCTGAAATTCGACAAGGCTTTTGAGGGGTTGATGGGGCCTTGGGAGAGACTTGCGCGATATGGCGAGCCGGTATATCCTTCCGAGATGCAAATTTCAGACAACGATATGAAAACAGCTATTGCTGATGCTGACCGTATAATGGCATTCGTACTTCAAAGGCTTCAGCTTACCGAGGAAATTGCCCAGAAGGACGATGAACAAAAAGAGCAGCAGGAAAATGCAGCAGGGCAGCAACTAACCTAACGCATTCATTATGAACTCCAAGCCTAAAATCGTTGGGTGCTTTACTTTTGCCCTTTTTTACGGTTGCAGCCTTGTTCTTTATTGACGAAGGGCAAGGCCGCTATTTATTTTGCCCTGTTCATTTTTTCACTCATTTTAAGGAGATGATACAATGCCGAAAACCGACAAAACTGCGGCTGTCAGGTCGCCAGATGGCGTCCGCATCCCAAACAAAGAAGCTGATAGACAGTTTCAATTTTAAGTGAAAATATAGTATAATATAGGTAGGTGGTGTTCATATGAGAGATTTGGAAAAGCTCATTGATGAGGTTAACGGCTCAATGTCAATGGAAGGCATGCCGCTAACGCAGACTGATAAAGATAGAATCAGACATTGCGTAGGTAATGATAAACTGGTTGAAGAAACGATAGCTGAACTCATAAAAAAGCACACGGCTGTCAGGGGCTATAGCCATGAACAACAATTATGATTACAGCTATGAGTGGGATCACAGATATTGTTACCCCCATTCAAATGTGCTTATAAACAAGCTGGGTATTGAGGATGCGGAGAAGCTGCACATAGCCGAAAGAGAAATAACCTCTTTGAGAATTGCCAATGCAAAAGTAAGTGTTATAAAAGGCGATTTTGATCTACTCCATTTAAGAAAGATTCACAAGTATATATTCGGTGATATCTACGAATGGGCAGGCGAAATCAGATGGGTAAACATAGCAAAAGGCAATATGTTTTGCAACTGTGAGTTTATAGGAACAAATGCTGATTCGCTCTTCAAGAAGCTAAAAAAAGAGAATTATTTGAAAGATGCCTCCAAAGATGAAGTCCCGCTCCGTCTTGCATATTATCTTAGTGAAATCAATGTCCTTCACCCCTTTAGAGAAGGAAACGGCAGAACGCAAAGACTCTTTATTGAATATTTGGTCGAAAACGCAGGCTATAGCGTGGACTTTTCTAGGGTGACCGACAAGCAAATGATTGAAGCTAGTGCTGCTTCTTTCCTGTGTGATTATAATAAAATGAATGAGATTTTCGCTGCAATAACCAAACCTCTGTTGGAGAATAACATGACTCAAACTTTCATGGAATAAATTCAAATCATCATCAATACGTAGAATAAGGATGACTGCCATAAAGAGGCAAGGGAGTATTAGTTTAGGCTAATGCTCCCTTTTTATATATCATCCGATAAAAGAAGCCGCTTGCTTTATTGTATCAATAGTGCAAGCAGCTTTTTTATATTCAAATTCAAGCAGAAATTCAAGCAGAAAGAAGTGAAAGTCTATGGTAAAAAGAAAACTTGGCACGCCAACGCCTGTGCAGGATGATGTCCGCATCCAGGAATTCCTTGATATGATTGCACCATCAGTGATCAAGTTTAACACTGACCACTTCATTTGCGGCAACACCTACCGCTGCGTTTGGGCGCTGCGAGAATACCCCACCGCCACCGATGAGCAGGCCATCCTGCGTCACCTTGGAGAAAAGGATGGCATCACCTTAAAGATTTATACCCGCCACGTGACCCCGATCGAGGAAAAGAAAATCATCAGTAATGCGGCCAACAAGAACAGGCTGAAGCAGAGCAACACCAATGACCTGCAGCAGACCGTCACTGCCGAAAGCAACCTGCAGGACGTTGCAAATATCGTTGCCGCCATGCATCGGAACCGGGAGCCGCTCCTGCACTCGGCGGTATATATTGAGTTGTCAGCCTCCGATCTTGATCACTTAAAGGAGCTTCAAACCGAAGTTTTGACCGAGTTGATCCGTTCCAAGCTCAATGTAGATCGGCTCATGCTCCGTCAGCAGCAAGGGTTTATTGCGGTGATGCCAAGCGGCTACAATATATTCGGCGACCAGTTCGAAAGGGTACTCCCCGCTTCCAGCGTGGCCAACCTGTATCCTTTCAATTACTCAGGAAAAACCGATGCTAATGGTTTCTACCTTGGACGGGATAAGTTTGGAAGCAATATCATTGTCGATTTTAACAAGAGGACCGACGACAAAACCAATGCCAACATTTTGATTCTGGGAAACTCCGGTCAAGGCAAAAGCTACCTTATGAAGCTCATCCTTTGCAATATGAGGCAAAGCGGTATGAAGGTCATTGTCCTGGACCCTGAACATGAGTATGAGGATTTAACCCTTAACCTAGGCGGCTGCTTTATCGACTTGATGTCCGGCGAGTACATTATCAATGTATTGGAGCCTAAGACATGGGATGAAAACGGATCGCCGGAGGACAAGGAAGCACCCCAAGCTTTCCGCTGTGCCTCCAAGCTGTCGCAGCACATCTCCTTCCTGAAGGATTTCTTCCGTAGCTACAAGGACTTTAATGACAGGCAGATTGACACCATTGAAATCATGCTGACTAAGCTCTATGACAAGTGGAACATCACCGACCATACCAACTTTGACCGGCTGACCCCCAAGGATTATCCTATCCTGTCCGACTTGTATAAGCTGATAGAAGGGGAGTATCAAAGCTATGACAGCAGCCACAGGCAGCTCTACACTGCAGAAACCCTGCAGGAAATCTGCCTTGGACTTCACTCGCTTTGCGTGGGTGCAGAGAGCAAATTCTTTGACGGACACACGAATATCACCGACAGCCACTTCATCACCTTTGGCGTAAAAGGATTGCTGCAGGCCAGCAAGAACATCAAAAATGCTCTGCTTTTCAACGTACTCTCCTTCATGTCCAATCAGCTGCTGACGGCAGGCAGCACGGTAGCCAGCATTGACGAGTTGTACCTCTTCCTCTCCAACCTTACAGCCATTGAGTACATCCGCAATTTTATGAAGCGAGTGAGGAAGAAAGACAGCGCCGTCATCCTTGCCTCGCAGAATTTGGAGGACTTCAACCTGGATGGGATCAGAGAATACACGAAGCCCCTGTTCAGCATCCCGACTCACGCCTTCCTGTTCAACGCCGGAAACATTGATGCCAAGTTTTACATGGATACCCTGCAGCTTGAACAGAGTGAATACAACCTCATCCGTTATCCGCAGCGGGGTGTCTGCCTCTATAAATGCGGCAACGAGAGGTACAACCTCATGGTTTCCGCACCGGAATATAAGGAAAAATTGTTCGGCACGGCGGGAGGACGGTAACCGCTGCAGCTAAAAATTAACGGAAAGGAGGCATAACCATGTTTGCCAATACCCCTGTGTACTACCCCTCTATCGAGCATGCAAAGGAAAACAACGAGCTGGAACTGTGGCGTGAGTCCTACGATATCAAGCAAAGCCATGTACAGGCAGAAGCCCCGGAACAATTGGGAGGGATGAACCTTGGCTGATCCCGCAACCCTTGCCCTGATTGCTAGGGCTGCTATCCCAGCCGGGACCGACAAACGGACGTGGAAGGTGATCGGTGCCATCATCGCCGCTCTGCTGACTCCCGTTATTCTAATGGTGGTTGTGATTATGAGCCTGCTCTCTGCCACAGCAAGTCATAACAATGCTGCCATTAATCTGACCTTTCACGGAGGTGCAATCTCCTCGCAGATGCCTGCGGATTACGCCGACTACATCCGAAACATGCGGGACAGCTTCTCGGAGCTTGACACTGCCATAGGGAATATAAGTACGGAGCTTGAAAGCGGAAGTCTTGACAGCACATGAGTCAAGGCGATTTTTTATGCTCTGTTTTTCGGCTCGGACAGTCCCTCTAGGGACAGCGATGACTACCGTGCGTTTGCAGATTGTTTCGTACGGTACGAAATCCGGTCCAATGAAGCAACGGGTACCAGCTCTAAGGTGGCCATCCCGCTAACCTCCTTGCCGGAGATTTACTCAAACCTGGAAAGCACACTCGGCAGGACAATCACCAGTGAGGACAAGGCCAATGCCTCGGAGATTTACAACCGCATCCTCTATGGCGACATTCCCACAGAAGGGGATGGACTCCAGAATTGGGTCAACACCATCACTGCAAACCCTGCTAAGGTTCCCTTTATTGGCGGCGACTTTATCAGTCCCCTCGGCAGCAGCTGGCGCAGCATGGTGACCTCCGAATTCGGATACCGGAGTGATCCTATTCATCCCACGGCTGAAAATTATCACTCAGGAATTGACCTGGGAGCGCCGAAAGGCACCGATATCCATGCCGCCAATGGAGGAACTGTCCTGTTTGTCCGCTATAAAACCACAGGCTATGGATACCACTTGGCAATCGATCACGGTGGGGGCATCGTTACCTTATATGGTCACTGCTCTAAAATCCTTGTGACCGAGGGGCAGGCGGTAAGGCAGGGTGAGGTTATTGCACAAGTGGGTTCCACAGGCAAATCGACCGGAAATCACTTGCATTTTGAAGTTATTGTTGACGGCACACCACAGAATCCAAGAAGCTATCTACCATAAAAGAAGGGGTGAAACTATGTTAACAACCAAAGCGGTCTTTAATAGAAAGTTGGATGACTTTGAGCCTAAGAACTGCGTTATTGAAAAAGTTGTTGCACTTACGTCTCACGAATACGATAAATTTTCCAAAAATATGCTGGCTGACTATGACTTTATAAAGGATAACAAAGACCTGCAATATTTTGGTGAGAATGGCACATGCCACTGCATTTTAGTGATGGGAGAAGAAAGAGATGACGGTATCCTTGTCCAGGGAGAGGGCTATGACTATGCCCGTTATGCTGCATTCCTACCGAATGCCTCTTTGTTTTTAGCAGCAGTTATGGAGCAGGAACAATCAGCAGAGAAAAAAACAGTAGTTCGCGGCCTTAAACTGAAAGATTTAATGTCGGTGCCCTTGGAGGACATTCATCTCATTCACAGCGATGAGGATATAGATCTAGCTACCATATGCGAGTTGGAAAATGATACCCTGACCGATGTCGGAAAGAAGGAATGGGCTGACATTCTGGAGGCTGATGTGCACCGGATATTTACTGGTGAATATGGCCTGCAAATTGAGGTCAGCGGTGTAAAACCTCAAAGGCTATCGGACTTTTCATACATGCTTGCCGGATATTGCTCCGTGCAGGACTATGAAAAATGGGTAATGCAGAAGCCGGAAGTAACATTAGATGAAACTAATAGTGAACCACAACCGGAAGATCAAAAAATAAAAGTGGTAATGGTTGAGCCGCATGAGACTCCTTATGTTGCGGAGATCGGCAATGATCTTGCCTCCATGCAGAAAGCGGTTGGCGGGAACATTCAGATGGTAGATTTAGCGTCCTATGTTTCCCTTGTCTGCAATGAGGAAGGCAAGCTGTTAGAAATGGAGGGCAACCGCTCCCTGGGCAATGATATCCTCGTCGGCAACTTTTTTATTGCGGGATATAACGATGAAGGTGAATTAATCTCATTAACTGAGGAACAAATTGAAGAATATACGCAAGAATTTCTTACTCCAGAGAGCTTCACCAAAGAGCAAATCGATGAAGCTACTGGATTTACCTCTATTTCATTTTAAGGAGGAATGAACCCATGGAAAAAACAAATTTACAGGTATCCTTTGATGCCGACAAGCTCAATGCACTGCGGTTTTATATGGCCAAGAAAGAACTGAACGTAGAAGATGAACTGCAGGCCCACCTCGACAGGCTCTATGAAAAGATGGTTCCCGTACAAGTAAGAGAGTATGTGGAAAGCCAGTCCGGGAGCAAGGCTCCCAAACAGGAGGTCGAAGTAGAAGAGGATGCTGTCAAGCAGGAGATCAAAGCAGTGGGGAATGCTCCCGAGCAGGAAGTCAAAGTGGACGAGGAAAAATCCTCGGAAAAGCAGCCAAGACAAAGCAAGCGCCAGCGTGAAAAGGAGATGGCTGTTGCCGCACAGGCCGAACCGCAACAGGAACAGACTGCCGGGCCGGAAGAAGCCGAGGAAGAAAACCAGGGCATGAGTATGAGCATGTAGGCAGTCCAATGAAGAAGGAAAAGCATCCGCAGAATCTTGAAGCAGAACTACAGCAGGCGTTCGATCGATGGGAGGCGCTCTATAAATTTGGAGGTCATGATCCCTTCTGGTCGGACGGCTGCAATTTAAACCTAGTGCGCAATCACATCAGCCACTACAAACAAAAGATTGAGGAAACCTATGAGCCGCAAAACTATCCGGCGATCTACTATCGAGAGGCACCGCCTGAAGTCCCCCAGGATTACATGGCAAGGAGCGAGGAAATCCGGTCGAATGCAAAAAAGGTGGTACAGCTCTATAAACAAGATGAGAACTATCAATTCTTATTATCCCGTGTAGAACGGCTTGATCCAAAGGATATCAAAACGACTAGCATTAGAAATGTGATCAATTATGTAAAAGGGCTGGAGCAAGCAATCGCTGCGGATGATTTAATATCCATGCGGCGACATGAAAATCCGGAGGGCTATATTGAATCCTTCCTCGAATGTGCAGAGCGTGTCAAATCCTTAAAACCGAGGGACAATGAGCAACTATCACTTTTTGATGTATGGCCGGAGGGATTTTCCGAGGAAGCTGATGAAGGCGAGGAAGAAGATCAAGGCATGAATATGAGTTTATAGGAGGTGGCGACATGTTGCAGCATGGAATATATACCATTACGGAAAATGGGCAAAGCCGCAATTACATTGCCCAAAATACTAGCAGCTTGCTCTCGGCAGCAAAACTTCTCCATACCTTGGAGAAAGTAAAGAGAAACCTTCCGAAAGGAAGCAGGACATCTGTGCTTGAAGCATTGGATAAAGACTATAACTTTGTAGCACTCAAAGGCAAAAGCTATAATCTGTTTCATGCTCTGGATGACAGAGAATTTTCTGAAGCCGTTAAAAAGATTGAGGACGGAGAAAGGCAAGATGCCCATATCGAAGTAGATTTCGACACAGGCAGTCTTGGCTTTCTCTATGACAATCATGGAGAAGCTGCTCGACTCACATTACCGATCACGGCTATTGTTGATGCCTACTCCGGATCGCTCCGCAAAAAGAACAACAGCCAGATCTATGTGAATACAAACAATTTTGCAAAGCAAATTGAAAAAACGTGTGATGCGCAGCTAGAGCTTTCTCGCCAGGAGGAAGCAAATGGTGAAGCTCCACAGGTGCAAAAAATAAGTTTATAGGAGGAAAGGTCAATGAAGAAAGCGACCCTGCAAATCAGCTTCGATAGCGAAAAGCTCGGAGCCTTAAAGCAATACATGGCAAAAAAGGAAGCGTCCATCGAAACGGAGCTGGACGAAGTGATGCAGAAGTTCTATGAAAAATATGTTCCCGCACCGGTGCGGGAGTACATCGAAAGCCGCGAGACAGACGATCAACCGAAGCCAGCAAGACAATCCAGCTCGGCTGCGGCACAGAAAAATGCTGCAGAGAATGAGCAATAAGCGCAGAAAAAAGTGACTGACCTATCCTTTTAGGGCAGTCATTTGATACGCATTATAGTTTTATTTCAAAGTCCTGTGATTCAGGATTAACCTCTGTTGTTTCCTTCGGATGGCTGACGGTTACTTGATGTTTCTGCTCTAAAGCAAGTTGTTCGAGTTGTAGCACACGCCCTTTCAAACCATTGCACAACTTATCTGTACGCGGCTCATCAATATACGGCGAAGCGGAAAGAAGGATTCGAAACTCCTCGTCTATATCCCGGAGCGCGGAAAAATCAATCCAGTCAAGGCTGCCGGTCAAAACGATCTGCTCGGCATGCGCCGATTTAAACGGATGGCTTGGCACATCACCATTCGGATGAATTACCCTTGAAACCTGATCATGCCAGAGGCTTGTGCCGCTGTCAAAGACAGGCGCTGCCCCCAGCCATGTAAGGGTATCCACATTGCGGACAGCACCAAAGTTTCCAAAATGGCGGTCTGTGTTGGCCATGAGAAAGTCAAAAGCCAGCAGATAATTCAGAAATTCCTTCATGCCGGGGATGCCAAGGTGTTCACAGCAAAGCAGAAAATGTTCATGCAAGGAGTGATGATTGCGCTTCTTTTCACTCTTAAAAATGCTGTAAGCACTGACCAGTTCTGTCTCAGGCGTAATGAAATTTTCGCATACGCTGTAGGGAATTTCATTCTCCCAAACGAGGCTGTATGGTACATAAGCGGTATGGTTTAAACGCTGGTGCAGAGAAGTCGCCAATACCTCATTGAGCGGTTCCTGCTGGAACGGATTGCTCCCGGATTTAAGTAGGCAACGTTTTCCGTCAATGATTTTCCATTTTTTTCGCAGCCATCCGTTGCAAGTGTTGCACGGAGAGAGTAGGTCGAATTCACTGCCGGGGGAAGAAGCTTGGCCAAAGAGCACATTTCCTACATCATCGGAAAAAGGGTTGTGGAAAAAATTAATATCCTCCCACTTAAAGGGATGCTCCTTGGGGTTGATCAAATACTGGTCGGACAGACTCAGCCCGTAGCATTTGGTGAGAAGCTGCTCCGTATAGGATACGTTCAGGATGTCAAGAGCCTCCCGGATACCGGAACGGATGGACGGAATGGAACGTCCCCGCCACCAATCGTTCAGGCTTTTCCTGTCGGGAAGCCCCTTGGTAATCGCAATGCCGACGGGAAGGTACTCCGGATGAATCACTTGAGCGACCTTTAAAATCGCGCCCGTATCTTCGTCAATATTCAGTTCTGCCACAGGGGCATGCTTATTCATTAACGTGTAGATCATCCGTGTCCCCTCCCTTCAGCGGTAAATTCTTAATGTATCATTTTACCATTTTTTTTCATTTATAAAAACAGTTTGCTGAGGTAAATGCAAATTCATCTATATCGCCAAACATGGTGGGGGCACTTCCGCGTAAACAGTAGGCAAATTGACGTTGATTTGGCGGCTGTGTCGCCCCGTGTGCCGCTTTGACAGGCAGGGTGGCATTGTTACACCTGCAGACAGTTTGCCGCCCTGTGTTGGGGTTTTGTGAGAGATAAACCCGAAAGGCAGCTGCTGGTATGGAGTTCCCCTCCATTTGCAGAGGGGTGAACCATGGGGTCGAAAACGGTGCAGGTTAAAGAGGGGTGGTCGCAAGCGACCTCCCCTCGGCTCACATCAGCCCGCAATGCGGGCCGAAAGACGTTCACGTTCGGGGTCGGAACTTGGGACACGGTCACCTCACAGGTGGTCGAAAGCAACGAGAACCCGCATAAATTCACACTTTTTAAGGTGGTCGTTATCGGTGTCATAGCAAAATATATGGCAGATCGGAGGTAAGGCAATATGACAGAGGAAAACAAAAAAAGATTTCCATTATGGATATACCCTGAGACACAGCAAAAAGTGAAAGAGCTATATGGAAAGGACAACTGCAAGAGTCAAAGTGAGTTTATTGAAAAGGCAATCATTTTTTACAGCGGCTATGTTTCCTCAAAGGATAATACCAAGTTCCTGCCGATTGCCATCACATCCGCCCTTGCAGGTATTGTTGAAAATTCCGAGAACCGTATGGCAAGGCTGCTTTTTAAACTGGCGGTAGAGATGTCCATGATGATGAATATCCTGGCATCCAATGCGGAAATAGATGAAGCCCTGCTGCAGAAGCTGCGGGGCAAATGCATCAATGATGTGAAAAAAACCATCGGCTCCGTAACTTTTGAGGAAGTAGTAAAATATCAAAAGGGCAAGTAAGGTGATAGGCTATGCCTAGAATCATATTCAAATGCCGGTATTTAAAAAATGCACCCAAAGCGCATCTGTCCAATCTCGTAGAATATGTGGCCACCCGTGAGGGCGTTGAAAAAGTCTCCGGCAACTCCCAACTTCTTCCTGCAACAAAAAATCAACAGCAGTTGATTTCAGAAATTCTGCAAAAGCTGCCGGACACCGCTGACCTATTCGAGTATGAGGACTATCTGAAAAATCAGACCAGAGAAAATGCCACGGAGTTTATTTCCATTGCCCTTGAAAACAATCTTGACTTGATCGGCAAAAAGAAAAACTTCGTGGACTATATCGCCAATCGTCCGAGAGTTGAAAAGCTTGGAACCCATGGGCTTTTTACAGATGATGGCGTACCTGTTGTACTTTCACAAGTTGCAGAGGAAGTATCCAATCATCCTGGAAATGTGTGGACAAATATTATATCCCTCCGGCGTGAGGATGCGGCAAGACTTGGATACGACAGAGCAAAATCGTGGCAGGATTTGATTCGGGCGCAGCGCAATGTCATTGCGGAAAATATGAAGATCGCTCCGGAAAATTTAAGATGGTATGCTGCTTTTCATAATGAGAGCCACCATCCCCATTTACATCTGATTGCATACTCCATCAATCCAAAGGAAGCCTATGTCACAAAGCAGGGCATTGAAAATATGCGGGGAAGTCTCGCAAGGGAAATCTTCCGTCAAGACCTCATGGAGATCTATGAAAAGCAGACGGAGCGCCGCAATATTCTAAACAAGCAGAGCCATGAAGCCATGCAGGATATCCTATCTCAAATCAATTCCGGAATCTGCGATAACAAAAATATTGAGGAACTGATTACACACCTTGCTGAAAAGCTTAAGTATACTTCCGGCAAGAAACAGTATGGTTACCTGAAGGCTCCCCTCAAGGCAGTTGTTGATCAGATTGTCGATGAGCTTGCAAAGGACGAAAGAGTGGCAAAGCTGTACAGCAACTGGTACGAAATGCGCAATGCGGTTTTAAGCACTTATGCCGACAAATTGCCGCCACCCCTTCCGTTGTCACAGCAAAAGGAATTCAAGAGCATTAAAAATATGGTGATTGCCGAAGCGCTAAAGATCGGCAGTCACCTTTTTACGTTTGAGCCGGACGAGGAACACGAAGTATTGATGGAAGATCATGATGATAGTGCAGCGACAACGGACGATGCGCTGACGAACATTGAAGAATCGCCATTAGCCAATGAATCATCCGCAGATACCGATGATGATAATAGAGATTTTATTGCAGACCCGCTAGGGGAAGATACATCGGATGATGATTCACAGGAGTTTCAATATCATGTCAAGTGGAGCGAACGGTATAAAGTAGCCCGTGAATTTCTCTATGGCAGCGATGATATTGAGCCGGACTTCACAGAAGCCTACCGCCTGTTTATGGAGGAAGTGGAAATAGGAAATGCTCTGGCAATGTACGACCTTGGCCGGATGCACATGGACGGTCTTGGTGTGGAGATGAATAAGGATGCAGCACAGCAGTGGTATGCAAAAGCTCTTGTCGCTTTTTTAGAAGTGGAGTCAGATAAGAGCAGTCCTTATCTCCAGTACCGCATCGGGAAAATGTATGCCGCAGGCTTGGGTGCAACCCAGGATTATGTGGAAGCAGCGGATTGGTTCCACATGGCGGTTGCCAAAAATCACAAGTATGCGCAATATTCCCTTGCCGGACTCTACTATCATGGTTACGGCGTGGAGCAGAGCTATGAAACCGCCTTTGATTTATATAAAAAATCCGCAAGACAGAAAAATCCCTATGCTTCCTATGAGCTTGCCAAAATGTACCGGGATGGTATCGGTGCCGAGAAGAATATGGAGAAAGCCGATGAGCACTTCCAAAAAGCGCTCACCGGCTTTTTAGATTTGGAAGCCCAAAGCAAAGACGACAAGCTCCGGTACCGTCTCGGTCAGATGCTCTATACCGGAACAGGGACCGAGAAAGATATCACCGCCGCCATTACATACTTTGAGAAAGCAGCGAAGCTTGGAAATGTCAATGCACAGTATATGCTCGGTAAGATTTATCTTGAAACGGACAGTGAGCATGAAAATGTAGAAAAGGCATTGCAGTGGCTTGGTAAAGCTGCGGATAATGGAAATGCTCTCGCGCAGTATGCCATGGCAAAGCTCTACCTCAAGGGAAACCATGTGGAGAAGGATATCCAGAAAGCTGTAGAGCTGTTCACCAAATCTGCGGATCAGAAAAATCAGTATGCACAATATGCCCTTGGAAAGCTGTATTTATTGGGCGAGGATGTTCCCAAAGATATAAAGGCAGCCATCAAATGGCTCGCGGCCTCCGCAGATCAAAACAATCAGTTTGCACAGTATAGCCTGGGCAAGCTCTATCTCTCAGGCAAGGAAACTGAAAAAGACATTCCGACAGCAATCCGGCTGCTTACAGCTTCTGCAGAACAAGGAAATCAGTATGCCCAATATGCCCTCGGTAAGCTGTATCTCTTAGGCCATGATGTCAAGCGGGATAAAGAAATAGCGAAACACTGGCTCTCATTGTCGGCAGCGCAGGGGAATCTCTATGCGCAGTTTTTCCTGGAACGTATGGACTCCTTCAAAGAGCCATCAGTTCTCCTTTCTGCCACAAAACTGATGCATTACCTTGGCAACATCTTCCGTGAGGAATACAGAACGATAGGCGGTAGTTCTCTGCTGCAGGTGGATCGGAAACTCCGCAAAAAACTTATAGAGAAAAAATCAGCGCAGGGTCACGCCTATAATGACCATGCGCCACACCAGAGCTATTAGGAGGAATTCATATGAAGGTCCAAAGGTGCTCAATGCAGTTGCGGTTGCAAAAAAAGTCTTTACCAACCGGAAAATAACGCTCCGAAAAAAAATAGGAGCAGATACTTAGAAACATTCAATAATAAGCTGTCACGCCGTAAGCCGTCCATTCAACAATGGGCGGCTTTTTTCGCGGGTGTGGCACATGTAGACTATGACAAGGGAGGTATACCATGGCATATATACATTTTACCGATGAACAGAAGCAACGTGCAAACTCTGTTGATCTCGTTGACTTTCTTCGAAGACAGGGAGAGCAGCTCACACGCTCTGGCAGGGAGTGGCGGTGGAAGCGTCATGACAGTGTAACCGTTCGGGGCAATCAATGGTTCCGGCACAGCAGTAGGCAAGGCGGTCTCGCTATCGACTTTGTGCAGGAGTTCTATGGGCTGCCATTTCCCGATGCGGTGACTCTGCTGCTCGGCGGCGAACAAGGTTCAGCATTTAAGCAGAGCAATAAGAAAACAACACCGGAACAGGATCGTAAAGAATTCCTATTACCGGATGCGGCTCCAAATATGCGCCGGGTTTATGCCTATCTCTTAAAGCAGCGATATATTGACCGGGATGTCCTTACTCATTTTGTGAGAGAGAAAATAATCTTTGAGGACAAGGAATATCACAATGCAGTCTTTGTGGGCGTTGATGAAAACGGCATCGTCCGTCACGCTCATAAAAGAGGAACCTATTCTAACGCTGCGGGCTATCGCGGCAATGTGGAAGGTTCTGATCCAAAGTACAGCTTCAACCACATCGGCACCAGCGATACCCTCTATGTGTTTGAGGCTCCTATCGATATGTTGTCCTATATCAGCCTGCATCAAAGAGACTGGCAGCAGCACAGCTATGTGACCCTGGACGGTGTGGCTGAACATGCCATGCTGCAGGTACTGTCCCAAAACAATTATTTATCCAATCTGGTGATGTGTCTCGATCATGATGCCGCAGGGATAGAAGCCACAGGCCGTCTTGCAGAGATATTGCATGAGAAGGGATATGACAGAATTTCATGCTTGCAATCTGCATTTAAGGATTGGAACGAGGATTTAAAAGCACAGCATGGGATCACACCGATCCCCGCGCAGGAACATTCCAAAATAGAAGCCTGCCGTGATCTGTGTAAGGAACTTCGTGATTTATGCAGCGGCGTGAAATCGATTAAAAGTCCTTATGAAAGGTTGATGGAACACTATGGAAAATTTAGTTCTCTCGTGCAAAATGGAAAAGTGATGGTTGACCGGGAAGCTATCGCGATGGAGCAACTGCAAAGCATGGCATCCTATGCTCTGCTTGCTGTCTCGGAGCAATACCGTCAGCTTGAAAAGCCGGTACTCGTAGAACAATTAACCAAGGAACTTTATGAGAGTTATCATCCCCATCAGGATAAAGGCAAGCTTAGAGTGAAAGCAGATGACCTTCAACAGGATATCACTGCTATGAATGATCAACTCCACACAGTCGGCATCCGTACCCTTGATGATAAGCAAAAACTAATTTCATCCTATATGAGTCTTGCGCTTAATTGTGTGAAGACTCATATTATTATTGACACGGAAGGCCAAGAGCAGAAAATCAAAATCCAACAAAAACCAAATGCAAAACAAACCGACGGTGAACAAGTGATTTGTGAAGAGACTTCACTGCCCCAATATAATCTATCATAAGGGAGAATGAAATCATGGAAAACAACCGCTTTAAACCCGAATGTCCACTCTTGGATAAGGATGGTAATATTTTTAATCTCGTAGGCATTGCCTCAAGAACCTTGAAGGAAAATGATCTCGGTGAAAAAGCCCGTGAGATGTGGAACCGGGTCATGGAGTCCGGCAGCTACGATGAAGCTCTGAATATCATCGGTGAATATGTCACCATTGTCGAAGATGAACCGAAGATGGAGGACGAAAGCTTTCACATCAAAATGGAATAAAGAAATTTGGAGAAAGCCATGCACCAATCAAAAAACGGGTGTATGACTTTCTCTTTTAAAGGAGGTGTGCCTGTGCAAATATCACAGGTTGTAATGCTAATTATCATCGCTGCAATCATGTTTGGCGTCATCGGTTTTATTATCCTGCTGGCTAACTACTACACCTTAAACGGCATTAAATCTAAGACAGTGGGTGACGGTCAGCATGGTACCGCAAGATTTGCAACGAAGCATGAAATTCTACAGACCTATGCCCATATACCCTATGAGCCGGAGCGGTGGCGCAAGGGTGAAAACCTGCCCACTGTGCAGGGGCTTATAGTAGGCTGCAAAATGGCTCGTGGTTTTATTACGGCTATTGTAGACCAGGGGGATGTGCATGCACTGATGATCGGCGCAGCCGGTGTCGGAAAGACTGCCAATTTTTTATACCCAAACCTTGAATATGCCTGTGCATCGGGCATGAGCTTTATGACCACGGATACCAAGGGGGATCTCTATAGGAATTATGGCAGCATCGCCAAGGATTACTACGGCTATGATGTATCGGTAATTGACCTCCGCAACCCTACCCGCAGTGACGGCAACAACATGCTCCACCTTGTGAACAAGTACATGGATCAGTACAGGGCAAATCCAGACAGTCTTGCGGCAAAAGCCAAAGCGGAAAAGTATGCAAAAATAACGGCTAAGACCATCATCAACTCCGGAGGGCTGGATTCAGGTTCACATGGACAGAACGCCTTTTTTTATGATGCTGCGGAAGGATTGTTGACAGCGGTAATTTTATTAATAGCAGAATACTGTCCCAAAGAAAAACGTCACATTATATCTGTGTTTAAGATGATACAGGACTTACTGGCTCCCTCCGGTGTCAAAGGAAAGAATCAATTCCAACTATTAATTGAAAAGCTTCACCTGGAGCATAAGGCAAGATGGTTTGCAGGCGCGGCGTTGAACACTGCAGAGCAGGCCATGCAAAGTGTTCTCTCTACAGCACTTTCACGATTGAATGCCTTTCTTGATTCGGAGCTGGAGCAGATACTGTGCTTCGACACTGCCATCGATGCGGAGAAGTTCTGCAATACCAAGTCTGCTATCTTCCTGGTCATGCCGGAGGAAGACAGCACAAAATATTTTTTGATCTCTCTTATCGTTCAGCAACTCTACCGGGAGATACTGTCCGTGGCTGATGAAACAGGCGGCAAGCTCAAGAACCGTGTCATGATGTACCTGGATGAGATCGGGACCATCCCCAAGATTGATAGTGCGGAGATGATGTTCTCTGCTTCCCGCTCCCGCCGTGTTTCCATTGTGGCCATCATCCAATCCTTCGCACAGTTGGAGAAAAACTATGGCAAGGAAGGTTCAGCCATTATTATTGATAACTGCCAGGACACTATCTTCGGCGGCTTTGCTCCAAACTCGGAATCAGCGGAGATACTTTCCAAGAGCCTCGGCAACAAAACCGTCATGTCTGGCTCCGTCAGCCGAGGCAAGAATGATCCCTCCCAATCCCTGCAGATGATCCAGCGCTCACTGATGACTCCGGATGAGTTAAAGACCTTGCCCAAAGGAAACTTCATTGTCACCAAAACCGGAGCTTATCCTATGAAAACCAATCCTTAAACTGTTTCTAGAATGGGGTATTAAATTTGAAAAGGTGTATGCGATAGAGGAAAAATCAGCTCGCAAGGTTGCCTATGCTGACCGCAGAGAACTGGAAGAGGAGATCATCAAACGTCACATTACCTGTGAAGAAGTGGAGGATGAAACAGAACCCTCTACAGTATCAGATCAAGGGGGCATCTCTCATGTTTCTGCTGTGCCTAAACCGCAGCAGGAACCACCGCTGCGCACAGATTAAGGAGGGATGAAATGGGATACTTTTCATCACTTTATGCATCAGAGCTTCTACATCGGGCTGTTGCTGTTTATATGTACTTACATGATCGGGCTGACAAGGACGGCAAATGCTACCCGGCGATTGGTACCATCGCCAAGGAGCTGAAGCTGTCACGAAGCACTGTAAAAAGAGCCATCACAGATCTTGAAAGGACGGGACATCTTCGCAAGGAAAATAGATGGCGGGAAAACGGCGGCAAAAGCAGTAACATGTATTATGTGAAGCTCTGAAAAAACTTACTTTTAAACCAAGGGGGCGGTCTGCTCATTTGATGAACTATAGTACAGTTCACAGTGAGCTATGCAGTGAACTACCCACTCTAAGAAATAACCTAACATCAGAAAAGAAACAAAATAGTCATATTACTAAGTTATATGACTATTGGCTTAAGGGATCAAAACGGTTAATTGGCTACAAAAGCTGGTTTTATGCGACTTTTAAGAGATAACTTAGCATAACTACTTTCTCAACATAATTTATCGAGCCGATCCGACGAACCGAGGCACATTGGTGTTACTTCATTAAAGGTTTATTTAGGGCCATATGTTCTCATGGACAGGGCACGTCGAGTGCGTGGTAGTGCTATATCTGGGTTGGGTGAAAGCCTTGATATGAGCGGGTCCTAGAGTAGGATGTTCTTTTTGTAGTGACAGAGTGTACGGGGGAAAATATTGGGCCAGATTGTTCTTTGTGATAAAATGTACCCTATAGTGAACTATACCCCCTTAATTTAGTCTACACTACATTTCATTTTCGTGTCTACTTAAGGGGGTATAGTTCAAAATATTGGACATTATGATATAATCATTTTGTTTATGAAAGGGGTTCCAAGATGGTTATCAAGGGTCAGAAACTGAAGCACTACTCTGGAGACTTTAAACTAAGTGCAGTTGAAGAAGTGCTAACCGATCATATGGGTCTAAGGGAGACAGCACGAAAATATGGTGTAACTCATAAGATGGTCCAAACTTGGATACGTTTGTATCTCGAAAAAGGTAAGAATTATTTTAACTCCGATGCTTCAAAACATAAAAGTGAGTTGATTAATGTAATTCCACTCACACAAAACAAAGATCATAAAAATCTTGTAACACCACGGAAGTTAAAGCATTCCAATGTGGACGAGTCTTCATTGCCTGATGAAATTCAGAATGAGCTCAATAGGTTACGAATGGAGAATGAATATCTAAAAAAATTAAACGCCTTAGTCCGGAAAAAGGAAAAGTCACGAACAAGGATAAAGCTCAAATAGTACACGAGCTAAGGCGTAAATATAAAGTTAATGAGCTGGTAAAAATAGCGGGTATTCCTCGAAGCACATATTACTATTTCACTAAATCCCAATGCAAACCAGACAAGTATGCTACGATTCGCCCTGTAATGGAGCAGATATTTACTGAAAACAAGGGGCGTTATGGTTCTCGTCGGATAACTGCTGAGCTAAAGAAACAAGGTATTGTCATAAACCATAAAACGGTAATGAAACTAATGAAAGAATCAAACCTATATTGTTTTGTACGAATAAAAAAATACAACTCGTATCGGGGTAATGTAGGGAAAGTTGCCCCAAACCTGTTAAACCGCGAATTTCAAGCAGCGAAACCCAATGAAAAGTGGGTTACTGATATTACAGAGTTTCATCTCTATGGCCAAAAGATATATTTATCTCCCATATTGGATCTATATAATGGAGAAATTATCAGCTACGACATTTCTAATCATCCTCGATTTTCACAGGTTATGGTAATGTTAGAAAGGGCCTTTAAAAAGATACCTGACAATACCGGTCTGATGCTACATTCGGATCAAGGATGGCAATACCGTATGGCGGCATATCAAGAGGCTTTGGTGACGAAAGGAATCCAGCAAAGTATGTCGCGAAAGGCTACATGTTTAGATAATGCTGTAGTGGAAAACTTCTTTGGCCACCTAAAATCTGAATTACTATACAACCAGGAATTTGAGTCCGTGGAACATTTTGTTCAGGAACTTCATGCGTATCTAGAGTACTATAATCACAAAAGAATTAAGAAAAAGCTTAATTATATGAGTCCAATAGAATACAGACTATTACAGGAAACTGCGTAATGGATAAAAGAATAGGAACAAACGAACATTGGTTAGACTATGATTGGCTCTTGCCAATTATCGGAGGATAGGGCAATGCTGGAGAGCAACCTGAGCGCCAAATTGGTTTCTGCCGGGGGAAATGCAGGGACGGATTATAGTTTCGTCCCTCATTATTTCCTTTGAGGAGAACTAAAGCGATAAACTCTAGGGCGAAGCCCTACCTCAATTATTTTGTCTAAATTTTGGGGGTCAGTTCAATTATTCAATAGATAAGTCAAGGCCGCCTGTTTGATGTCAGGCGGCCTTAACTGTTCAGATGTTGTCGATTGGGTGTATACCAAGCAAATATATGTTATTTGTAAGCGCTTAATATAAGGTGAATAATATGCTCTGCAAGAGCAGCCGATACGCGCAGGTTGAGCCATCGTCGCGCTATAACTATACCACCTTCACGCATGGTGAACCACTCGTACATATTTAGTGGTAGATTGGATTTATGCACTACATTGGTAGTGTAAATAAATCCAAGGAGGTCATATCAATGACCAATTACCGCGAAATCCTTCGGCTAGGTAGCCAAGGGATCAGTCAGCGTGGCATCTCAGCAAGTTGCGAGTGTT
>NZ_JYNH01000041.1 GCF_000960765.1 Desulfosporosinus sp. I2 | reverse complement strand
GGGCTGTGAACTTGAAGGGAATCTATTTGCTTTATGCTTTGGAGATGAACAAAGAGAAGGAATGTCAGCATTTTTAGAAAAGAGAAAGCCTAACTTCAAATTAGAATATCAATGCACCCATGTAGGGGGAGTGAATTGGTGATAATGTGTACTAGACATAAACCAGAGGAAACAATACAAGCTCATTTTAATGAGGCGGTGCAATGGAGAAGGGATCTGCATAAGTGCCCGCAACCTTCCTGGGTAGAGTTTTTTGCCACCGGTTATGTGGCTGAAAAGTTGGAAGAGTGGGGTTATGAATTAAAGCTAGGCCGGGAAATCATCGCAGAAGATAAACAGCTCTTATTGCCGGAAGCAACAATCTTGCAAAGAGAATATGAACGGGCTCTGAAGGCAGGAGTGCAGGAGAAATATATTTCCCCTGCTCAGGGTGGTTTTACTGGGGTGGTTGGAATTCTTAAAGGAGATCAACCGGGTCCAACGGTAGCTTTCCGCTTTGATATCGATTCAAACGAAGGTTTAGAATCCAAGGCAGGCTCTCACCGACCGGTTAAGGAAGGATTTGCTTCGCAAAATCCCGGTTATGCCCATATGTGCGGTCATGACGCCCATACTGCGATGGGTCTGCTTCTAGCCTGTCACTTTGCAGAGAATAAAGCTAACCTTAAAGGTACAATTAAATTTCTCTTCCAACCAAATGAGGAAAACTTGAGCGGAGCCGCGGCCATGATCGCAACGGGTCAGTTGGATGACGTCGATTATCTTTTTAGTGGTCACGTTGGGGTCTCAGCCAGAAAGATCGGGCAGATTGCTTTAGATATTCATAGTATTCTGGCCTTATCCCGCTTTGAAGTCAGTTACACAGGTCGTCCTACCCATGCAGGAATCAGTCCAAATGAAGGGAAAAACGCCTTGTTGGGAGCTTGTGCAGCTGTAACTAATCTTTATGCCATTGCTCGACATGACCAGGGTGCTTCTCGTATTAATGTTGGGACATTAGAAGCGGGCACGACTTGGAACATTATACCGGAGAGTGCTAATTTCCGCTTGGAAACAAGGGGGGTAAGTAACGAAGTCAATTCCTACATGGTTCAGAAAGCGACTGAAGTTCTTCAAGGTGCTGCACAAATGTATGATCTAACTCTTGAAGTTAAACCCGCGGCTACGGCACTAAGCGGTAGGAACTCGCCTGAACTTATTAAGCTTGGCCAAAAGGTTGCTGAAAATCTGCATTCGGTACAAGAGACTATACCTAAAATACCCTTTAACGGTTCGGAAGATGTCACTCTTATGATGGAAAGGGTGCAGAATCAGGGCGGAAAAGCGCTCTTTGTACTGTTTGGAACTCCTGTTTTTGGCGGTCACCACAACTCCACCTTTGATGTAGACGAGAACGTTATTTTCAACGGGGCAGAGTTCCTGGCCAGAATCCATGAGGCTGTTACGGAAGAATCTCTAATCGATGACTATAGACAATAAATAGATGAATAGGTTGCTTGCTATTGATTTACTTTATCAATAGCATTCTCTCTTGCTTTTTTCTCGAACTTATTTAAACTTTTTATAAGCTACTGTATTATGCTTAAAGTGAGGAGGATTATTATTGAACGAAGCCTTAAAGACGATTATTACTCGAAGGAGTATTCGTAAATACGTTGACCAACCGATAAGCGAGGATCAGGTACAATGGATGTTACGAGCGGCCATGAACGCTCCCTCGGCCGGCAATGAGCAGCCGTGGGAGTTTTTAGTGATTACTAACAGGGATAAACTTAAAAAAGTTCCTGAATTTCATCCCTATTCCAAAATGCTGCCAGGTGCAGCCTTGGCAATTTTAGTCGTAGCAGATCCTTCTAAGGTAAAGTACGAAGAAGAGTTGCGCCAGCTTTGGATTCAAGACTGCTCAGCAGCTACTCAAAATATTCTTCTGGCTGCCCATTCACTTGGATTGGGGGCCGTTTGGCTTGCGGTGTACCCTGATTCTTTAAGACTGAAGGGAATACGAGAACTTTTTAACATACCTGAAGAGATGGTGCCATTTAGCATCGTTTCCTTAGGGTATCCTGTAGGAACTAAACTAGCTGAAGATCATTATGATGAAACCCGTATTCATCGAGAAGTTTGGTAAGTGAGGGAACGATTATGCGCAGTGATTTTCGCTTTTTCCATCGGTTAAGGGTTCGCTATTCGGAAGTTGATTGGCAGGGAATTGTATTTAATGCTCACTATTTAACCTATATGGATGTAGCATTAACTGAATACTTCCGTAATATCGGTCTTGATTATAAGCAACTTGCTCAAGAAGGCAAAATGGATATGGCTTTGGTCAAAACAACCCAGGAGTTTATAAGTTCAGCTATGTTTGATGACGAGTTAGAAATAGGTGTGCGTATTTCCCATGTGGGAAGGACAAGTTATAATGTCGAGTTCGAGATTTACAAAAACGGTTTTGAGGATATGGTATTTAGAGGCCAAACTATCTATGTAAACTACGACCCTGTAAAACGCAAATCAGAAACGGTGCCGGATTTCTTCCGATCTTTGGTCCAAGCTTTTGAACATTGAAACGATCAACATTTATAATACTCTTTTGATTTCAACATTCTTTACAAAAAAAGCATCCTTGGTATGCCTAAGTGGCCACAAGGATGCTTTTCTCATCAGTCTTCACGAAATTGATTGAACCCTTTAGAAATCTCCTAGAGGGCGCTTGTTTTTCTGCTAGACGGTTTTCACGGGATTCTTACTTTATTGTTCATTATGGATGGTCTGGATATAATGAAGTAGTTCTTGACGTAGGACTGATTGGCTCTAATATAGATTTTTAGACTTTTCCTCGTCATTGCATATTAGTATGGAGAGAGAAAATGGTCAAATAGCTAGGCAAATAAAGGGTATTCCTATGCCACATCATTTGTTTGAAGAAATGTCCTCCGGAAATTACTACGAGAATGAAAAAATTTTGGTTAAAGATGGCATTGATAAATTCAATGAGTTTTATCAATTATTTAAAAGGTATTATACCAATTTCTCAATAGAAATCAAAAAAGAAAATAATATATTAACATTAAAAAACATCCCAGTAAATATTGAAATTAAAGACGCTAAAGAAGCTAAAGAAGCAATACTAAATGAATCAAGTCAATTAGAAGAAGTCAGATTTACTTTTTCCAAAGACGATGATGACCAACTTGTTGTTTCCATTTCTTATATCTTCTGACGAGAGCAGCATGATCATGCTGCGGCTCCCTCCTATCAAGAACTCTAAGATTACTATCGGCTGAAGATTTTGCTGGGGCTGACCGCAACGCTGGGCGAATGGCTCAGTCTGCAGGATTGGGAGTGCGTTCTTTTGATTTGCGTAAAACAGGTCGATCAGGAAAGCATTCGTGTAGTATAATAACACACAAGGGAGATGAAATGATGAAGAATTTTCTAGATGCTATCCATGAAAGGGTTTTATTATATGATGGATCTAAAGGTGTTATGCTTCAAAGAAGAGGTTTAAAAGGAAATGAAGCTTCAGAATCGTGGAATTTATCAAAACCAGATGAGGTTAAGAATCTATATAATCTATACAAACAAGCAGGATCGGATGTAATTCAAACTAATACGTTTCCAGGCAATAGAGTGACACTAGAGATGCATAATTTAGGGGATAAAACTTATCAACTTAACTTTGAAGGGGTGAAATTAGCAAAAGAAATTGCTGGTGATGACACTTATGTTGCCGCTTCAGTGGGTCCAACTGGTATGATTTTAGAACCTGCAGGAGATTTGAGTTTTGATAAAGCCTATAGTATTTTTAAAGAGCAATTAAGGGCAATAGAAGATGCAGGTGCAGATATTGTTAATTTTGAAACGTTTTCAGATTTAAATGAATTAAGGGCAGCTATATTGGCTGCTAAAGAAACTACTACGCTTCCGATTATTGCTTCAATAACCTTTAATGAAAATAGTAGAACGCTGTCTGGTAATTCAGCAGAGGTGTGTGCTATTGTGTGCCAATCATTAGGAGTAGCAGTCGTGGGTGCTAATTGTTCAGGAGGTCCAGATAGTTTAATAGAACCCATTAAAAAAATGTATTCTGTTACATCAATTCCTCTTACAGTGAAAGCAAATGCTGGGATGCCTAATTTAGTGAATGGAGAGGCAGTATATGAACAAAAACCAGAACAATTTAGTGCATATACAAAAGACTTTGTAGAGAATGGAGTAAGACTTATTGGTGGATGTTGTGGTACGACGCCAGAATTCATCAGCGCGATAAAGAAAGAACTAGATAAGATCAAAACTCCAGATTTAGAATTAAAATCTAATTCGACAATTACTTCTGCCTTTAATCATCTTGTACTTTCTAAAGACAAGGAATACTTGGTTAAAAAGCTTTCGCTTAAAGAAAATAATGCTGTGGAAATGTTAAAAAACGGTGATTTTTACAACTTGATAGGAGACTATAAATCAGAAAATATGGATTGCCTTTTAATAGATTTTGGTAACATGAATGAACCTTTCGACGTATCGGGATTTACTAGCAACATTAGTTTTTCAATTAAAAAACCACTAGTCATTAAGTCTGCGTCAACTGAAATTCTCGATAAATTTTTAAGATATTATCCTGGAAAGGTCGGAGTAGTTTTATCAGATAATACGGAAATATCTCTTTCTCAATTAAAACACTACGGTGCCTTAATTCTCAATGAAGAGTTGGAACCTATAACCAACTGATTGCCTCAAATATAGTTTCTGAAATTAAGAGCCCTTCAGCAGCCGAAAAACTAACGGCTACTGAAGGGCTCTTTTTTGAATGTGCATAATTCATGGATTTCCCAATACTTGCGTGTCATAGCAGGTAGAACTTCTATAGCAGGATGATGGGATATTCATAGAGAACTTGTCGATAGCAAGATTTATTGAGCGGAGGAAAAAATAATCAAAAATATGCTATAATATGGGAAAATGGTTTGGTACTTAAAGGATGGCCATGATTATATCGAAAAATAAGAAAGGGCGGATCATGTGATGTCCTTACCAGAAGAAAATAAAAAACATACCTACGCTGATTATATAACTTGGCCGGAAAATGAACGATGGGAAATAATTGATGGAGTGCCTTATATGCAGTCTGCTCCAAAATGGCAACATCAAAGCATATCTAGTGAGCTTCACAGACAAATATCAAACTACCTGATTGGTAAACCATGTAGAGTGTTTACATCCCCCTTTGACTTATGCCTAGCAGAAGACACTGAAAATGACGATCAAATTTCAAATATTATACAACCGGATGTTGTTGTAGTATGTGATGAAACTAAACTTAGGAAAACCGGATATTTCGGGGTACCGACTATGATCATTGAAATATCTTCACCATCGACTGCCAGGCAGGACAGGGTAGTCAAGTTCAACAAGTATGAAAAAGCCAGCGTTAACGAATATTGGATTGTAGAACCGGATGGCAAATATATAAACGTGTTTACCTTACAGGAAAACAAACGTTACGGTCGCCCAGAAGCGTACACAGAGGATGATAAAGTGCAATTATCTGTTTTTCCAGATTTCACGATCGATTTAAAACCAGTGTTTGAAGGCATAGAAGAAAAAAATACTTGATATTATGACTGGGTAGTTGACTTAGGCCGCTTGACTAAATGTCAGGCGGCCTTTTGGCTGAAAAAGGATCGGACTATGGCAGGGAATCATAGAACAGCGGCGAATTTTCTAAGTTTGAAGATAGTATTCAGCGGAGGAAGCTATATGGAAATAAAGATCAGAGAAGCAAGCATCAACGATTACGAAGGTTTATGTGAGGTTTATGTCGAACTTGATGAACTCCACAGATTGAATCATCCTGAACTTTTTATTAAACCGGAAGAATATGCAAGGGCAAAAGAGTACATATTGGAAAGCATCAATGATGGAAATAAGGCCCTTTTTGTGGCCGAGGTCGATTCAAAGGTGGTTGCTTATGCAGAATGTAACCTTCAAACGTCTGCTAATTTTCCTGTGATCAAGAAGAGGGAATGGGCACAACTTGATGGTATTGCGGTAAAAAAAGAGTACCATAACCATCATATAGGGTCCTTACTGTTAAAGAGAGTCGTTGAATGGGCTAAAAGTAAAGGTGTGAATAGAATTGAATTAAAAGTCTACTCCTTTAATTCGGAAGCCGAAGTTTTTTATGTGAGGAAAGGTTTTAAAGAACTAAGTAAAGCAATGTATCTAAACTTATAACATTTACTCAGGCCAAATGTTAAGGGTGTTTGATAAGCTTATGACCGAAATGTTGATGCGTAATTTATAATAAACTAGAACTAGTTGCATAATACTCTTATATTTCACTTTGAACTATCTGAAAAAGAGGGTTTTTGGTACTCGCTAAAGTTGTTTCGCAGCGATGCTTTGAGTTGAGGTATAGGTTTGCTCAATGATTACTGTAGAGGAGGCCCTTATTCGTGAACGTTGTCCTTCAATGTATTCCATGCTATATAACGCAAACGATCAATACTTTAACACAAACAGAAATTTCCGAGGAAAAAATGAGAGAAATCATTCATCAGACTCTGCCCCTCTTTCCTCAATTAGACCCACAGGGAACCCCGGCAGAGAATTCGACGATTATTCTTAGAAAAGTCAATGAGCTGCTGGGAATCGAAGATCCCTTTCATAAGGCCAAACAGGAGTCCAATGATTTGGCCCTCAAACTCCTTCCCGAGTTAAAAGAGAAAATTGCTCAAAGTAGCGATCCACTTTTTATGTCTTTGAAAATTGCTGTGGCCGGCAATATTATCGATATGGGCATTCTGAAAGAGTTCGATGTTGAGGGGAGTATTCAGGAAGCCATGGAGAAGGATTTCGCCCGGGATGATTACGTCTCGTTTCAAGAAAAACTAAAAGCAGCTCGGGAAATCTTAATCCTCGGAGATAACAGCGGAGAAATTGCCTTCGATAGGCTATTAGCGGAGCAATTGTCCGAACAAGGTATCCGGGTGACCTATGCAGTAAAGGATCGACCGATTTTGAATGATGCCACGCTCGAAGATGCGGTTCACGTCGGTATGACAGAACAATTCCGTGTGATTTCAAATGGCAGCGGGTTTTTAGGTACGGTTCTCAAAGATTGTTCAGAAGAATTCATACAGGCCTATAAAAAAGCTGATCTGGTGATCAGTAAAGGACAGGCTAATTATGAGTCTTTAGAGGCTCTTGGCAAAGAGGATAGAAGGCTATATTTCTTGCTGCGCGCTAAGTGTGAGATTGTAGCGGAGAATTTAGGGGTTAAACTTGGCCAAATGGTGTTTTGCTGTAGTTAACTCTCTTCAGAAGTCCAAACATCTCAGCTCAACTCCAAACTGAAAATCAATTGACAGGGCAAAGTGGTAAGGTATAGTTTTGAAAAGGATGCGGCACCAAATGGTTACGAATTCGTGGCGAAAGCAAAGATTAGTTTGAATTAAACAATGTATCTATTTCAGAGAACTGATTGGAGGAGGCAGCTATGTCGGCACATAAATTTAATCCTGAGAATCGAAAAAAGCTTACCAGCAAAGAACGTGAGGCAATTTTGCCCCCAGCTCTAGTTTTAAAGGACATTGGGCTCGGATCTCACACTGTATGGGCAGATATTGGTTGTGGTACAGGATTTTTTACAATCCCACTTGCCAAAGAAGTACAGCAAGTGTACGCTCTCGATATACGAGCTGAGATGCTTGACGATCTAAATAAAAGTCTCACTCAGCTACAGGTCCTCAATGTTAAAGTTCTTCAATCCGAAGAGAGTCGTTTTCCACTCCCTAACCAATTGGTAGATGGGATTATAACGTCACTCGTTATACACGAAGTTGATGATCCGGTTGTATTTTTTTGTGAGTTAAATAGAATTCTTAAAACGGACGGTCGATTGGTGGTCATTGAGTGGGCCAAGGCTTCTACGGAAATGGGACCGCCTATTGACCATCGATTATCTGTTCAACAGTTGGATGATTGGGCGCTTGCCACCGGTTTTGTAAAAGGTAAGTCATGGCAATGGTCGGATAATTTTATCGGAGTTGAATATTCCCGAATCAATGAAGGCTGTCGATAAGTGTCAGGTTCATCCTAACTGTTTAATTTAAGGCAAATCAAAAAGATTAGATCAGCTGAATGAAGTTCGTGGCACAGCTTAAAGGGGCTGTACTAAAACTTGTTTAAGCTGTTTTCACATCCCCACTTTTGCTTCTATAACAACAAAACAAAATCGTCCTCACTCCACTTTGATAGTGAAATGGGACGATTTTTGCTTGTTAAAACCACTTGGAGTTTTGGAGACTGAGTTTTCACACACCCCCTTATTTTTTTGTTAATCTTAATCTGCTTTTTGCTGAGCCATTATACTGCGATGGGATGGTAATAAAATACTTATCAGCAAAGTCACTAAAGAAATGGCGAATACCAAGATAAAGACCACCTGTAAACCCTGGGCCATGCCTTTTTGATTCATTGTATTATTGAACACTGTGCCTAACACTGCAACCCCCATGGTTTGTCCAAGGGATCGCGAAAAGGTGTTGGAAGCTGTAGCCGCACCGCGTAAATTCCAACCGACGGCTGACTGCACCAAGACAGTTAACGGCGTAAAGGAACAACCCATGCCAAAGCCGATGACAATCATGATTCCTACGAAATACCAATATGGGGAGCCGGTATTGACAAGCAGCAACCAGGCTGAACCTGCCATAATCAGCACCGCACCGAATACTGCCGTGGTTTTGGATCCGATTTTGTACATAAACCGTCCAGCTAAAGTGGATGCCAGCGGCCAAGCGAAGGACATCGGCATCAGGGTTAGCCCCGAACTAGTGGCGCTATGGCCAAGCAAGGTCTGTATCCAAACTGGCAAATACACATTGACGCCGATCAAAACGCCGCTAGCCACAAAGCCCACTGCATTGGATACGGCAATGACCGGTATTTTAAAGAGGGATAAGGGGAGCATGGGTTCCTTCGCCTTATTCTCCACAAAAACAAAGGCCATTAAGAAAACAATTGCGACGATAAATAAGGAGATGATCTCAACTGAGTTCCAGGCATACAACTGTCCCCCACTGATCAACGCAAAGAGAAGTGAACCCATGGAAATGGTAAACAGCGCCGCTCCCCAATAATCAATGGTTTTCTTCGTTTTCTCAAGCTTCGTTTCGTGAAGAAAACTGAGCACTAAGAAAATGGCGACAATCCCAATCGGAACGTTGATATAAAAAATCCATCGCCACGAGATGTGATCGACAAACAGTCCTCCCACTAAAGGGCCGAGCAACCCGGCAACGCCCCAAACTGAGCTGAATACCCCCTGCATCTTGGCGCGCTCTTCCCCCGCATAGAGATCAGCGATAATTGTGAAGGTCAGCGGCAGCACAGCACCAGCGCCGAGGCCTTGAAAGCCACGAAACAAAACTAACTGATACATGGTCTGTGCCATACCGGACACCATGGAACCAATGACGAATAGCGAAATGCCGAAGATAAAAATGGACTTCCTGCCAAATAGGTCCGCGAGTTTACCATAAATCGGTGCGGTTACGGACGAGGTGAGCAGATAAATCGCGAAAACCCAACTAAGTAGGTTCAAGCCGCTCAATTGTTGCACAATGTGAGGCATAGCGGTAGTAACGATGGTCGTATCGATAGCAACCAGTAAAATCGAGACAAGCATCGCGATAGTGACCATTTTGCGCTGAGTCGTTTTCTCCATCAATCAATAATCCCCTTTAAATGTGGAGTATGATATGTAATTATTACCTTTCGAATTATACCACTGCTAAGTCTGTAACATAACCCATTGTTCAAGAAATATCCGAACTCAGGAATTTGCAGGGGCATTATTTTTCATCAGTATTTTATTACTTGGAAAGGAAATGCAGGAACGACGTGGAATAATTTCAAATTACTATATTTAAAAAGGCGGGTAAAACAGAGTGGAGTACATGCTAGAAATGCTTGAGAAGATCAATTAATGTGCAATCCCTTCTTTGATCGCTTGTGTAGTGTGACACCTTAAAGAGCTGATTGACAGCTACAAGGAGGTTTTGGAGTGGACCAATTAAGTAAAGCCAGAAGTCGGATCAAAAATGTGCTGAACTATCAGCGGCCGGCCTTTTGGGTATTAATCTTGGCGGTGGTGGCATGTCTTATGATCTCAGTTGGATTGATGGCCAATCCAAAAAATGCTGATCCCGATTTGTCCTTTCTAAACATCAATAATACCGCTAAAGTAGCGGTCCAGGAAGAAACCCTGATGATCAGAGAACATGGTCGCGGAGCCTCGATTATTTCTGGAAATGAGTTTGGACAATGGCTTTATAAAACGGCTGATGTCTTAACGGGTGATTATCAACGCTTTAGTCAAATTGATGGCTTTGCAGGAACTATGCAAGAGCTCTCTATGGTAGGAGAGGTTGACCGTAGGTTGCTTCTGGCCTATACACCTAATGAAGAAAGAGCAAATGCGGCCTTGATGCTCGTCAATCCTGAAACCATGAAAATTGAGAAGATACTTGAGGTCGGTGAAAATTTTGCAGCGACAGATGTAAGTCTGAGCGGAGAGAGGATTGTGATCCGGCTAAAAGATAAACTAACTACCTTTAAGACAACCCTTGAGCCCTCAGAAGTGGTTTCCTTGCCCAGCACAATCATAGAGAAAATGAACAGGGAACCCCACTATAATGCTAAAGGTAATCCGGATATTTTCTTTGGTGGTTACGACGTATCTAGTGATAGGTTGAGATATGTTTATGCCGATGAATCAGGCGTGAAGCTGTTTGACGCTACAGATAACAGTGAAAAGCTACTTTCCCAAACAGTACCGATTACCGGTAGCGAATTGCTGAATAATTCCTTTCACTCGGCCTAATCTCCATCAAAGCTGCCGAAACGCATATCCTAGGCGTCTTGGCTGATGGGCGCATCGTGTTTTGGTATAGCCTTAATCCCAGTGAAAAGGGAATATGCATAACCAAGAAGTAGAACTTTGAGTAGCGACATCTCATGAGCGCATTGAGGCAATTTCTCTTAGTGATATAATTAGAGTTAACAATTCTCGAATTGTATAAAATGTAATCATGTTTAGTAAAGCTAAACGTTGTTATTTGAGAGCATATAACTTGTAAACCTACACTTTAAAACATAGAACAGAGGGATTTGAAATAGATTATGCAAAAATTAGTCCTTGGAATATTAGCACATGTGGATGCGGGCAAGACGACATTATCAGAGGGTCTGCTTTATCTGAGCGGTAAAATTGGCCGATTGGGAAGGGTGGACAAAAAGGATGCTTATTTAGATACCTATGAGCTAGAAAGAGCAAGAGGTATCACTATTTTCTCCAAGCAGGCTTTGTTCGAAATAGGTGAGACTCAGATTACCTTACTAGATACCCCGGGACACGTGGATTTTTCGGCTGAAATGGAGAGAACACTTCAGGTGCTGGATTATGCCATTTTAGTGATAAGCGGTGCGGATGGGGTGCAGGGGCATACCAAAACATTATGGCGACTGCTTGACATGTATCAGATACCTGTTTTTTTATTTGTCAATAAAATGGATCAGAGCGGGACGGATAAGGACAAGTTAATGAAAGAATTGAAAAAGCAGCTGGATGATGGGTCTATTGAATTTGGACAAGTTGAGACGGACGATTTCTACGACCAGCTGGCCATGCGTGAAGAAATAATGATGGAAACCTTTCTGGAAACGGGAGATATTGAAACTTCGCAGATTAAGAGAGCTGTCACGGAGCGCAGAGTTTTTCCGTGCTTTTTTGGTTCCGCTTTAAAACTAGAGGGCGTTGAGCCATTGATGCAGGGTATTGTGAAGTATGCCCTGATACCTGCCTACCCAGCTGAATTCGGGGCTAAACTATTCAAAATAGCAAGAGATGAGCAGGGGAACCGTCTTACCTACATGAAGCTGACAGGCGGAAAACTTAAGGTGAAAGATGTCTTAACGAATAGTATCTGGGAAGAGAAAGTTAATCAAATTCGTATCTATTCCGGACAGAAATTCGAGGCAGTGAATGAGATCGGGGCGGGTTCTGTATGCGCAGTAACAGGGCTCAGCCAAACCAGACCGGGAGACGGTTTAGGGTTAGAGCAAGCTTCAGATCCACCAGTTTTGGAACCCGTGCTGTCCTATCAGATTATTCTGCCGGAAGGCTGTGACCCAAGAGTGATGCTTCCCAAGCTGCGTCAGATAGAAGAAGAGGAGCCGGAACTTCATATTGCCTGGGATGAGCAGTTGCAGGAAATTCAGGCACAGATTATGGGAGAGGTGCAGATTGAAATTCTGCAGAGTCTTATCCAAAGCCGTTTTGGCGTTGAAGTGGCCTTCGATGCAGGAAGGATTGTCTATAAGGAGACTATTGTTAATGTAGTCGAAGGAGTAGGGCACTTTGAACCATTGCGGCATTATGCAGAGGTCCACCTGTTACTCACGCCGGGCGAGCCGGGAAGTGGTCTTCAGTTTGAGGCGGAATGCAGTGAGGATGTGTTGGGTAAAAGCTGGCAAAGACTTATTTTATCCCATCTGGAAGAAAAAGCCCATAAAGGAGTTCTCACAGGGTCAGGAATTACAGATCTGAAAATCACGTTAGTTTCTGGTCGAGCACACAATAAGCATACTGAAGGCGGTGACTTCAGAGAGGCGGCCTACCGTGCAGTGCGTCAGGGCTTAAAGGAGGCCAAGTCCATATTGTTGGAGCCGTTTTATGCCTTTCAACTGGAACTGCCTGTGAAAATGGTAGGCAGAGCTATGACTGACATTGAGAAAATGCAGGGCACATGCGAACTATCACAGACCAATGGCGAGATGGCGGTTCTTGTGGGGAGCGCCCCCGTTATTACCCTGAGAAATTATCAGAAAGAGGTAGTTGCCTATAGCAAAGGGCTTGGCAGGCTGTTTTGCAGCCTGAAAGGGTACGCACCATGCCATAATGGGTCAGAGGTTATAGAAAGTATCGGCTATGATCCAGAAAGAGACACAGAAAACCCGACTGGTTCTGTGTTTTGTGCCCATGGGGCGGGCTTTTTGGTGGATTGGGATGCAGTAAAGGACTACATGCATGTTGAAAGCTATCTTCAGAAAAAAGACGATTTATCGGGAGAAACAGCCCAAATCCAGGCCTCATATACTGAAGAGAAGTGGATCAGTTTAGATGAGATTGACCAAATCATCAACAGCACCTTCTATGCGAACCAAGGGAAGAAGTCTGCCTGGAAAAGACGCAAAACAGCCCTCGAAAGTTATTATGAACCTGTCCCCTCTGTCAACAGACAGAAGGAAACCCAAGAAGAGTATCTCCTGGTGGACGGCTATAATATTATCCATGCCTGGCCTGAGCTGAAAGAGCTTGTCGATGACAATATGGACGGCGCCAGGATGAAATTGCTGGATACTCTAAGTAATTATCAGGGGATTCGAAAATGTCAGATTATCATTGTGTTTGATGCTTACCGTGTTCAGGGGCATTTGGAGGAAGTAATCGACTACCATACTATCCATATGGTATATACCAGGGAGGCACAAACGGCGGACCAGTATATTGAAAAATTTGCCCATGATCATCAGAAAAACTATAATATCACCGTTGCAACGTCAGACGGTTTACAGCAGCTTATTATCAGGGGTGCAGGGTGTGCCTTATTATCCGCCAGAGAACTGAAGGTTGAGATCGAGGGGGCTAATGAAAGAATCAATCATGAATATCAGGAAATTCAGGGAAGAGACCGTAATTATCTAATAGATGCCTTGTCTCCAGAAGCAAAACAGCAGCTGGAAGAATTGATTAAGAAAAGAAAATGATCAGTATTAAACCAGACAGAATAATTTCGAGAACCCAATGATGTCGAGTATTCTATACGAGGTTGAGCCAAAGAAGGGAAAGTGTATTCACATGAAGAAGATAAGAAAAGGGTATTAAATAAATGAGAATCTACTGGTCTGAACCGGCCATTTTTGACTGTGAAGGCATAAAAGAATTCATACAGCGTGATTCAGAAACTATGCTTTAGAATTTTAATGGGAGTGTATTAGTTTATGATTAATGAAAAAACGAAAAAACTATCGCCATCAATGGATGAATGGCTCAAAGAAGCAAAAACTGACCCGGCCGCTTTACAGGAAGGGATGTTTTTAGTTCATAATGGTGTTGTGCGCCAAACGCCTAAAGCCAAGGTACGACAAGGGATTGATGACGGTTCAATCGTAACGGGAATGGAATTTGCTTATGATGCGGCAAAGGTTGATACGGCGATTGCTGAAACCTATAAGATGGATGGTATTTTCTATGTCAGGGTTTGGCTTAATGAAGGCCATCTTGAACTTGGCGACGACATAATGTATGTACTGATAGGCGGCGACATCAGACCACATGTTGTTGATGCGCTGCAATTTCTGGTTGAAACGATCAAAAGCAAATGTGTTACCGAAATCGAACAAAAATAGTAACAACGTACTAACAACGTACTAAAGCATAGAGGGTTGATAATTAAGTGACATTGGCAAAGGACAATCGATCGGAAAGAGTGTTAGTTTTGATAACGGAGTCTCATTAACCGTGGATTATGTCATGTTAGATGAAAATCAACTTTTATTGTTTTATACTGTTAACGATCCTTCGGGGCACGTCGATGAAGACAATATCTCACCAATTATGTCGCTAAAAGCTTTTTGGGGAGACTACCACTTTCAGAATTCGCAGGGAACGATGAATGAAGAAAAAACAGAAATGAAGTATCTCTCCAGCTTCGAGTCACCTATGCCGTTTGAAAAAAACTTAACTTTAAAATTCTCCCTAAGACAGCAAGCTGCCGAGATCAGCTTTACCTTAAACAGAAATACTGTGATGGGGCACACTTTAAAAAAGACTCTCAATAAAACGATCGAAGTGGATAATACCTCAATAACCATTGATTCGATTCTTGCTTCCCCTACAAAAACAGTGATCAATGGTTCGATGCAAACCATTTTTGAATTGGCTAAAGGGCAACTCAGTGGAGAGAGATTTCGATCGGCAGACCTTACGCTAAAGCTCATTGCGAATGGAAAAGAAGTTCCGCAACAAGGAGGTGGCACTAGCTCGGGTATGAAAGGAATCACGTTTCATAGAGATTATGATCCGTTGCCCCAAGATTTAGAGAATCTCCAACTGGAACTGGTGAGGTTTGTAGCTGAGCACGACGTGAATCAACAGTTTAGGTTAAACAAAACTAGCGATGGAGAGAAGCAGAGTCTTAATATTCTAGGGCAAATGGTAGAGATCACTAAAATCGAAACGTCTCAGGGAGAGACACATATAACCATTAGCAGTGAAGAAAGCCTAATATTAAGTCGGGTTTATCTAATCATGGATGGAAAGAAAGTTTCTCTAGAACAAACCATTATGGATAAGTCTGATAAACTGCACGATGGTACGATCATTCATACAAGAACACTACGTTTCTTGGGTACTGGAGATGAGTTGGAACTAGACGTCCAAAGAATGACTTATTCAAAAAGCAACCACGAAATGCTAGAGATTCCAATTGATTAAGCACTAAGATGATGACATGAAAATGGATGTGTGACGGCCTTGTTACCCTGCATGATATCTCAGCCCTTAGCTATTTCTTCATGACTTTCTGGTCTGAAGTGGCCCATATAAACTCCGAGTACTCGCACTTGATTTGGCAGAACTTCAATCACTTTATGCTTGCTATTTCCAGGCATTAACTTTATTAGAGGTGATCCTTCCGACCATTTTATACGCTTTAGGGTTCCCTCTTTGTCATTGTTGATGAGTGCGGCCACGATTTGACCATTATAATCTGCCCACTGCGCATAACGCATGAAGACAATATCGCCAGACTCGATACCGGCATCGGCCATGCTGTCATACTTCACCTTCAAAGCATAATCTGGTTGACGACTATCAAGGAATGGATAATGGATATAGCCCTCAACATTCTGCTCAGCTAGTAATCCTTCGCCAGCAAAGATCCTGTCGATAAGGGGGATAGACTTATATGACTGAGCTTTCTTAAATGATGAATTTATGTCAGACTTTAAGACATTTAATGAGTCGGCAATCTTTTGTAGATTACCAGGGGGAATCAATGTTTTTCCATTCACGTAGTCTGATATTGTGCTTGTTGGTAATTCAGTTTTATTGCTTAGATCGGTTTGACTAACACCTTTAAGATGTAGGATCCGTTTGAGGTTGCCAGAAATGTCCGCGATCATGCCAAGCTCAACCTCAGTATACTTGCTACGTGCCACATAATTCCCTCCAAAGTCAAAAATATTCTATTCCGAGTATATCCGATTTTACCAATAATAAATAGTAGGTCAGATTAAAAAATATAGGTTGACTTTCCGATTAAATCGGATTAATATTAAGACAAACTAGTTGAAGCAGAGGTTCAGGATTACATGGCGAGTAGCAAGGGTGCAAGCCACCCCTTATGGACGACTTTATTTTCCGGAAAAATGACTAACGGAAATATAACCGTATATATTGTAATAGAACTAAATATTGTGTTTTGCGGGTATGCAACCAATTTCTCTCTGAAGGGAGGAACTGGGGCTCATGAAAACATATGAAACGCTGATGATTGCGATCGGATCCTGTTCATTACTAGTAAGTTTACTAGTTTTAATCGTGGAGGTGATAAAAGCAATTAGTAGATAAAATATTTTTCTTGACAGGTAAAAAGTAGCCAGCGTCAAACCGAGCTACTTCTCACCAACCGGTAAGGTTGCCTTGCCCGCACAGATAAGGATATTTCCTTATCTTTTTTTGCTTGCAATATCAAAATTATGTTGCCTTTTTTATTGGTATTACAAAATTAAAAATAATAATAGTAATAGTCATGAGATTCAATTCCCATCACTCGTGGAAATCATTTATTAGGCGAAATTCCTGCTAGTACACATTAGTGCTACTATACCGATTGTCCAAAAAATAATTAGTTTTTAGTTTACAATGTTTTAACGATTTCGACAATCGAATTGGTATATGCTGGAATTGTCCGAATGAATTGCACAATTTGGGACTAAAGTCCTACTGGTACGAGCGAGGGGATGAAATTATGCAATTTACCATGCGCGCTGTTAGAGTTTCCTGCGGGTATACGGAAGATGAGGTTGCCAGATATTGTGGAGTATCAACTGAGACGATAAATGAATTGGAGATTGATTCTGGTCAGATAGATTATAATTTATTATCGAAACTTATTAATCTTTATGGAGTCACCCTAGATCTTATCTACCTGGGGTCTGAAACTGACTGCCGTCAAAAGCACAGGAATGATGAAGCATTCGACGTTGGCCTTTGACAAACGGGGGCATTACAATTCGTTATCGGAAGTCTAGCCAAAGTAGATATGCACTCTCTAAATTGGCTGTGGATTGCCAAGAATAAGTCGATGCGGAACGCTACTATTTAGTTCAGGAGTTTTTAAATAAAATGATTTTGAGGTGAAGAAAGATGAGTCATAACTATTTAAAAGAATCAAACAATAATGAAGTAAAATTAATTCCTTATGAAGTATTATCGATTGCTTGCGAGGTTACTTTTACTGAAATACCTGCCGGTGTGAAACTTGTTAACGCCCCAACAGCATGGGATAAGAGTGAAAAGGGTAAGGACATTGTAGTTGCTGTATTAGATACAGGATGCCAAACCGATCATGTAGATTTAAAAGATCGTATTATTGGCGGACGCAATTTTACTACAGATTATAATAGTGATCCTAATAACTTTTCTGATAATGTGGGGCATGGTACTCATGTAGCAGGTACAATTGCGGCATCAGAAAACAATATAGGGGTTTTAGGAGTGGCACCATTAGCTAAGCTACTCATTATAAAAGTTCTTGCAGGTAATGGATCGGGGGCATATGAGTGGATTATTAATGGGATTAATTATGCGGTAAACTGGAGAGGTCCCGGTGGAGAAAAAGCACGAGTAATCTCAATGTCTTTAGGAGGACCTCAAGATGTTCCAGAACTACACCAGGCTGTAAAAAATGCAGTGAATAACGGTATATTAGTCGTTTGTGCAGCTGGTAATGGTGGAGATTGTAGCCCCCAAACAGATGAATTAGATTATCCAGGAGCATATCAAGAAGTTGTAGAAGTTGGTGCAGTTGATTTAAATAAAAAAATAGCTTGTTTCAGTAATTCAAATAAGAATGTAGATTTGGTTGCACCAGGAGATGGAATTTTGTCAACTTATATAGGTGGAGGATATGCAACATTGAGAGGAACTTCAATGGCAACTCCACACGTTTCGGGAGGATCTGCATTAATTATTAAACAATGTGAAAAAGAATTCGAAAGAACATTATCGGAAAATGAAATTTATGCTCAATTAATGAAGAGAACAAATGCACTTGGTAATCCAAAATGCTTGGAAGGAAATGGTTTGTTAGATTTAGCAAAAGACTAAAAAGGTCCAATTATGGTTTAATAACTACTCCTTTAACTTTACGGAGTGAGGTGAGAGGGGAACCATCCCCCTCTCTAATTAATTGTCTACCCTTGGATTTCCCGATGATAGGCGGGGCAAAAAAATGGAATACCTAAGCGGAGTTGTCGAGAGAATTACCTTCGAAAATGCAGAGAATGGCTTTAGTGTCATCAAGATAAAAACCAAGGGGTTTACGGACCTGGTAACAGTTGTGGGAAGCTTGGCCGCGGTAAATGTTGGATCCATCATTCGAATTAAAGGGGAATGGAAGATGGACAGCAAGTTCGGCAAGCAGTTTGCGGCGCAGGATTATAGAGAAACCTTGCCGGCCACGGTTACAGGTATTCAAAAATACTTGGGTAGCGGACTGGATTGTGTATGTCCTTAACGAACTTTCCAACGATGGACACTGTTATGGCACCCGGGAACAGCTTCTGGAAGAGTCGGAAAAAATCCTTGAGATTGAGAAATCACGGGTTGACTCAATGCTGGATCGGATGATCGAGGAAAAGGCCGTCATGCCCGATGGTGAGGATGCTATCTTTCTGCTGCCCTTTTACCACAGCGAACTGGGCATCGCCAACCGAATGAAGGCGATTCCTAAAAAGTATTACTAATATTGTAAGTAATACCTTCAGATAAGTAAATTTTTACCAGTTGGCGCTAAGCTCAAAAGGAGAGCCGTTGCCGGGGTTCGTGATGAAGAACCCATTTTCCTTTAAACGGATACCTTCGTTGGCAAGGAGTTGCTTTTGAATAGCTTCCATTAAAGATCTAAAGAAGTTTTATGTCAAATTTGGATTCTCTTTAAATACCCAGTATAATGGAAAGCAAATTGTTAGCTTGCTCATTGGAATGCGAGAGGAGTGCAATAGCAAGGAGCTTTTTTATTTCTAACTATTGAAAAAGGGGTTTATTTAGATGGGTAATATAATTAAACATATTCCCGTAGGAGTATGTTCAAAGGAAATTAGCTTTTATATCATTGATGGCAAGCTTAAGAATGTAGAGTTTGTAAAGGGCTGTCCTGGAAATGCTCAGGGCGTATCGAGACTTGTGGAAGGAATGGATGCAGTAGATGTCGTGAAACGATTAAAAGGAATCAAGTGTCAGAAGGGAACATCCTGTCCAGACCAACTGGCTTTAGCAATAGAAAATTCTTTAAAAGGATAGTTCAACAGTTCCACCGGTATCGTACCGTAACGCGGAGAAAAGATTGATTGAAAAGACTCGAGTTGGCAATTCTATAGCGGATGATGGGATATTCATAGAGAACTTGTCAATAGCAAGATTTATTGAACTGAGGAAAAAATAATCAAAGATATGTTATAATATGGGAAATGGTTTGGCGATCAAAGGAAGGCCATGATTATATCGAAAATTAAGAAAGGGCGGATCATGTGATGTCCTTACCAGAAGAAAATAAAAAACATACCTACGCTGATTATATAACTTGGCCGGAAAATGAACGATGGGAAATAATTGATGGAGTGCCTTATATGCAGTCTGCTCCAAAATGGCAACATCAAAGCATATCTAGTGAGCTTCAGGGTGGTCAATGAAATAGTCGATTGACATGATACAGTATCCTAAACATAATACATGAAGCACGTTGAGTGGAACAATCAACGTGCTTCATATATTATACCCGCCTAAAAAGAGAAGAATTTCTGCATCAAGTATGTTTTTGGTAAAATAAAGCGAAATGCAGAAAAGTATTATATAATTCGTTCTAAAGAGGTAATTTCGATTGCATCACTGCATTATTCTAGGATTACAGATTGCTAATTATTTTGTCAACTTACCACACAGAACTAATTTAATCCAGGAGGGTTTCATCCATGACAAGCGTCATCAATCGTTTCTTAAGATATGTAAAATACGACACTCAATCGGATGGAGAATCGACATCTACACCAAGTACCTCTTGCCAACTGGTCTTGGCCAGGGATTTAGTCGAAGAATTGAAGGAACTCGGCTTAAAGGATGTATCCCTTGATCAATATGGTCATATCTATGCCACTCTACCGTCAAATCTGGAAAACGCTGTTCCCGCACTTGGCTTTATCGCCCATTTAGATACAAGTCCAGACATATCCGGACGGGACGTGAATCCCAGGCTGATCGAGAACTATTCTGGCGGAAACATTCTCTTAAATGAAGAACAAAATATTGTACTTAACTTTGAGGATTTTCCGGAACTCGAACAATATATTGGGAAGAGCCTTATTACAACGGATGGTACGACCTTATTGGGTGCCGACGATAAAGCTGGTGTTGCAGAAATCATGGCTGCGCTGGAGCATCTTACTTCACACCCGGAAATTCCGCACGGTAAGATTTGCATCGGTTTTACACCAGATGAAGAGATTGGCCGAGGAGCAGACCACTTCGATGTGGAAGGATTTGGGGCAGATCTTGCGTATACTGTGGATGGAGGCCCACTGGGCGAATTGGAATTTGAGAACTTTAACGCAGCCAAAGCAGTTGTGACGATTCATGGAAGAAATGTTCATCCTGGACGATCTAAAGGAAAAATGATTAACTCAATGTTGTTAGCAAGTGAATTTATCTCCCTTTTTCCTCCTCAAGAAACTCCGGCCAATACGAGCGGCTACGAAGGGTTTTACCACTTGAATGGTATTCTTGGCAATGTTGAAGAAACTGTCCTTCTATATATCATTCGAGATTTTGACCGCGAATCGTTTGCTAAACGCAAAGAAACAATGCTTAGCCTCATTGAAGGGCTTAACCAGAAATACGGTGCCGCTATTTTTACGATTGAACTGACAGATCAGTACAAAAACATGAGGGAAAAGATTGAGCCATTTATGTATATGGTAGACATAGCAAGGCAAGCCATGTGGGACGTGGGAGTAACTCCGGATATTGAACCGATTCGGGGTGGCACAGATGGGGCGAGACTTTCCTATATGGGTTTACCCACACCTAACTTTTTTGCGGGAGGGCACAATTGTCACAGTAGATACGAGTTTATTCCTACCTCAGCTTTGGAAAAAGGCGTAGAGGTGATCCTGAGGATTATTGAGTTGTATATTAAAAAGTATTCTGGATATTCCATTGACACTGGCAATAAACACGAATACAATTAAGCAAATTTCAGGCAATTTATAGAGCAATGGGGCTCAAAAAAATACTTTAGAGTGTTTTATTGAGTCCCATTTTATGTTATGAGAGTAGGTTCTGTACAGATGGACCCGGACTGCTAATTGGTGGAGGCTAGAGGATGGAAAAGATAAACGGAATTATCATTATTGCCTTAGGGAGGAACACACTGGATAGTATCTTGGCCCAATTAGAAGAAGTTTGTGGCAGCCAATTTGACTTTGAAGGATATATCCTGTCCGAATCATCTCTTTTTGCTATGAAATTCGACCCAGAATCCCTCCTGGATTATTTGAACAGGCTCACGGAGGAACAATTTTTCTCGATGAAATTGGGGATGCATCCCTAACCATGCAGAATCGCTTATTACGTGTCTTACAGGAACGTGAAGTAATGCGTGTCGGAGGAGACGAAGTGATCCCTGTGGATGTCCGTGTCATTGCGGCTACGAATCGGAATCTTGAAGAGATGATCCGCCAAGGAATATTTAGAGCGGATTTGTACTACAGGTTGAAGGTCTTAGTGATCAGAGTCCCACCTCTAAGAGAACGAATTGCAGATCTGGATCGCCTGCTTGCCTATTTTCTGAGCAAATATGGGAAAGGGCAGCTAAGTGTAAGTTCTGCGGCCATGGAGGTCTTGCGTACCTATTCGTGGCCTGGAAATGTACGTGAACTGGAGAATATGGTGGAATATCTTGTGCACATCGAAGCTCACGAAGTACTGCCTCAACATTTACCTATCATGGAGTTCTCGAATCAACTTGCTATAGCGAAACCAACCACCATTTACTTGAACATGGATAAGCAGGTTGAGGACGTGCTGGAAGAAATCAAAAAGCAAGGATACTCTGGGGATTGTCGTGCGGTTTTACTAGCTTACGCCTATCTATGTTCAAACAATCGTGCGGGTCGGCGACAAATTCAGGAGGCTCTAGTTGGAAGAGGAGTTTTCCTCTCCGAACAACAATTGAGACACCGAATGAATTTGTTAGCGCAATGGGGTCTGTTGACGATTCGTGGAGGACGCAGTGGTTCATCTCTCACACAGTTAGGGGAAGCTACGGCAAGGCATCTAAAGAGTGAAGAGAGTTGCTTAAAAGAACCCATTAAACCCTATTAAACAACCAATTAATAAAAATTGGTTGTTTTTTTACAATTTCCCAAGTTAAAAGGGCTTGGTGTATTTTAAAACGTGATAAATTCCTGGCATTAGTTTTGCATAGTTAGCTGATATACAACAATTCCCGAATATTTGACCTAGTGTTTAACAAACTTTATCACTCGAATTGTAAGGAGGTTCTGAATTGTGGATTTTGTTGGGAAGGTTTGTATCGTCACCGGAGCGGCCCATGGTTTCGGGCGAGCAATATGTTCGGAATTAGCAAGGCGGGGCGCGCAAGTCTATGGCTGGGATGTTATCGCCAATGAACTTGAAGAGACTAAGGTTCTTGGTCAAAAAGTAGCCGACAAGGGTGGACAAGTACAGGTAAGAGTGGTTGATATAACCGCGGAAGAACAAGTTCAAACTGCAACGCAGGAAGTTTTTCAAGGTGAGGGTCGGCTCGATGTCCTTATTAACAATGCCGGAGGGTCGTCGGGCAGGTAAATAAACCGATTGAAGAAGTAACTGAAGGGGAATGGGAGGCTATTTATGCCGTCAATCTTAAAGCAGTTTTTTATACCATTAAGGCAGCAGCCCCGATTATGAAAGAACAGCGCTATGGTAGGGTTGTTAATGTTTCCAGCGGAGCCGGGCGTAGTTTTAGTCTGACAGGAATTCAGGCTTATGCCTCCTCTAAAGCCGGACAGATTGGCTTCACTCGACAAATGGCTAGGGAGCTGGGAGCCTACGGGATTACCGTTAATAATGTAGCGCCGGGTTTTGTGCGTTCCAATTCGTCCCCAGAAAAACAGTGGAACGCCATGGGCGAGGGGAAGCAAGAAGTGCTATTGGAGGGCATATCTCTTCATCGTCTGGGGACCTCGGAGGAGATTGCTTATCCGGTCTTGTTTTTTGCTTCCGACTACGCGAGTTATATAAGTGGTCAAATCATCAGTGTCGACGGCGGTCATCATATGTTCTAAATAGATCGCTTAAGGGACAGGTCTAATTTGTCTAGTTACGGAGGGGAATGGATGAACGAGAAATTAGTGAAACAGGAGATCACGGTGGTCGGTACGGGCGCCATCGGTGGTGTTTTGGCCGCCTACTTAGCTAGAAATGGGGAACGCGAGACCTGTGTCGATGTGGCAGAAGAGCATGTTTTAACGATGAACCCTGTAGCAATGAATAAAAATATTACAGGATTTGTCCAAACACCCTTAGGAAACTATCGGTTTGAAAATCTCGACAAGAAATAGGTTTAATTAGGAGGAGGGGATATTCCTCTTCTCCTACTCTATTCATTCAGGAAGTTCAAGAGGCGTGCTTTAGAAAAAAGGCAGGTGCAATTAATGGGACAACTGAGTTATATTTTAAAACGCATATTGCAAATTATTCCTGTGCTGATTGTTGTTACAATCCTGATTTTTTTCATGATCCGATTAATTCCGGGAGATCCGGCAACCGTGATCCTCGGAGACAAAGCCACCCCGGATCTCATCGTGGAAATAAACAAACGATTAGGTCTTGATAAACCTTTATACGTGCAATATTTCCTCTTTCTCAAGGCACTTGTACGCTTAGATCTGGGAAATTCTATTTTGTATGTCGTGCCTGTCAGCCAATTGCTTGGCAAGCGGATGGTCGTAACCCTCAGCTTGACTCTCTTATCTGCTCTCTTCGCGGTGATTGTAAGTTTTCCCCTTGGCTATATTGCTGGGTTTCATAAAGATAAATTACCCGATCAAATCATCAGGACAGGTAGTCTAGTCGCTTTAAGTATGCCGGCATTTTGGGTTGGAATGTTATTGTTACTGGGGTTTGGGCTAAAACTCCATTGGTTTCCAGTGGGCGGCTGGGGTGAAACATGGCCAGAACACCTTCGAAGTCTTGTCCTCCCTGCAATTACCCAATCTCTCTTAACAGCGGCACTGCTGGTAAAAAACTTACGCAATAACGTTGTGGATGTCATGCGCATGGATTACGTGGATTTCGCTCGCAGCAAAGGTTTGAGTGAAAGGACTGTTATATCTCGTCATGTCATCAGAAATGCACTCATCTCGACTGTAACCTTATTGGCCATGCAAATGGCATACATGTTGGGAGGAAGTGTGATTATCGAAACCGTTTTTGCCCTTCCCGGCGTAGGTTCGTTAATGGTTCAGGCCATTTTTAGCAGAGATTATGCGGTTGTCCAAGCCGTCGTTTTCCTTTTTGCTGCCTTAGTTTTATTGATTAATTTATTGACCGATGTTTCATATTCATTCCTTGACCCTAGAGTTAAGCTGGAGTAAGAAGGAGGCACTGAAATGACTACAACAGAAATCCCTGTTGAACAAAAGGACCTTAGCAATAGTTCTTCTCTCGCAGTGCCTCTACTGAAGAAGAAGATTCCATTTTGGCGACGGAGTGCGGCTCTAAACGGAGGAATTATCATCATCGCACTGGTGGTGCTCTTTGCACTTTTTCCAACGTTTGTTGCGCATTTTAGCCCCAATGCTCAAAATTCGGATACTATGTTAGCGAGCCCGTCCTGGAGTCATCCTTTCGGCACAGATAATTTTGGACGGGATGTCCTTTCGAGGGTGGCCTGGGGAACACGTATCGACTTAACCATAGGATTGCTGGCGACCGCCGTTCCCATCATAATGGGGAGTTTGCTTGGCCTACTGGCAGGCTATTATGGAGGCTGGATCGATACAGTTTTAATGAGAATTCTGGATATTGTGATGGCTTTTCCCTTTATTGTCTTGATAATTTCAGCTTTAGACGTCTCGATTCAGGCTCAAGTCATTAATCTTTTGGGTGAGTTACAGCGATCCCTAAACCTTACGCTTCTATTTATATCGCATGATCTAAGGGTTGTTCGTCATGTTGCACATCGGGTAGCAGTCATGTATCTGGGCAAAATCGTGGAACTGGCTCCCACGGAAGAATTATTCTTGAAGGGTTATCATCCTTATTCTCAAATTCTAATCAAAGCAGCGCCGATCCTAGATCCCCGTGCACGAACAAGAGAATATGCGATTGAGGGGGAGCCACCAAGTCCGATTAATGTGCCAAAAGGTTGCCGTTTCCACCCTCGTTGTCCCTATGCAGGGGAAGTTTGTCGCACTGAAGAACCAGATCTTTGCGCTACTGAAAATGGTCGGTATGTTGCTTGCCACTTTCCATTAATGGGCTGATATAGCTGGAGGAGGAATAAGTATGTCTAGTGATTTTAAAGCGGGTCAACTTATAGCCCCGCCAGGATCAAAGGTGCAGGGTACTCTCAGAGTGGAAAATAGTGATTTGGAATTGCCAGTTACCTTGATTAATGGAGAAACCTCTGGTAAAACCGTCATCATTACTGCGGGGACCCATGGCGGAGAGTACCCGAGTGTGGAAACAGCAATACGTCTGGCTAATCAGTTAGACCCCCAAAATGTGTCGGGGAGAATTGCCATTGTTCATGTGGCGAATGTGCCCGCTTTTCACGCCAAGATGCAATATGTTGGCCCGGATGACGGAAAAAATTTCAACCGTGTCTTTCCCGGAAAAGCCTTGGGAACAACCAGTGAGAAAATCGCTTATACCATTACCACCGAACTTTATGCACAAGCAGATTTTCAAATGGACTTACATGGCGGCGATCTTCACGAGGCTTTAGTACCCTTTGTTTTATATCCGTCCGGAGTTCAAGAGGAGATCGAGAGTGTGTCTAAAGAGGCAGCCAGCCTGATGGGAATTCGTTATGTAGTCGGCTCATTGTCAACGAATGGGACTTACGGGTCAGCCACGACCCTGGGATTACCAGGCTTCTTAGCAGAAATCGGTCAATGTGGATTGTGGAACGAAGAGGAAGTAACTAGTTATCTAAGAGGGATCCAAAATGTACTCAAGTATCTTAAGGTGTTACCGGGTGAAGTTGAAGACTATGGCGCAATAACCTATCTGCCTAAAATGGCTGGGGTCAATGCTGACCATGCGGGATGTTGGTATCCTGCCGTTCGTTTGGAGGAGAGGGTTAGTAAAGGACAAAAGCTTGGCGAAATTCGTGATTATTTTGCTAAGATACTGAGTGAATATTTTGCCCCCCAAGATGGAGTCGTATTATATGTAGTAACCTCCCTTGCGATCAATGTTGGGGATCCACTGGTCGTAGTTGGGTAAGCGTTCGTTGAGAAGACGAAGGTGAAGAGCTATTCAAATATGTTGAGATTGTCAGAAACTCTAATGAAATCTCAAAAAGGTAAAGAAAGTGACGTTGGATATGAAAATAGTAGTAGTAGAGAAGGCGTTCCCGTCGGGAACGTCTTCTCTAAAGGACTTTCATCTTTGCTAAAGCCAATATTCCTAGGGGGTGTTCAAGAGAGTTTTAGTTGAGCGGATAACCAATAAAAGGAGCGAACCTAAGGGAATCTTAGGCTTCACAGGCGCTGGATCGACTTTGCTCCGGAAAGTGAAACCTTAAAAATAGCGATCGAAATTGACGGGGAAACCTACCACAATCCCAATAAGGTTTCCTCTAACAAATATTACGACGATCTCACCAAGCAAAATAGCCTGATCTATCAAAACTGGAAGGTTTACCGCTGGGTTTACAATCAGTTGAAGCACCACCCTGAAAATCTCGTGATCACACTTTAACAATGGATAGAATCCTTTGGCCAAGTTACGTTTATAAAACTTAGTTTCTTAGAATGCACCACACCGGAACAGGCGTCCGCATAGCCTCGGCCCGTAAATACAAGGAGTACGTACTCGGATTATACAGTCCCACGGCGGTGATCATCCGCGAACTGGAAAAACTGCGCAAACTCTTGGAGAAACAAGGCATCTATCCCCTTACCCGGAATTCTGGATGGAGAGGGAGTCGCGGGACGCAAAAGGTCCTAAATACGTTATTCAACGACTTATAGCCAGTCGAGAAATAACTCTTTATTACTGGTCATGATCCTGGAGTGAAAGAACCTTTGAAAAGAATGAAGAATGTATGCGTATTTTTGCGGAGAAAAACTTATAATAAGTCCTTTTAATACGTAAAATACGTAGTATAATTATATTGGAAGGTAGGTGAAACAAATGAAAAAACGGGACTTAGTAATAAAGCTCGAATCCGCTGGGTGGTATCTCAAACGCCATGGAGGCGAACATGACATATACAAACATGACAAGCCCACCGGAGAAAGAAGCACAGTATAAGTCCCAAAACACCGGGAGATCAATGAAGTAACAGCACAACAAATTCTAAAAGATGCGGGGCTGAAAGAAGTCCCCCCATCTAAGGGGTTTAATATAGATAGCAAAGGAGGTTAAATAATGATCTACGTTTTTCCTGCGATTTTCACACCCGTCGAAAAAGGATACGCCATACGCTTTCCTGATTTGCCCGGAACCAATAGTCAAGGCAAAGATCTTGCGAACGCCATTTATATGTCCCGTGATGCTTTAGCGACATGGCTAGACTATCTAATAGATGAAGGTGAAGATATTCCCAATCCGTCGATGACGAACAATGTCTCTTTGGATGACGGACAGTTTGTCACAATGATTGACGTTGACATGACCGCATATCGCCGTCATAAAAATTCTAAGGCTGTAAAGAAAACGCTATCCATTCCATCCTGGCTTAATGAAGAAGCAGAAGCTCATAATGTCAATTTCTCATCCATTCTCCAAGAAGCCTTAAAGGAACACTTAGGAATCCAATAAGCTAAAAATAATAATTTGCTGTTTTATTTAAGGCCGTCCTGTGAGGGACGCCTTAATTTTTTACCGCCTATTGCAATGCAATGATTATGCTCTGGCCGGAAAAGGAGTTATTTGAAGGCCTGAACGATCTGGAAAACCTACGGTCTACTCTGTACCCGAAAAGAGATTCTTTGCAGGAAAGTCCGCAAGAAGAAACGGCACATCAGTTGAAAGTAGCAGCAGCAATTTATTTTTTTTGATAAAAATGTTGTATGTTGGGCAATGCAAAGGAATGCAAAGGGGACGTTTGGAATGCAAAGGGGACGTTTTGTTTGCCATCCAAGCTATAGCAAACAAAAAAATACAATTGAATTATTTGTCTGGGCTTGAGTAGTACCAGAGCCATAATGCTGCATACTTAATGTAGAAAAAAGCAGTTATTAGCAGGACATAACACAAAAATGAAGAATTCTAGCTATAGCCGAACGTTATGATAAGTTTGAAAAGTGGACGGTGGGACGAAAGAATCGATGAATACTGGCTTAGCGCTATTGTTAAGAAAAAAGTCATTATTGGTCGTAGATGACAATTCTATACTGAAAGCCGATAATAAGGGATATAAAGTGTCGATGTAAATCCTAGCTTGTGAGCTAACTGGTATGATGCAATATTTTCCATGCGACACGCCCAAATAGGTTCCAAACCATTTTCTATACAATAATTAATCAGAACTGAGCAAACATATAAAGCAAACCCTTTTCCTCGATACTTTTCTAAGGTCTCAATACCAATTTCTAATAGGTTCTCAAACCTACACGACGAAAAAGCTGTAGAAGCTACTACTCCATCATAAATCAGGCTAAATCCTATGCCTGTATCCTGGAATTGATCTTCGTTCCGCCAAAAATATTTGGGAATTACACTTCCCGGCATAGTTTTTAACATTTCATTAGTCGTACGTACTACTTCGTATTCTTGTCTATCTAATTGTCGCTTAATGTTCTTATATTCACTTATATTAAAAATGAAATTGACCCTATCTTTTGAGGCTGTAAATCAGGAACGAAACCTAAAAAGGAAATTGCTCGGGCGTGGTGATAAAACATTTGTAAAACAGGAAATTTTACAGTATACTTTAAATAGAGCGAGCGCTCTGTTTAATAAACGATAGGAGTAGGTATATGAGTAAACGCAGAGACGGAGGAGAGCAAACCAAAAACTTTATAGTTGCCAAAGCCCATGCCTTGTTTTCCGAGAAGGGATACGCTGCCACCTCCATGGATGATATCTGTGACGCTACAGGGCGTAGCATAGGCAACATCTACTATCATTTCAAAAGCAAAGAAGACTTGTTTCTTTACATTCTAGAGCAAAACCTCACGGAAGGTTGGGAGAGATGGGGGAAAATATCTTCTCAATATGAATCCGCTACCGAGAAACTTTATGCATTTGCCGACGATGTTGTTGACGGTCCCCAAAGACCGCTGCTCTCAGTTGTAGGGGAGTTTTATAAAAAGGTGGGAGCGGATACTGAAGTCGGTCAAAGATTAATGACCCTTATGTACAAAAACTTCGAACCTTTCGTGAAACTCGTTTCAGAGGGAATCACCAGGGGCGAGTTCAAAAATGAGAATCCACAGGAATTGGCCGCAATTATCTTCAGCTTGTATGCGGGATTAGATCATCAATCCAAATTCATGGAGAAGGAAACCAAGAAGGTCCTTTTCCGCAAAGGGACTACCTTATTTTTACAGGGTATAAGTACCCGGAACGACATATAATCTTTTTTCTGATTTCTAAACCGAACGGCGTTCTAACGCCGGACAGATAAAAATTAAGTGGAAGGTGGCATGAAACTTACATCCATTCAAGAGTAAATTTTACGGGGGAGGATGTTTATGGAAAAGAGTCATGGCGCATTTTTCATTTGGCCCGAGGCTTTTCAAGCCGGGGTGGAGGCAGCCGGGGGGAAGGGGTGGAATCTGGGAAGGCTCGAACGGTATGGGTTCAGGGTACCCAGTGGAGGAGTCCTTGCGGCCGTGTCATACCAGAGTTTTATTAAAGAAAACAACCTGCTTGAAGACACCGGGAAAATTACCCAAAGTGTAACCATCAGTAACATTGGAGAGAAGCCCTTTTAAAGGGAACCCATTTTTGGGTTCCCTTTAAATTCGAGGATTTTCTAGGACCGGTCCTATCTTTGAAATTATGAGACAGGGGGCTAAATTTCAAAACGCCAATAGCTGGTTAAAAAAGAGCCGCTTGAATAACGGGTTAATGTAAGCTGGCCTTTTGGCGTATGCAATATATAGTTTACATAATGCACATTATAGTATATAGTATGCAATATAAGGAGGGGCGCTGTTTGAAAAATCTAAAATTGAAATCAGCAAGAGCTATTTTGGATATGTCTCAAGAGCATTTGGCAGAAGCAGTCGGCGTAACAAGACAGACAATCGGAATGATTGAAGCTGGAAAATTTAATCCATCATTACAGTTGTGTGTCGCTATATGCAAAGCGTTAGGTAAAACATTAGACGAAATTTTTTGGGAGGGGTAATCATGAAAGATGAAAGAATTGAACAGGCCAAGCTGAAAATAAGAAGTGAAATGGCAATTATTATTTTATATGGCGTAGCTGTATCATTTTTAGTGAAAACTTTGGTGTTTAAAATGAGTTTACAGGAAAGTATTATTGAGTATTTAATTTTGATACTTTTCCCGCTCTATCAGTTTATAAGAATGCATATGCTGAAGGTAAGTATTTACAGCGAGCAAGGAAAAAAGTCATCTATCAAGTACCTATTTGTAGCAATTGGAGTCCTAGTGGTTGCATCAATAGTTCTAATTTTTAATTCGATCAAGACATCAGCAGTGTATGACTGGCATAGTCCAGTAATTTTCCTATTCATATTTATAGTCTTATTTGTAGCCATTTTTCTTCTTACCAATAAGTTCAATTATTACAGAGGTCATAAGTACGAAAAAGAATTTGATGACGATAAATAAAGTAGGATCTCGTTGGCATATTGACGGGAACGCACTTTATAACCAGGCGGTCCAACCATTCTTGAACGTCGAGGGTAACTGAGTATATGTTCTCCTCAGCAAAGTGTTTTTTTATGTTCCAATTGTAAAAAGGATCAGATCGTCAATCCTCTAATGCCAAATCTTTCACACTATGAAAATTTGATAGCACTTCCTATAAAGGAAGGAGAAACAGGAAATTCGGCGAAAAAAGAAGTGAACGTTATTATAGCCAGAAGCATAAAAAACTGTAAAACTTGAATCTAATAGAGTAGATGGGAGATAAATGAGTAAATATCGAGCTTGGCTGTTACTTGTTGCAACCACTTTATTTTGGGCGGGGAACTATGTGTTTGGCAAGTTTGTAATCATAGAGATGACACCGCTTTGGATTACCTTCTCTCGTTGGCTGTTAGCCTTACTTTTATTAATTCCGATCGCTTGCTTTCTTGAGAAACCGAAATGGAAGATGGTAAAAAAGGCATGGATCCCGTTAATAAGTATGGGAGTATTGGGAAGCGTCGGTTACAACCTGGTTCTTTATTCAGCCCTTGCGTACACTTCGCCTACGAATGCCGCGTTAGTTAGCGCCTTAAATCCTGCTGTCATTGTATTGTTTTCTGTCTTTTTACTCCATGAAAGAATAACATGGCTTCAAACTTCAGGGATTGTTCTTTCTCTGATAGGAGCTTTCGTGCTCATAACACAAGGCAATTTTGGACAGTTACTTCAACATGAGTATAACAAGGGAGATGTATTCATGTTAGGGGCTGTGGTAATATGGACTCTATACTCAATTATTGGAAGGCGCCTTATAAGCGTTCCCCCTATCACTGCTACGGCAGTATCCGCTGTGTTTGCAACGTTACTCTTGGCCCCGTTTGCTATCGCGCAGGGGATCGATGTGACAAAGATCAGCCCCTTAACAATGACTGGGATTCTTTACATCGCAATTTTTCCGTCTGTGTTTTCATTTATTTTCTGGAATATGTCCATTCGAGCAATTGGAATCAGCCAAGCGGGGATATTTCTGAATCTAATCCCTGTCTTTACTGCCATTATTAGCTGGATTTTGGGAGAAAGAACTACGGGAACTCAGGTCCTTGGCGGATCGCTCGTCTTCCTGGGAGTATATCTAACATCAGGAATGTTAAATCATAGATTTGCGGTCCTATTCTCGAAGCACAAGTGATTAGT
>NZ_JYNH01000040.1 GCF_000960765.1 Desulfosporosinus sp. I2 | reverse complement strand
ACATGATCAATGAACATTGCCTAAGTAATTATGTGTTCTACTAGTCAGAAAGTATAGCTTGACAGTTAATACTTTCTGAAAGTATAAGTACAACTAAGGTAACCGCCAGCGCCTGTGGGTCCCTTCTCGCCATCCATGGCTTCAGGGACACTCGGTCATCCATGACCAGCGCTTGGCGCTAGCCAAGTTTTCTTTATTGACATGGGAGGTTTTTAGTATGTTGGATCTTAAGTTTGTTCGTAATAATCCTAACGTGGTTAAAGAAGCATTGCAAAAGAGGCATGCCGTCATTAGTCTTGACCAATTTCTAATTCAAGAAGAGGAGCGACGAAAACTCCTCTTTGAAATTGAAACTTTAAAAGCTCGGCGTAATTCTGTCTCGGAAGAAGTTGGACGTCTTAAAAAAAGTGGGAAAGACGCCGAAAGCCTCGTCTTAGAAATGCGCGAAGTTGGTCAAACAATCAAGGATTTGGAACAAAAATCATCAGATATAGTGCAAGCAATGGAAAAGGTCCTTTATGAAATTCCTAACATCCCTCATTCCAGCGTTCCGATTGGTTCAGATGAAACTGCCAATGTTCAAGTTCGCACATGGGGTACCCCTCGTGTTTATGACTTTGAGCCAAAGGCACACTATGAAATTGGAGAAAAGCTGGATGTTTTAGATTTCACCAGAGCTGCTAAAGTCACTGGGGCACGCTTTACCTTTTATAAAGGGTTAGGTGCCAAGCTAGAACGTTCTCTTATATCGCTGATGCTTGATCGCCACACCACAAATGGCTATACTGAAATACTTCCACCCTACATAGTTAATCGTGCTTCCATGACGGGGACTGGTCAACTTCCTAAGTTTGAGGATGATGCCTTTAAAATCGTGGGAACTGATTACTTCTTGATTCCTACAGCTGAGGTGCCAGTTACCAATCTTTATCGTGAGGAAATTTTAGATGGTAGCCAACTCCCAATTCGTCACTGTGCCTATAGCGCTTGTTTTCGTTCGGAAGCGGGTTCGGCTGGCCGGGATACACGAGGGCTTATCCGTCAACACCAATTTAATAAAGTAGAACTCGTAAAATTTTGTCTTCCAGAGAAGTCCTATGAGGAGCTGGAAATGCTTACAAGAGATGCGGAAAGCATTCTCCAAATATTAGAGCTTCCCTACCGAGTTATGGCGTTATCGGCTGGGGATCTTGGGTTTACCTCTGCCAAAACCTATGATTTAGAAGTATGGCTGCCTAGCTTTAATACCTATAGGGAAATTTCTTCTTGTAGTAATTTTGAAGATTTTCAAGCTCGTCGAGCAAACCTTCGTTTTAGGAGAGGTCCTAAGGAAAAACCAGAGTATCTCCACACGCTAAATGGCAGTGGATTAGCAATTGGACGTACTGTAGCCGCGATCATAGAAAATTACCAGGAACAAGACGGCAGAGTACGCGTTCCTAAAGCTCTTCAACCTTATATGGGTGTAGAATATATTGGGTAAGGTCCCCTTTGTCATGGATGGCTTCTATGAATAGTAAAAAATACTAAATGATGTTAGTTGAAATTCTGGAACATTTATGTTATGCTTTTGTTCGGTTGTTTTTATTGGAGGGGTGTTCGAGTGGTTTAAGGACCCGGTCTTGAAAACCGGTGACTTCGTAAGGGGTCCGTGGGTTCGAATCCCACCCCCTCCGCCATATCGAAGTTCGATGTTCGAAGCACGAAGTTCGAGTGAATGACTTGTTATGGGCATGTTACCCACTGCTTCTAATAGCAGTGTGGCGAGTTTGAGACCAAGCTTATTATGCGTTCGTAGTTCAGCTGGATAGAGCGTCAGACTTCGAATCTGAATGTCGGGGGTTCGAATCCCTCCGAACGCACCATCATTGTTATTCGTGGTTCGATATTCGAAGTTCGTATATCGAACTTTTTACTCTTTAAAAAACCACGGCCTCGTAGCTCAGTGGATAGAGCGGGGGTTTCCTAAACCCTGTCTTGCGGAGGTTCGACTCCTCCCGGGGTCACCAAAACAGAGGTAATTATGCTTCATCAAGATTGGATGCGCAATGCGCTGGCACAAGCAGAGAAGGCCTTTGAGCTAGGAGAAGTACCAATCGGTGCTGTCATAGTTAAGGACAATCAAATCATTGTCTCCGCGTTTAACGAAAAAGAACTGAGACAAGATCCTACAGCGCATGCTGAGATCTTAGTGATCCAAAGGGCAGCCGAAAAGTTAGGTTCATGGCGCCTGGCGGACGCAACGTTATATGTAACCCTAGAGCCTTGTCCGATGTGCGCAGGGGCCATTGTACAGGCCCGTTTAAAGCAACTTGTTTATGGAGCCGCAGATTTAAAAGGTGGAGCAACCGGTTCTGTAATGAATGTCCTAAATACGACGCTCTGGAATCATAAGGTTGATGTGGTAGCCGGGGTTTTAGAAGAGGAATGTTCGGATATCTTAAAATCATTCTTTAAACGATTACGGTGAACTTCAATCAGAAATGGTTGAATTCATCATAATTATATACGGAGGAGTATCGAAGTGGTCATAACGAGAGCGACTCGAAATCGTTTGACGGTGTAAGCCGTCCGTGGGTTCGAATCCCACCTCCTCCGCCATTAATATCGGACTTAGAATTTATGGACTTTGCGTCTTAAACGCTGAGTCTTTTTTATTAGTCAGAAAGTATAACTTCGTTATATACTTTCTGGAAGGTCCCTTCCCGCCATCACGGCGCCTTGTCATCCATGGCGGCGCTCTAATCTCGAACATCCTTGTTCGAGTCTTGGCTACAGGGACACTCGGCCATCCATGGTCAGCGCATAAGGGCAACTAAGGCGACGACACAGGACGTGTCTAGTGTCGAATGCGCCATGGATTGCTTAGCATTCGACCGGCCGCCTTCGCCAAAGCTTCTCCGCTAAGCTAACACGTGCGAAGACAGTGTCTTCGGGCGCCAGCCAAGTTTTCTTTAGTTTGCGTGGTCGAAACAGAATAGTCTAAATGCAAAATAATTAGCAGTAATAACAAACAACTGAAAGAAAGAATTAGGATTCTTGGTAAATAATTTGCTATAATCATCTTGGAGGTGTCATTGATTGAAGGAATTTCTATTTAGCCAACTAAAGGTAATACGTAATAATACGCTTAATGCAGTGAAAGAAGTCAGTGAAAGCCAAGCGGATTCAATACCGGAGGGGTTCAATAATAATATCCGCTGGAATCTCGGTCATGTTTATGTGGTCCAAGAATTATTTGCTTTTGCTTTTATTCCCGAACCAATGCAAATACCCGATAAATTTACTGAGTTATTTGGTCGTGACAGCAAACCCTCAGAGTGGAAGGTGCAACCACCAACCATGCTGGAATTGACGAGATTATTGGAAGATCAAACAAATCGAATCCAAGCAACACTAGAAAACAGGTTAGCCGAAAACGTTGCAAAACCATATAACATGCCCTCTGGCTTAACTTTAAAAACTATTGGAGAATTTTTGACATTTGGGATGTATCATGAAGGTATGCATGTTCAAACCATTAAAATGTTAAAGAAATTTAGCGCATAGAGTTTGATGAAAAGAAGGGTCTTCACGGCAAAACGTGAAGACCCTTTAACTGTTTATTTTGGTTTTTTAGGTTGCTTGGGCTTTTTTGTCTCTTTCTTAGGACTCTTATCTCCCATCACATGTCACTCCTTTCGCACAGAAATAATCGTTCTTAGTAAGCAAAATTTCTATCGTTGACAGGGGGGAGTAAAGCAATAGTTTTATTAAGTATACCACGAATAGACGCAGCTTCACCAACAATAATCTTTTCACAATAGGATGCGTTACATCACTAAATTTTACCAGTATATTATTAAGCGTCGAGGTTGATAATAAGACCATGAGGGTACGTAATGGTTGAGCCAAGATTTATATAGGCTCTTTACGGGGTGTATATGGGTCGGCCAAAGATGATATACAGGTGGTCAAACGCTTGTATATTGTCGGAGGGAAGATTTTTTATGGTGGGGAAAAGCTTTACTGCAGTCTCTTTTTGATTGTCTTAAGGTTCCAACTTATCGTAAAGGGTCGAGCTAAGATTTTGCAGGGTGTTGAGTTTTTCTTACTCAACCATATGTCTTTAGATGTATGCATGTGTAAGAAAGTCGGTTATATACAGCCGAAAGGTTGTATGTAGCTGGGTAGATATTCTGCAAGGTCGAACGAATCATCATTTTAGGTGGTGACCTGCTTGATTATGGTCGAAAGATCATAGTTAGGTAATAAGCGATCTAAAGTGGTGTTAGGTAGACTATTACGTGCTCTTATATATAATAGCTCAATAAATAGGGTTACATAAGATTAAGGGTCTTTGCGATTAAAGCGAGGCCCTTCTGCTGTTTTAGAACATTATGAACGAGCTATAGAGGAGTCAGCATTCTCTCTTAATAACAGTAATAAAAAAGTAGATACTTTGCTTAAATCTTCACATTCTTGGACAAACTGCTATTAGTACAATAATTTGACCACTTCTGCAAGGAGTTGAAGAGGGTGAGGGGACTAGAATCATGAAAGTACTGAGATTTATATGTCTTATTATACTAAGTATCCTTACGATTTGGGGAAACGCGGCTCTTTGGGGGCCGTTTAAGGAAAGTAGTGCAAGTGTTAGTGCTAGTGCTAGTGCAATAGAAGCCAATAAACTATATGAAGCAACGGATGAAATAGCACTAGATCCAAGGCCGAATCAGCTGATCCGCTTTCATGTCCTCGCCAATTCAGATAGCGAACAGGACCAAGAGTTAAAACGAGCGGTTCGAGATGCCATTTTGAAAGAAGTTTCTCCTCAATTAGCCGTTTCTCAGTCATTAGATGAATCACGAACTATCCTTAAGCAGCTCAGTCCAGAAATGGAGGATATAGGGCGTTTAGTGGTTATGGATTGGGGAAAGGATTACTCAGTACATACAGAATACGGACACTTTTCCTTTCCTACTAAATCCTATGGATCCTTAGTACTCCCAGCAGGTGACTATGAGGCTTTACGCATTGTGATCGGGGAGGGAAAGGGATCAAACTGGTGGTGTGTGCTTTTCCCACCGCTCTGTTTTATAGATATTGAACATTCAACAGCTGTTCCAGTGGATGGAAAATTGGGGATCCCACTTAAAAATAAAGATTCTGTTGGTTCGAAAGGACAGATCTATAAACAGGCCACTTCTAGTAAACCAAAAGTTCGCTTTTTCTTTTGGGAAATGATCAAACGCTTATAATTATATAAATTTTGCACTTTGACTTACTTTAAGCACTAAAGCACTAAAGCACTAAAGCACGCAGCACTAAAGCACTAAGCTCTCGGTATATTCTTGCCATGGAATATCTCGGCCATTTCTTTAGTTAAGCGTTGTTTGATTTTTTTCTTTTCACTGGGGAGAAGTTCCTTTTTGGCAGTGCCAAAAAGATAATTATCAAGATCGAAGTCCTTTAAGATCATCTTTGTATGAAAAATGTTTTCTTGATAGACGTTGACATCAATCATCTGATATAGCTCTTTTTTTTCCTTGTCCAGATAGTTTTGGATGGAACTTATTTTATGATCAATAAAAAACTTTTTACCATCAAGGTCTCGAGTAAATCCCCGCACGCGATAGTCGATGATCGCTATATCAGAATAAAAACTAGTCACTAAATAGTTGAGGGCTGCCAGCGGAGATATTTTACCACAGGTAGAAACATCAATGTCAGCCCTGAATGTGCTTATTCCTTTATTGGGATGGCTTTCAGGATATGTGTGAACTGTGATATGGCTTTTATCTAAATGAGCTACGACATTTGCAGGTATTGCCACATCTTGCTCTTCAGAAACAAGCATTGTGACGCTAGCCCCTTGAGGATTATAGTCTTGTTTAGCAACATTCAGGATATTTGCCCCGATGATGTTCGCAACATCTGAAAGGATTCTGGCGAGACGATCGGAATTGTATTCTTCATCTATGTAATCGATATAGGCTTGGCGGTGCTCGGGCGATTTTGCATAACAAATATCATACATATTAAAACTTAAAGTTTTTGTTAAGTTATTAAATCCATATAATTTTAATTCCTTGAGTGGCTTAATTTCCATTTAATCCTCCAAAAATATTAATAATGGTGCTTTAATAAAGCGATACATAGAGTACTCTACGATATTTAAGGTAAAAATATTCAACTAAGAAAGCTAAATTGTCCAATTACATATATTTACATTACATTTGCCATTGACGCGCCTGTTCCTTTGCGATATAATCTCTCTTGTTCACTAAACTCATTAAATCTATTATACAGATGGAAAGTTTATCGAACTCGGAGAGGTGGCTGAGTGGTCGAAGGCGCCCGCCTGGAAAGCGGGTACATTGGGCAACCGGTGTCGAGGGTTCAAATCCCTCTCTCTCCGCCATTTTTAGAGGATCCGAGCCAAAGTATTCGACTTCGGCTTTTTTACTAGTTAGAAAGTATAACTTGCGTTATATACTTTCTAGAAGGTCCCTTCTCACCATCCTTGGTTACAGGGACACTCGGCCATCCTTGGCCAACGCATAAGTGCAACTAAGGCTACCGCCTTCGCCAGAAGGCTTCTCCGCCGAGTTTATACGTGCGAAGACAGTGTCTTCGGACGCTAGCCAAGTTTTCTATATTTTGCTATAATTGATTTAGCCGTACTAGACGGGGAGGTAGCGGTTCCCTGTAACTTGCAGCCCGCTCTAGCAAGGTGGAATTCCCGCGAAAGGTCCACGCCTGTGAAGCAGTCTTTGGTAGGTGGCTATGATATTTGGGTCTTACGCAACAGAACACTCCGAACCGTGTCAGATCTTGACGGAAGCAGCACTAAGGAGAACGTTTTGTGTGCCGTAAGGTTGCCTGAATTGAGTTTACTGATCAAGGTAACGTTCGGAGGCGATGGCTCGATCTAGGGTGTACGGCTATTTATGAAAGATTAAGGTGGTTAATGTACCATCTTTTTTTAACATATTCCCCACTCTGAATAAGAGGGTGATAGTATGGCTTATTTGGCACTTTATCGTGAATGGCGCCCTAGAATGTTCAAAGACATCGTAGGACAAGACCATATTACGAAGACTTTAGTAAATGCGCTTAAACAAGAGAAGATAGCACATGCCTATTTATTTAGTGGGCCAAGAGGTACCGGGAAAACCACCGCTGCCAAAATTTTAGCGAAGGCATTAAATTGTGAACAGTTACAAGGAATAGAGCCTTGTAATCATTGCGCTTCTTGTACAAGTATTGACCATGGTTCAGCCATGGAGGTTTTTGAGATCGATGCTGCATCAAATCGAGGTATCGGTGAGATTCGTGATTTACGTGAAAATATAAAGTTAAGCTCAACCCAAGGAAAACATAAGGTTTATATTATCGACGAAGTACATATGTTAACTCCGGAGGCGTTCAATGCTCTACTAAAGACCCTGGAAGAGCCTCCACAACAAGTTATCTTTATTTTAGCTACGACAGAGGTTCAAAAAATTCCTTTGACAATCCTTTCAAGGGTACAACGCTTTGAATTTCATCGAATCTCAGTTGAAAATATCCAAAAACGTTTACTTGAAGTGTGTACGTCTTTAGGGAGGCAGGTTGAACCGAGTGCCCTTTTGATTATTGCTCAGAAGTCAGAAGGAGGGCTTCGCGACGCTTTGAGCATTTTAGACCAATGTCTGCTTCAGGAGGATCCAATTGGTGTAGAAGAAGTTTATTTGGTATTAGGCATGGTAGGCGAGACATATAGTGCTGAGTTAGTGGAAGTATGTCTTTCCTCTGACTATGGAAAAAGTTTAAACCTTTTATCCGAAGGGATTCAGCAAGGGCGAGACCCTCGACAGATCATCCGAGAGTTGCTTGATTATCTGCGCCAAATGTTGTTGACGGCGTCAACGGGGAACCCCCCTATGGTAGCACTTCATATTCAGGATCGTTTGGTCAAACAAAGTGAAGAAATCGGAATTCCGCGCTTGTTGCGCTGGATATCTGTGTTACTACAAGGAGAGGGGCAACTTAAATATGCGTCAAACGCCCGGTTGGCAGCCGAACTTTTACTAGTACAGACCATTCACGATAGTCAACCTTCCGCGATTGATGGGCAGGATGAGATATTAAAGAGGTTATCTATAATTGAGCACCAGCTTCAAAGTTCTGCCCTAGGGGGAATAGCTGAAGGGTCCCCCCCGGTCAGTTCGAAATTGAATCGGTCAATTCCGAAGGCTCCACTTCAACCTCAAAGGACTGCTAATATAGAAGTAAAAACTGTGGATTCTGGGAACACTGCCCAAGAAGCTGAACAAAACCTTTCTATTGAGGGAATTCAAGAGCGCTGGGCTGAAGTTTTAGACCAGGTAAAAAAACTTAAAAAATCGACTCAGGCCTTTTTGATGGAAGGGAAACCAGTTCAACTTAATGGCGAAGTCCTGACGATCCTCTTTCGCGAAGGTTGTTCCTTTCATAGGGACAAAGTCAATCAAGTGGAAAATCGGCAGACCATCGAGGATGTTTTAAAGCGTTTATTCGGTACTTCCTTGACCTTACAAAATCTCATGGAAAACGAATTTCAAATTAGGGAGACAACAGAAAGCCAAGACTTGAAAAGTCAGGAGCAAGCTTTGATAAACAAAGCTAAAGACATGTTCGGCCCAGATCTTGTCGTGGTGAGGGAGTGAACTTGAGTCTTGACTTTAGCGACACTGGGTCGTCTATGACCGTTGGAAGTCTTGGAAGTGGATAAAACTGATGAGAGTATAAAGCTTAGGAATAACAAAGATTGGATGTGTTAAAATTGGCAGGTTTTAAAGGAATGGGTGGCGGTGGCATGGGTGGTAATATGAGTCAAATGTTGAAGCAAGCTCAAAAGATGCAAGAGGATATGGCGAAGGTTCAAGAAGAACTTCTTACTAAGACGGTGGATGCCTCTTCAGGCGGTGGAATGGTTCAAGTTGTAGTTAGTGGAAAAATGGAATTAGTCGATATAAAAATTAAGCCTGAGGCAGTTGACCCCGAGGATGTGGAAATGCTGGAGGATCTTATTAAAGCGGCATTAAATGAAGGGCTAAGAAAAGCTCAGGAAATGGCTAGTCAAGAGATGGGTAAACTAACCGGCGGCTTAAAGATCCCCGGATTGTTCTAGGTGATCTATGGATTTCTTACAATATCCACAGCCTTTGGCAGAGCTTATCAGTAGCTTAGCCCGTTTGCCGGGGATTGGCCCCAAAACGGCGGGACGCCTTTCATTTTACTTACTACAACAGCCCCAAGTTTCAGAGGATTTAGCACGGGCTATTGTTGTAGCAAATCGAGATATTAAAAAGTGTTCTATTTGTTCTAATTTTACAGATCAAGAGCCCTGTGCGCTCTGTGATAATTCACAAAGAGATCAAACATCACTTTGCGTCGTTGAACATCCCAGAGATGTAGTTTCGCTGGAAAAAACGAAGGAATTTAAAGGACTTTATCATGTACTGCATGGGGTCCTTTCCCCAATGGACGGAATTGGCCCAGAGCAGTTAACCATCAAACAGCTCTTAAGACGTTTAGATGGAGTGAGAGAAGTAGTTATGGCCATGAATCCAACCGTTGAGGGGGAGGCAACGGCCCTTTATTTAGCACGTTTGCTAAAACCCATGGGAATAATAGTATCTCGGATTGCCCATGGGCTACCTGTAGGTGGAGACTTAGAATATACGGATGAGGTGACGATTGCTAGGGCTCTAGAAGGTCGCCGACAATTATAGCTAAATAAAAAATGAAACTACCATTAATATGGGATCACCAAGAAGTTTAACCCTAATGGCATTGCAGTTTATGAAATCCTAAAATTTTTTGGAATTTGAGGATTGCACTTACCCATAAATTTAATTGTTGACGGGTATAACAATTAGAGGGTATACTAAAGTTGTCGAAAGGGAACTATTTGGGCTTGACCTAAATAAGTTCCCTCAGTCTATTTTTATGGTAATTATACAAAAATTCTTTCATTTTTTCCAAACTTTATTTCCTGAACTTGTTTGGGAAATAAAGATTGGAGTTGCCATAAATAGTTTATTTACACAATAAGGGGTCCGGAAAATTAAATTAATCACATGATTAGGAGGAGAAAATTAATGGCCAAGATGAAAACTATGGATGGTAACGAAGCGGCGGCTCACGCCTCATATGCGTTTACAGAAGTCGCCACTATCTTCCCCATCACACCCTCTTCAACAATGGCAGAATTAGTTGACGAATGGGCTGCTCATGGTAGGAAAAACGTTTTTGGGCAAACAGTTAAAGTTGTTGAGATGCAATCTGAGGCTGGGGCTGCTGGCGCAGTACATGGTTCCCTTCAGGCAGGGGCTTTAACGACTACTTATACAGCTTCACAAGGCTTACTTTTAATGATTCCTAACATGTATAAAATTGCCGGTGAACTTTTACCGTGCGTATTTCATGTAAGTGCCCGTGCCTTGGCAACTCATGCTTTGTCAATCTTTGGTGACCATCAGGACGTTATGTCCGTACGCGCCACGGGTTTTGCTCAGCTTTCCTCTCATAATGTGCAAGAAGCTTTAGATCTGGGCTTCATTTCCCACCTTGCAACAGTTAAATCAAGAATTCCTTTCCTCCATTTCTTTGATGGATTCCGGACCTCTCATGAAATTCAAAAAATTGAAGTTCCAGAATATGAAGAAATCGCCCAACTTTTAGATATGGAGGCAGTCCAAGCCTTCCGTGATGGCTCTTTGAATCCAGAACATCCAGTCCTTCGAGGAACGGCTCAAAATCCGGATGTCTACTTCCAAGGCCGAGAAGCTTCCAATCGGTTCTATGATGTTATACCTGACATGGTCGAACATTATATGCAAGAATATAAAAAACTTACTGGTCGTGAATATCATCCGTTCCAATATTATGGTGCAGACGATGCAGAGTATGTCATTGTCGCCATGGGTTCCATATGTGACACGATTGAAGAAACCATCGACTATCTCGTTGCCAAAGGGGAAAAAGTTGGTGTCGTTAAGGTTCACTTATATCGTCCGTTCTCGAGTGATTACTTCTTTAAGGTATTACCTAAAACTGTTAAGAAAATTGCAGTTCTTGAACGTACCAAAGAACCCGGTGCTAATGGAGAACCACTTTATCTTGATGTGAAGGATATTTTCTACTCCAGCGATTTGAAACCCGTGATCGTCGGCGGTCGTTATGGGTTAGGCTCGAAAGACACGACGCCTTCTCAAGTCCTGGCTGTTTATAAAAACCTTAAGTCTGAAAGTCCCAAAAATGGCTTTACCATTGGTATTGTGGACGATGTAACCTATAAATCCTTGGCTGAGGATGAAATTATTGACACTGCTCCAGAAGGGACAATTTCCTGCAAATTCTGGGGCCTCGGTGCTGACGGTACAGTCGGTGCTAATAAACAAGCCATTAAGATTATTGGGGATCACACAAAACTGTATGCCCAAGCTTATTTCCAATATGACAGTAAAAAATCCGGTGGAATTACGGTTTCCCATCTTCGCTTTGGGAAAAAGCAAATTAAATCTCCTTATTACGTGACAGGCACGAATTACATTGCTTGCCATAACCAAACCTATGTTTACCAATATGACCTCTTAAAAGGCCTTAAACAAGGTGGCAACTTTGTCTTGAATTGCCAGTGGACTGCAGAAGAACTGAATGAAAAGCTTCCTGCTTCCATGAAACAAGCCCTAGCTAAAACCAAAGCTAACTTCTATATTATTGATGCGGTATCAATTGCTCGTAAAATCGGTCTAGGTTCCCGCATTAACATGATCATGCAAGCAGCTTTCTTTAAACTTGCCAACGTGATTCCTGTCCAAGAGGCTGTTGATTATTTAAAAGCATCGGTTGTAAAAACCTATGGTAAAAAGGGTCAGAACATCGTTGATATGAATATTGCAGCGATTGATCTCGGTGTATCTTCCCTAGTCAAGGTAGAAGTGCCGGCTGCTTGGGGAAATGCGGACAACGCGCAAACACAGGCTGCCGCGGCTGTTGAAGAACCGGATTTCATCAAGAACATTCTTCGCCCTATGAATGCGTTAGAGGGAGATAGCCTCCCGGTAAGCGCGTTCACAGGTCGTGAAGATGGAACTTTCCCAGTGGGAACTGCTAGTTTCGAAAAACGTGGTATTGCTGTTATCGTTCCAGAATGGCAGATCGAAAATTGTATCCAATGTAACCAATGTTCTTATGTTTGTCCGCATGCAGCGATTCGCCCGTTCTTAATCAACGAAGAAGAAGCAAAAAATGCTCCTGAAACCTTTGTGGGTAAGAAAGCGATTGGTAAAGAAGCAGCAGGCCTGCAATTCCGTATGCAAGTTAGTACGTTGGATTGCACTGGTTGTGGAAACTGTGCTGAAGTTTGTCCAGCTAAAGGTAAAGCACTGATCATGAAATCGGCAGCTGAACAAATGGAACAACAAGCTAAGAACTGGGAATTTGCTGTAACCTTAAAAAATAAGAGCAAACTCTTTGACGTCACAACTGTAAAAGGTAGTCAGTTTGCGCAACCGTTATTAGAGTTCAATGGTGCCTGCCCAGGATGCGGCGAGACTGCCTACGTCAAACTGATTACTCAACTATATGGCGATCGCATGATGATTTCCAATGCTACTGGCTGTAGCTCCATCTGGGGTGGCAGTGCTCCTTCAATTCCATATACCACTAATCAGGAAGGCAAAGGACCCAGTTGGGCTAACTCCTTGTTTGAAGACAACGCCGAGTTCGGTTATGGTATGTACTTGGGTGTCCGTCAACAACGTGAAAAACTTGTGAGTTTAATGAAGCAAGCCCTTGAGATGGAGATTAGTACCGAGTTGAAAGAAGCATTCCAGGAGTGGATTACTGGTTGGGATGATGCTGACGCTTCTAAAGCCGCTTCAGCAAAGATTCTTGCAGGACTAAAAGGGTATGTAGGGGATAACAAAGTCCTCGCAGAAATCCTAACTAAGAAAGATCATTTGATCAAAAAATCTCAGTGGATTCTCGGTGGGGACGGCTGGGCTTATGATATTGGATTCGGAGGCTTGGATCATGTCCTAGCATCTGGAGACGATGTAAACATCTTTGTTATGGATACCGAGGTTTACTCCAATACTGGAGGACAATCCTCCAAATCTACTCCGAGAGCAGCGGTCGCTAAATTTGCCGCTGCAGGTAAGAAGATCCGTAAGAAAGACCTAGGAATGATCGCGATGAGTTATGGATATGTTTATGTTGCGCAGATTGCTTTAGGTTCTAACATGGCTCAAACGATCAAGGTTATTAAAGAAGCAGAAGCTTACAAAGGACCTTCTTTGATTATCGCTTATGCACCTTGTATCAATCATGGACTTAAGGTTGGGATGACCAAGAGTGTACAAGAGCAGAAGAAAGCGGTGGACGCTGGTTACTGGCATCTATATCACTTCAATCCAGATTTGATCGATCAAGGCAAGAATCCATTTAGCCTTGATTCCAAAGAACCAAGTGAATCCTTCCGCGAGTTCATCATGGGCGAAGTTCGTTATTCTTCCCTTTTGAACACCTTCCCAGATAGTGCTGAGGAACTTTTCGTCGGTGCAGAAAAGTACGCGAAGGTACGTTATGAGTCCTACAAACGTTTAGCTGACCAAAAGTGGGACTAAAAAAATAGATCTTAACGCGGAAGAGAGCAGGTTAGCCTGCTCTCTTTTTTAGCGTCAGGAATACCTCCCTACGAACTAGCAGGTTCAAGAAAGTTTCTATCGGAAAGGACAAGATGGTTCTACTTTGTACTTATGTGCATAGGCTGTACTATGTTTTAGGCAAAGGAGGATTTTCATGACCTTTGTTTTTTTAGGACTTTTCATAATTTTATTAGTAGTTGTTGTTCGTTCCTCATTGGGACAACCTCGAGTCGTTTTTAAGGCGATGATCCATATTTTAGGTGGAATCGTAGGACTTTGGCTTTGTAATTTTCTTTTAAGTGTCTTTGGTTTAGAAGTCCCAATTAACTTCTTTACTATTCTACTAGTTGGATTTTTAGGATTACCCGGTGTTTTGGCCTTATCAGTCTTACAGTTTATGGGGATTTAATCTTTTTCTAAATCGAGATAGAAGTATTCAATATTACGAAAGAATTGAGTAAAGAGTATACTGAAAGTGCGCACGGGGAACTATTTAAAAGTAGTTCCCCGTGCGCACCTTTATAACGGCGCCGTTTATCGGCCAGGCTATTCAAATAATATAAAAGGGGTGAGACTCTGAAACGAATTGTGGAAGCTTATGTTGGTGAATATGCCAGTGGAAAAAGCGAATGTGCAGTGAACCGTGCACTTGAATTGTTATGGAAGGCCTTGGCTATAATCATACTTTATACGGTTTATTATATTGGGTTTAAGCTAAATTAAATTTGGATTAAAGAAGGTTGGATCCTGTTAGTTTTTACCGTATCAATTTTTTGGATGTATCTATCAGTAGTAATCATGGATCGATTGTATAAACAAACAGGAAATCGGGATGAAGACTGAAAGGTATTTGAGTAAACTACAACTTTACTACGAACGGCGTTTACTTTAATTATAGTTAAAGGAGCGCTTTTTTTGTACTAAGCTGTAAGTATACAGATTGGTCCATTTTAGAAATTATTACGTTCCGAAGGGCCCTTCCATTTAATCATCGTATTCTTATCGAAAAATGGGGCGGAAGGGGGTTCTGTTTTGCGGAGTAGAGAAGTGAACCAAGGACTGGCGAATAATCAACTCGTTGTCGGACAAAATAAGCTAGATCGGAGGAGACAACAATGCCTAGTTGGATGAAAATGATCAAAGAACTTACCATTCGCCCGAAGGGAGAGCGAAAGATACGGAAGTCTCCCTCGTATTCGTTTGACGAGGATTTGAAAAATCCTTTATCTGGAAAAAAGGTAAAGGAGATCTTATCCAAGAGTAGCGATGTCGTGTTCCGAGAGTTTTCCCTCCAAGGGAAAGAACGTATACCCTGTATGGTGGTTGCGGTGGATGGACTGGTAGATAAAAATCTACTGGACCAATTTATTCTCAAACCTCTAATGGTGGATTTGCCTGGACATCCAGAACTAGCACAAGTGAAATTATCAAATGTTGTGGATATAACAATCCAGAGTCTACTGCCCGGTCTAGAGATAAAGAAAATATCCAAAATGGGAGATGCAGTAGATGCCATTCTTTCCGGTGATTCAGTCATTTTCTTCGGCGACTTGACGGAGGCTATTGTTATCGGTGCCAGGGGATGGGCTAATCGCGGCGTTACTGAACCGATCACGGAGTCAATTGTCAAAGGTCCACGTGAGGGATTTTCGGAAACACTTCGAATTAATACCTCACTTTTGCGGCGCAAGATCAAACATCCCTCCTTGCGAATCATCTCTTTAAAACTTGGAGACATGACGAATACCGATCTTGTCGTTACCTATATTGAGAAAATAGCAAGTCCGGATATCGTCTCCGAAGTTTTCAGGAGGCTGAGCAAAATTAAGATGGATGGCATGCTAGGGAATGGATATATCGAGGAAATGATTGAGGATAATCCTTATTCGCCCTTTCCTCAAATCTCTTTTACGGAGCGACCAGATGTTCTGGCTGGAAAGCTTCTGGAAGGGAAAGTGGGCATTATTGTCGACGGAACCCCCATTGTCCTTGTGGTGCCAGCAGTATTGACGCAATTTTTAAATGTGAATGAAGACTACTATCAACGGGCTATGGTTGCAATCCTTTCTCGCTTTGTTCGGTATGTAGGAGCATTTGTAGCCTTCGTGGCCCCTAGCGTCTATATTGCAGTGACGACGTTTCATCAGGAAATAATACCGACAGATCTTCTGTTGAGCATATCAGCAGGCCGGCAAGGAGTGCCCTTTCCAGCTCTTTTAGAGGCCCTAACGATGACGGTCGTTTTAGAAATATTGCAGGAAGCGGGGCTCCGCTTACCAAAACCGATTGGATCGACGATTGGAATTGTAGGGGCACTGGTCATCGGAGATGCAGCGGTGAAGGCCAGCTTGGTCAGCCCACTGATGGTTATCATCATTGGATTGACGGCTGTAGCTAGTTATGCAATTCCAACCTTCGATTTGAGTCTTGCTGTTCGGCTCATTCGATTCCCGCTGATGATTTTGGCGGGTATTCTTGGTTTTTTCGGGGTCACCGTAGGTCTTTATGTGATCTTAATTCACCTGCTAGGTCTTCGTTCGTTTGGAGTGCCATATACTAGTCCAATAGCTCCGCTGCGTATTCGGGCCTTGTTGCAAGATACGTTCGTTCGGGCACCATGGTGGGCGTTGAAGCGTCGTCCTCAACTGATCGACGTCGAGGAACCCCGTTCGGGAGGGAAAGGAAAAACAAAATAATGGAAAGAATCTCGCCACATCAATTCATGACCTTAGGGTCAGCCGTACTACTGGGTACAACGTTTCTCCCTGTAGCATCGATGGTTACCGAAGTCGGTGGACGGGATGGCTGGATGAGCGTCCTACCAGGCTTAGCCGTGGGAATTCCTTACGGTTTAATGGTAGTTTCGCTTCTAGAACAGTATCCACGCAAAAATTTATTACAGGTCTCGGAAACACTGTTTGGAAAATGGATCGGAAAGATGATCGGGGTTCTTTATATTTCAATCACGGGTTACTTTGGCGGGCTGTTGCTGGGCCAAGTTGGAGATATCTATCAGACTACGATTATGCCACTAACCCCCATCGGGATGTTCTACCTCGGAGGAATTTTACTCGTTTTCTACTTGGTATGGTCTGGGATCGAAGTGTTTGCGCGTTTTTCCGAAGTACTCTTTCCTCTCATTGTAATCGTATTGATCCTAAATCTAGGACTCTCCATACAGCGGATGGAACAAGGAGAACTTATGCCTATTTTGAGTGAGGGAATAAAACCGCTCATTTGGGGGGAATCAAAGTACTACCCTTTGTTATGGAATATATTCTCTTTTTAGTAGGGCTCCTTTCTTTTCTACCTACCGATAAACTAGAGCTTGGTCAATTAAAGAAAGGGGTTTGGAGAGCAATTTTTTTGGTTGGAATTCTGGACATGTTGGTGGTCTTAATGCAAATACTAGTTTTTGGACCAGCAGAAACTATCCGTTTGGTCTATGGTTTACTTGTATTAGGGAAGTTGGTGGAAGTAAGCCGAACAGTTGCTGGAGTTGAATCCCTATTTGTGGGGGTTTGGTTTGGGGCTTTGGTAATAAAGATCAGTGCCTTCTTTTTTACAGTGACTTGGGGCTTAGAAACCGTCTTTGGCTTGAAGGGGCCAAAGTGGAACCTCGCAGTGGGAGTCGTATTTCTGGGGATCGCTTTTAAGTTTACAAGAGGTCCTTCTTTAATTATGGAAATTGGTAACATTGACAATTATCTCATTTTGCCTTTTACATCCATTTGGATCCTTACCCTTTGGGGGGTCTCGCGCTGGAAGAAGGGAACTGGTGTTTAATGAAACGCAATAATCGCAAACGCAAAATAGGAATGGTATTGATCTCAATTGCCTGCATTTTGCTTTTAACTGGATGCTGGGGAAAGCGAGAGGTGGAGGAATTAGCCCCTTTATTGGGCGCAGGGATTGATCTCGGGGAAAAACCGGGCACTTTTCTAATTACACATCAATTTTCAAAGCCTAAAAAGGGAGGTTCAGGCGGGGCAGAGGTTGAGGACCGGACATTTAGCATAGAGGCTTCAAGTGGCAGGGAAGCTATTGAAAAGATTTCTAAAGTCACCTATCGAAGCCCTTTTATGGGTTCACTGAAGGTGATAATTATTGGCGAGGACGTAGCAAAAGCTGGCGGTTTTAATGATATGTTGGATTTCGCACAACGTTTTTCTGAATTTCGTCGGTCAATGTACCTAGTTTTAGCTAAAGGGAAGGCTCAGGACATCTTAAATTTAAAATTGCGCTCTGGGCTATTACCAGCTATGGCTATTAAAAATATCATTGAAAGTGGGGATGAAATATCGAGCTTCCCGACGGTCAGGTTAGGGCATTACCTTACAATCCTGAGTACAAAAATTACGGCACCAATTCTCCCGATGCTCGAGAGTGTAAAACCAGGGGAGGGCATTGAATACAAACCAGAGGGAAAGGATGAAGCTGGAGAGATCCAGATACAAGGTGCGGGAGTTTTACGTGGAGATCGCTTGGTGGATTTCCTGACAGACGAGGAAACCAAAGGGTATATGTGGTTGGAGAACAACGTTATACATCGTTTTATTAACACGGTAGACCTCAAGGAAAATGGGGTTAAGTTTGCAGGGCAAGTACTAAAATCCACCACAAAGTACAAAGTGAAAGATAATAACGGAAAAATAGAGTTACAATACCTGATTAAAGCTAGTATTGCTGTTGATGAAATTCTGGACCTAAAGGAACAGCTGTCAGAGCCGGAGTGGGTGGAACTTGTGAAAGGGGCAGAAAAGAGCTTTGCCAAGGTTATTGAGAAAGAATGTGAGAGTTCGATTAAAAAGCAACGAGAGTTAGGCCTCGATTTTCTGGGGATTGGACGGCACATTGAACAAAGAAATCCAGCGTATTGGAAGACGATAAAGGATCATTGGGAGGAGGAAATCAAGAATTTCCCGATTTCTCTAGAGGTACAAGTCACGGTTCATCATTCTGGAATGTCAAGTAGCAGTGCGGTTAATTCAACAGGAGAGGGGCAAGAATAGGGATAGGAGTAACTTAGGGGGTATAATAATGATTAAAACGTTTGAGAGCTATACTAAAAATACGTCAGAAATTCAAGAAGCTGGGAAAGACCAGACCGTTATTGTCAACGGGGGTAAGATTCTCCCAGTTTGTTATCGCTGTGCTCAGGTGCCAAAAGAGGGCCTATATGATGGTTTTCGAGTTCAGGGAATGTTCTTTTGTTCGGATTGCCAGCAGGAACTATTTACGGCAGAGCAAGACTCACCAGAATATCAAGAGTTTTTATTTTTAATAAAAGGGATTTTTTATCTGTAGGGGCAATGTATGAATCGCCCCTGCAAACAGATTATCCATTGAGGATGAAAAAATACCTATTTCATGTTAAACTATAGGGAATACCATGTGTTAGTTATATTCTAAGAAAAAAAGTCTGGTGAATGGAGGGTCTTCATTCGGTGGGTGATCTTGGAGAGAGATTGAGCCATTACCATCAACAAGGATTTTGCTCTTTCCATACTCCTGGCCATAAAGGTCGACAGGAGTTTTTTAATGGCCTAGATTTTCAAGGGTTTGACCTAACTGAACTTCCAGGTCTTGACATGCTTCATTCACCAAGCGGGATTATTGCAAAGGCTCAAAGGCGGACAGCAGAGATTTTCGGAGCTGAGGAAACCTTTTTTCTAATTAATGGGGGAACAGTTGGAAATCAAGCGATGTTTTTAGCCTTGGAAGACACTGCAGAAAAAAAAGTCGCCGTGGAAAGAAGCTCTCATCGTTCCGTTATGTCCGGACTAGTGTTAAGTGGTTTAAAACCTGACTATTTGTTACCGATCGTTCATCCGGATTTTAATCTTCCTTTAGGGCTTGAGGTGAAGAAGCAACAGATTTCATGGCAAGGGTTATCTGCCTGTCATGTCACCTATCCCAGTTATTACGGAACAGGCTTTGATTTAAGTCAGTTGCTAGATGAAAGAACGCGTTTGGGATCGGAGACACCTATGCTAGTAGATCAAGCGCATGGCTCGCATTACCTTGGCTCGTTATTTCCAGCGAGTGCATTAAAGGTTGGAGCAGACCTTGTCTTACATAGTTCTCATAAGACCTTAAGCGCCTTGACTCAGTCCGCCATGCTACATGTTCAAGGGGGGAGGATCTCCCGTACTCGCTTAAGGCAAAGTTTAGAGTTGCTACAATCCTCAAGCCCGAGTTATTTATTGCTTGCCTCGCTAGAGCGGGCTGGAGAATTCGCTTTAGATATTCGGCGGTGGGAGTGCCTACGAGAAGCAGTCGATGAACTTCATAGGAAGGTAAGCATGAGTTTTCGCGTTCTCTCTGAAGAAGATGTCGGGACTTATGGCATTCATTCTTTGGATTGGTCAAAAATCCTTATTAATACTTTGCCACTAGGTATTCCAGCCCCGCGCTGTGTGGAATACCTCAGAGAGAACTTTGGAATTGAACCGGAGTTATGGGATTCTGAAAACATCCTATTTATGTTAGGGATTGGAAATACACCTGAGGATATCCGAAGGCTTACGAAGGGGTTAGAAAGTTTTATCCATTTCGCTCCTTCAATTGCTCAAAACAGCTTAAAACGAGAAACAAGCTTGGAACCTAAAGTTCTTCCTTTACCTCGTCCGATTCTTTCCCCACGGGAGGCTTTTTTCGCCCGTAAATGTCAAGTCCCCCTTAGAGAGAGCTTGGGTCATATTGTAGGGGAAACGATCTCACCTTATCCACCAGGAATACCAGTGGTCGTTATGGGCGAACAAATGACCCAAGAAGTTTTGGAACGGTTAATGACTGCGGGAGAGGGACGTTGGCAAGGGTGGGACGGTTTTAAAAATCAAACTATCTGGATTGTCGAGGAGGATTAAAGGATGAAGAGGGTGATCCCAATTGTCCCGGGCAAGGGTGTTGATACCACGCTATGAAACGACAACTAGAACATTTAGAGAAGGCAGCCCGTGAAAGGCGCTTAGCGCATCTCTTATTGTTTCATGGAGAAAGTTTGCTCTATCAACGGGAGGTGGCTCTCCGCTTAGCGCAAATATTGAACTGCAGTCAGCCAATTCCTGAGGGGCCGTGTCAAGTATGTTCCTCTTGTCGTAAAATTTTGAATGGAAATCATCCAGATATTTTATGGCTAAAACCGCTAAAGACAACCATCGGGATTGAGCAGGTCCTTAAGTGGCAAGAAAAAGTATATCTTAAGCATTACGAGGGGATTTATAAAGTATCTATTATTGAACATGCCGAGGCTTTGACGATTCCGGCGGCCAATTCTCTGTTGAAGGTTATCGAGGAACCACCGGAGCGAACCGTTATTATATTAAGTGCTGATAACGCTGAAGGGGTTTTGCCTACAATCCACAGTCGAGCACAGCTCGTTTATTTTCCCAATCTTTCTGAACAGGCTTGGTTAGAGGGAGTGGAAGAAGATAAGCGTCATGAGGCAATTCAAGCCTTTCAGCTCAGTGGAGAAAATCAGAATCTGGCAACTGATATTTTAAAACACGGAGTGCAGACCCTGCAAGAATGGCTAGGGAAGTTTAGGACCGCTATCCAAGAACGAAATTTTCTAAAACTCTTTGCTCTTTTCCCGATCGATAAGAATCAAGCGAACCTTTATCTGCAGGTCATGGCTGTACAAGCCCAAGAAGGAATTAAAAAGGGCACGACCCGACCTTATGAGCTTTTGGCGATTGGGAATGCAGTTGATGTACTAAGACAACAAGTAAATCCGAGGTTAGTAATTGAAGTGTTAGCTTTAGAATTATTTCAACAAGGGGGGGATTTCTGTGATTGAGATTGTGGGCGTTCGATTTAAACACGCCGGGAAAATTTATTATTTCTCCCCGGGAGACCTTGAACTGGCTGCATTTGATAATGTGATCGTTGAGACAGCAAGGGGTATTGAATTTGGGGAATTGGTAATCCCCTCTCGTCAGGTTCCCGATCAGGAGGTAGTTTTACCGTTGAAACAAGTTATGCGTAAGGCAACGGCTGCGGATGAACATTTTGTTGAACAAAACAAAGCAAAAGAAAGAGAAGCCTTTCAAATCTGCTTAAAGAAGATTTCTGAACATCATTTGCCAATGAAATTGGTGGATGTTGAATACACGTTTGATGGGAATAAGATCATTTTTTCCTTTACGGCAGAGGGACGGGTTGATTTCAGGGAATTGGTGAAGGACTTAGCAGCAATTTTCAGGACACGCATTGAGCTCCGTCAAATCGGGGTACGCGATGAAGCCAAAATGCTTGGGGGAGTTGGGTCTTGTGGCCGGATTCTTTGCTGTACCTCCTTTTTGGGAGATTTTGAACCAGTCTCGATACGGATGGCGAAAGACCAAAAGCTCTCTCTTAATCCAACTAAAATCTCTGGGATTTGTGGTCGTCTTATGTGCTGTCTTAAGTATGAAAATGGCTGTTATAGATCTGATGATAAAGAGCATTGTTCACGACATAATGCCCAAGAGGTAGACAAAAGCATGGAAGTCATCGATGATGAACAGAATCCTCGCGCGGACACCGCTTTCTCTTCCAAACCTGACGGGAGACAGCAACGCAATAGGAAAGGGGAAAGGCCAAAAGGAAAGAGTGAGAAAGTATGAGTCAATTGACCCAGGCCTTGACAGAAGTCGAAGAGAAATTGCGTTCTCTTCTTGAAGAAGTTAATCGTTTAAAACCTTATGTTCAAGCGATAGAGGACGAAAATATTAAGTTGAAGCGGGAATGGACTCTTCCGGAAAAAGAAACTGAACGAGTTATTGCCAATGCTGAACACATCCAAGGAGTGGCCCATGATAATCTTGTCCGCCTGTACCAAGAAGGTTTCCACGTTTGCCATCTCCATTTTGGGCAATTGTTAGAAGGGGATTGCCTATTTTGTATGGGCTTTTTAAGGAAAGATTAACGAGGAATTGGGATACTTGGAAAACGAGGAGTCGAAGGAATTGTTGGCTAAGGGTACATTATATGTATGCGCAACACCCATTGGAAATTTGGGAGATATCACCTTAAGGGTTTTGGATACGTTGCGGGAAGTGGATTTGATTGCTGCTGAGGATACTCGTCATTCACGAAAGCTTTTACAGCATTATCAGATTACTACCCACATGATTAGTTATCACGAACACAATGAAAAGAAGAAATCTCTAGAATTAGTAGAGAAACTTAAAAGCGGTTTAACCATTGCACTTATATCTGATGCAGGCTTACCAGGAATTTCTGACCCTGGAAATGAAGTCATTCGGCTTTGTTTTGATGAGGCTATTCCAGTTGACGTTTTGCCTGGCCCCAATGCCGCCCTTACAGCCTTGGTCTTATCTGGAATGCCTGCCGAACATTTTTCATTTCACGGATTTCTACCTATTACAACAGGGGCCAGGAAACGCAGTCTGGAACCACTGGCAAATCTTCCCCAAACCCAGATATTTTATGAAGCTCCTCATCGCTTGGTGGCGACGCTACAAGGGATGGCAGAATATTTTGGGGAACGTGAGGCAGCGGTAGTACGAGAACTAACCAAGTTACATCAGCAAGTGCACAGAGGAACCGTTTTAGAGCTCATAAAAGAGTTTGGACAAACTACTCCACGTGGAGAGTGTTGCATCATCTTAGCCCCGTATGTTCCGGTAAAACTATTAGGAAGCCCAAAAGAATGGTGCTCAGAGGTCCAGGAGAGGATTGACCAAGGGTTAAGTAAAATGGATGCTATGAAAGACGTAGCCAAACGCCATGGAGTAAAAAAACAACAAATCTATCAAGCTCTCCTCGACGCGCAGGCCAAGGATGGCCAAGTGTCCCCGTAGCCAAGGATGGCGAGAGGGGACCGCAGGCCATGGACGGCCAAGTGTCCCTGTAGCCATGGACGGCGAGAAGGGACCGCAGGCCATGGACGGCCAAGTGTCCCTGTAGCCATGGACGGCGAGAAGGGACCGCAGGCCATGACTCGAACAAGGATGTTCGAGGTTAGAGCGACGCCATGGATGGCTAGGCGCCGTGACGGCCAAGTGTCCCCGTAGCCAAGACTCGAACAAGGATGTACGAGATTAGAGCATCGATAAGGATGGCAAGATGCCGTGACTAGTATAAAAAAGAAGGCCTCTGTAGGCCTTCCCATTGAATTTAATTATGCACATTTCTAGTTGGATGCTAGCTAAGTATTGATACAACCACTAAACAGCCTTTGAATTTGATTCGACAGTACTAGCTAAATTTTCGCTCATTGCGACTGCACATTCGCGGCAGACATTCTTGCCGAGGAACATTTGGTTGTTACTGGCATTACCACAAAATACACAAGCAGGCTCATACTTTTTAAGAATGATTTTTTCTTGGTCTACATAGATTTCCAGAGCGTCCTTCTCGTCAATACCTAAAGTGCGTCTAAGCTCTATGGGTAAAACAATACGACCCAGTTCATCTACTTTTCTTACGATTCCCGTTGATTTCATCATTATTCCCTCACTCCCCTTACAACAACATTCGACAGAAAACTACAGACTTATGATACCAATCGTTCCATATAAAGTCAACCACTTTTTTTGAAAGATTTCCTGATAATAATTTTCCAGCTATATAACCTTAGTTTGCTCATACAAAATCTTAATAGTGGATATACTTGACAAATATGAACTGTTCTATAAATAAAAATGATAAGGAGAGGTAACGGTGAAATATTATATAACAACTCCTATTTTTTATCCTAATTCGAGTCCTCATATTGGTACCGCTTATACCACGGTCGCTGCGGATGCACTGGCCCGTTATCATAGATTGATTGGGGATCAAGTTTATTTTTTAACGGGTACGGACGAAAATGCTCAGAAAATAGTTCGTACTGCTGAAGCACATCAGATGGACCCTAAGGTTTATGTCGATGGTGTCGTAGAACGTTTTAAAGAATTATGGAGTGCCTTGGATATTTCGAATGATGACTTTATTCGAACGACTGAGCAACGTCATCAAATAGTTGTGCAAAAGATTTTTACCAAACTATTTGAAAAAGGGGACATCTACAAGTCGGAGTATTCTGGGTGGTATTGTACTCCTTGTGAAACGTTTTGGATGGAAAACAAACTAATTGATCAAAAATGTCCTAATGCAGATTGCGGTCGAGACGTGGAATTACTAAAGGAAGAAAGCTACTTTTTTCGTCTTTCAAAGTATCAGGAGGCCTTGCATCAATATATTGAAGATCATCCAGAATTTATTCAACCGGTTTCCCGTCGCAATGAGATGTTACGGTTTATTGAAGGTGGTTTAGAAGATCTTTGTGTTTCGCGTACCACCTTTCAATGGGGTATTAAAGTTCCTTTTGATCCAAAACACGTTGTATATGTTTGGCTGGATGCTCTAATCAATTATATTTCTGCGCTTGGCTATCCTGATGGAGAGAATTATCAAAAGTTCTGGCCTGCAGATGTCCACATTATGGGGAAAGATATAGTGCGTTTTCACGCTGTGATTTGGCCGATTATTCTTATGGCTTTAGACATCCCCTTACCAAAAGTAATTTATGGCCATGGTTGGTATTTAACCAAAGATGGTGGGAAAATATCTAAATCTCGCGGGAATGTCCAAGATTCTTTTGAACTGATTCAGAGATATGGTTCAGATGCTATCCGTTATTTTTTATTGCGAGAAATGCAAGTAGGAACAGATGGTACGTATTCCGAGGATAACGTGGTAGAACGTCTAAACAGCGATTTGGCCAATGATTTTGGTAATTTCATATCTCGGAGTTTGGCAATGGTTGTTAAGTTCAGGGAGGGGATTATACCAAAGCCAGGACAAGATGGAGACTTGGAGCGGGAATTAAAAGCATTGAGTCAAGAGGTAAAAAAATCTGTTGAAGAGAGCCTCAATCGATGTGATCCAGCTAGTGCGCTTGAACACATTTGGCGGTTTGTAGCACGGTGCAACAAGTATGTTGATGAGACAGCCCCCTGGGCGCTCGCCAAACAACAGGATCAGCAGGGGCGCTTAGATACGGTGCTTTATACTTTTGTGGAATCGATACGAATCCTGGCAGTCTTGACGGCCCCGTTTATGCCGGGCCTACCATCCAAGGTTTGTAGGCTTCTAGGGTATGACGAGGGTCTCATCCATTGGAATGAAGCAGATCAATGGGGTATCCTGAAGCATGGCACGCATGTCCAAAAGGGAGAACCACTTTTTCCGAGAATTGATATTTCGCAATATGCGACAGTAGGGGAGATAGAAACAGTGGACCAAGAGCATGCTCCAAAGGAAACGATAGAACCTATTCAGACCCCAGAATTTGAGCCGATAAAAGATGAAATTAGTATCGATGAATTTGCCAAGCTTGATTTACGGGTTGGAAAGGTTTTAAGTGCGGAAAAAGTGGAGAAGACGGATAAACTTTTAAAGTTGGAAATCGAAGTGGCTGGAGAGGTACGCACAGTGGTTTCCGGTATCGCCAAACACTATGTACCCGAAGATCTTATTAACCAATATGTTGTCTTAGTGGCTAATTTAAAACCCACCAAGTTAAGGGGAATCACATCTCAAGGTATGATATTAGCTGCTTCGCATGGGGAAATTTTGGAGGTTCTTACCGTGAAGAAGGATCTTCCCGGAGGAGCGAGGGTTAAATGATTTGGGATACTCACGCACACTTAGACGATCTCGTCTATAAGGAAGATTTTCTTGAAGTAGTAGAGCGTATGAAATCATCTGGTATTTCTCGGATGACGAATGTAGGCTATGATCTGCCTTCATCTGAGCGGTCTGTTAAATTGGCACAAGACTATGATTTTATTTACGCTGCAATTGGAGTACACCCTCACAATGCTGAAGAGGCTAACGATGACACTTGGGAAAGGCTTTTAGAGTTAGTAAAAAAGTCCAAGGTGTTGGCTTGGGGCGAGATCGGGTTGGACTATTATCGCGATCTGTCCCCACGGCTGATTCAAAAAGAGGTGTTTATCCAACAAATTAAATTGGCTAATGAGGTGGGCTTGCCTATTGTCATTCACAATCGTGATGCACATCAGGATGTTCTAGAGATAATTAAAACTACCCCCCTCAATACGGCGGAATATTTCATTGCTATTCGGGATCTTGGGAAATGGCAAAGGTTCTCTTGAACATGGGGTTCTATTTGTCGTTTGCCGGACCAGTAACCTATAAAAACGCTCGCCAAACGGTTGAGGTGGCAAAACAGGCTCCGTTAGACCGAATCCTAGTCGAGACCGATTCTCCTTATTTGACACCTGAACCTCGACGTGGAAAGCGCAATGAACCGACATATGTGGTGGAAATTGTGCATAAAATAGCCGAAATTAGAAACGTTTCTTTTGAAGATATTGCTGAGCAAACCATGCGTAATTCAAAAACCATTTTTAAGTCTAACTAAAAGAACTGTGACACAGTTCCTTTTTTTTGTTTACTTCATAGAGTTTATTAAGGAGGGATAAAATGTATTCGCTACCGATAACTACTTATTCCGATTATTGGCGAAGAACCAAGCAATGGAGTTCGTACTTAGGCGGCTTAGCTGTGTTTGCAGCGGGTACGCGTTACTCAACCTTTAAGGTCCCAGATATTCCTCAAATAATGCAAATGCATTCCCTGCAGGGTACAAGCGTGGCTAGTTTAAACATTCATGGGCAGGGCGTAAATTGGGGTCTAGCTAACAGAAGACCACTAGGTGAGAAACTGGTCAGTCGCGGAATCAGTAATCTTGGTCTAAATAATCAGGAATTCACCGATCAAGAAGGAGTTAAACAAAAAGCAAGTAGCAAGGATTCTTCGGACCAAGGTATTCCAAACGAAGGGGCCGAGCATAAAACGACAACAACAACTACTAATATTACAGTCTTGGAGAAAGGGATTCCCTTTGAAACCCAATATGTTGAGTCGGAAACACTTCTCCCTGGTATGAGTCAAACTCAAGAAAAAGGAGAAGTGGGGGTTTTGCGTCAGGTCATTAAAACCTTCGAAGTTGATGGACAACCCGTTGATCAGCAAGTCAAATCTAGCTACGAACTTAAAAGTCCAAAGAAGGAAATAATAATTCAAAACTCAAAACCAATTCCCCCCAAAAAAATAATTGTCCAAACTCCTAAGCCAGGGAATATTGAAAGTCAACCGATTGATTTAACCAATTTTAAGATAAGTAAAACATTCAACGTTGAGGCTACTGCTTATACGTATACTGGAAGTAACACTGCCACGGGAGTCCCACCGAGGGAAGGCCTGATTGCAGTTGATCCAAAAATCATTGCGATGGGGAGTAAGGTCTATGTTGAAGGGTATGGGTACGCTATTGCAGCAGATACAGGAGGAGCTATACTTGGAAATCGAATTGATGTGTTCTTTGGTACTCTGCGTCAGTGTATAGATTGGGGTCGAAAACCTGTGCGCATCCATATCCTAAACCCCATATAATGGAAATTTATTTTGACAACTGACTACTTATCCATTAAAATGAAGTTGTTATTAGCTTTTTGGAGGGATTCAATGTTTCAGTTTACTCGAACTCAGACTTTTGTCTTAGTTCGTACGTCTCGTATTGCCCAAATGGTCGTTGCCGGATTGGTAATTTTCTTGATTGCCACTGGAGCTCTTTTTTACAATATGAAAACTATTAATGTCACTATTAACGGAGAACCTGTTTATATTACTACAATCTTCGGGACCGTTGGCCAGGCGCTTTCCCATTCGAAAATAAAGTTTTATCCTGAAGATATCGTAATTCCTTCACGTGAAACAATGGTTACCAAAGGATTAGCCGTAGAAGTCACCAAAAGTTTACCAGTCCAGTTCTCGGTCAATGACCAAACGTTCTCGACACGAACAGCCGCTAAGACCGTAGGAGACGCTATCACCGAATTAGCTGGGAGATATGGTATTGAGGTTAAAGAGGTTGACGAAGTGAATGTTTCGCGTTTTGAAGAGGTTACAAGCCAGATGGAAATTAAAGTGCGTAAGGCAATCCCTATTATCGTAAATGCGGATGGCAAGAAATCGGAAACCTATATTGCACCACGGTCTGTAGCAGAGGCACTTGAGAAGCTAGGCATCACCCTAGGCGCTAAAGATAAGATATCATTAGCATTAGAGCACATGTTAGAACCAAATGACCAGTTGAATGTGGTGAGAGTTACTGAGAGAATTGAAACTGTCAAGAGTGAGATTCCCTATCAAACAGTTGCACAGGCAGCGGATTTTCCAGTTGGATTACCAGACAAACTGGTTAGTCGTGGTTCCAATGGAGCTCAAGAACAGACCGTTCGACTTACCCTAGAGGATGGCAAAGAGGTTGATCGAGAGATACTTGGTCAAAGAGTGGTCAGGGCCCCTATCAATCAAGTGGTTTCTCGCGGTGCGCAAACGTCTATTTCGCGGGGGGGGAGCACGATCTATTTTAAGCGAGCCTACGTTATGAAAGCTTCCGCCTACTGTTCACCTGGGGGGACCACCGCAACTGGGGTAGCGGTCAGCTCAGGGATTGTTGCTGTCGATCCCAAGGTTATCCCTTTGGGTCAAAAGGTATATGTTGAAGGGTATGGCTCTGCACATGCTCTAGATACTGGAGGGGCTATCCGGGGTAATCGTATTGACCTTTACATGAACTCGGATCAGGAAGCATTATCGTGGGGTGTACGTAATGTTTTGGTCTATGTCCAATAGATTGTTTTTAAAAAAGGTGGCTTCACGGAAGTGAAGTCACCTTTTTTATACGGTCCCTTCTCGCCGTCACGGCGCCTAGCCGTCCATGGCGGCGTTCTAATCTCGAACGTCCTGTTCAAGTCATGGCTACAGGGTCACTCGGCCATCACGGCGCCTTGCCATCCATGATCGCTCTAACCCTCGAACATCCTTGTTCGAGTCATGGCCAGCGCTTGGGGCTAGGTTCCCTGAAATACGAAAAAGTCTAACCTCATTTCTCGGCACATACTCTTTATTAGAACCATAAAGCAGAGGAGTGCTGGATGATGGTACGAGGGTCTCAACAAATGCTGGGTAAAAAGGCAGCTATAGTTCTTGTCCTAGGTGTAATGGGGATGTTAATCTTCTCTGTATTTTGGCAGGGTTCTACCGCTGTTGTTAGTCCGCTAGGGAAGGATTTTGTAGTGATCCTTGATCCTGGACATGGGGGGTATGATCCAGGGGCCATTTCGTCTAAGGGTGTTTACGAAAAAGCAATTAATCTTCAAGTTGCCAATATGGTTAAAGAAATGATTCGTCCAAGTGGGGTTAAGGTTTTTCTTACGCGGGAAGAGGATATGGATTTTGTTCCTGATGGAGTCAAGGGCAAAACGACTAAAAAGCAAATTGACCTGAATTACCGCATTGATATGGCAAGTAAGGAGAAAGCTGATATATTTGTCAGTTTGCATGTTAATGCTACGACAGCGGGTCGTAATTCAGGAGCGGAAACGTTTTATCATTACAAATCTGAATCTGGAAAAAGGTTAGCTGAATTAATACAACAAGAATTGATTAAAATATCAGGGATGAATCGTAGAATTGCAAAACCCGGTGATTTTTACGTCATTAAAAACACGAGTATGCCAGCGGTTATCGTGGAAGTTGGATATTTGTCAAGTGTGAAGGAACAAAAAAAATTGCAACAAACTTGGTATCAAGAGCAGTTAGCGCGTGCCATTTCAAAAGGAATTGCTAATTATTTTGAGCTTCCATAATTCACTTCTAAAGGATATATATTACGAAAATCATTTAGATACATAACCTTATTTGAAGCGGGGAAAATAAAGTCAGTCACCGAATCTAGATTAAGGAGTTGAAGCGCAGCATGAAACGGTTTCTGACATTTATGAGTAGTGCCTTAATTTTGGGCCTTACCTTGACAGGATGTACGAATGTACCACCTCCTAATCCTCCCCAAAACCAAAACCCGCAGCAAACAACACAAAATACAAAGCTTCCTGAGGCAGAGGCAGGAGCAACGCGGGAATCTGTATTAGGACCTGAAAAACGAGTAGTTATGGGATTTTATACTGACCCAGAAGGTCCAGTACCTGGTTCAAAAGAAACAATGCTTAAAAATGCTAAGCTATTGGATGAAGTAGCCTTTTTCTGGTACGCATTTGATGCAACAGGCAAGGTTAAGCCGAGCGGCAAAGTTGATTTAAGTATCAAAGAGGCAGCTCAAAAAAATGGATCCAAAGCCTATGCCTTGGTGCATAATATGAATTTAACAGGTACAGTCGGCTTTGATGCGAATTTGGCTCACAAGGTTCTATCTAATTCTGGGATTAGAGCAAATTTGGTGACAAACCTTGTCAACCTGACGACAAAAGATGGTTGGGATGGTATTTCAGTGGACATCGAAAAAGCACCACCTGGAGACCGCAACAATTTCTCCGCGTTTGTTAGTGAACTTGCTAAGGCCTTAAAGGCTAAAGACAAAGTCTTGAACATTTCAATTCCGGCAAAGTTTGTGGATTATCCTTCAGATCTATGGTCAGGAGCTTATGATTATGCCGCGATTGGTAAAGCAGCAGACCAAATTATTCTAATGACCTATGATGAACACGGACTGGGAACCACCCAAGGGCCTGTAGCCTCAGAAGGATGGGTGGATCGAGTGATCAAATTTGCAGTAGGGAAAATTCCTAAAGAAAAGATTGTAATGGGTCTCCCAGTTTATTCCTTCGATTGGGGAACAAACAAACCGACCATGCCAGATTATTTATCATATGCCCAAACGTTGGAACGGGCTAAGAAGCATGGCGTCGAAATTGTTACTGATCCCAATGCAAAGGTACCCCAATTTGTCTATACTGCAAATGGGATACGCCATGAAGTCTATTTTGAGAATATTGCTAGCTTAAGAGCCAAAATGGATAATGCGCTCAAATACAAATTACATGGAGTTGCGGTTTGGCGTTTAGGAATGGAGGATCCTGCGATTTGGGATCAGCTTATAAGAACGTACGGGACCAATAAAGAAACAAGGGAAAAGAAATAAACTGTTTAGCTCTTAAAATTGAGTAACCTATTAAAGGACGAAAGAATCATTCTTTCGTCCTTTAACTTTACGATCAGAAAACATAAGTTTCAGGTACAAAGGCGACCGCTAGTCAAGGATGGCCAAGTGTCCTTATAGCCAAGTTTTTATCCGACGATTTGAGTATTGGGACATTCTCGGTTAAGATAGGAGTTGAAAGCGGAGGAATCGAAGGATGATCAAAGAATTAATTGTGGTCGAAGGAAAAAATGATGCTCATGCAGTTCGTCAAGCCCTAGGGAAAGTTGATGTCCTCTGGACCGATGGATACGGGCTAACGAAGAAGAAGCTAGATTATATTGCGGAAATGGCAGATCGTCAGGGTGTAATTGTTTTTACAGATCCAGATACAGTGGGAGAGCAGATTCGCAATCGTATTAGGGCTTATGTCCCGAAGGCTAAACATACTTACTTAACAAGGAAAATTGCGACAAAAGATGGGGATATTGGCGTTGAAAATGCTGCATTACAAGAAATCCGACGCGCTTTTGCCCATATTCAACAAGAGCAAGAGATTCCCACTGACAGTGAGAAATTTACGATAGAGGATTTGTTTGTAACGGGTCTCGCGGGTACAGAAAATGCAAGCGAATATAGGGTTGCGATAGGGCGCAAGCTGGGGATCGGGGATACTAATGCGAAACAATTTCTTCATCGTCTAAACCGTTTTGGAATTTCACGTGAAGTTTTCCTACAAGCCGTAGAGGAGGTTCAGCATGGAAAACGCAGCTAACTATACACAACGACTCCTAAAAGGTGGAGCACGTGCCCATAAATCGATGGGCCAAGTTTTTTTAATGAGTGATGATGTGATTGAACGTATTGTCTCTGCCACTACTTTACAGCCGGATGTTCCGCTTGTAGAGATCGGGCCTGGTCTCGGGGTATTAACACGGGTCTTAGCTCCAAAAGTACCAAAGATGTGGGCAGTTGAGTTAGATAATCAAAAAATTGAAATTTTAAACAGGGAGTTAAAAGGGCTTCCCATAGAGATTGTTCATCAAGATGCTTTAAAGCTAAATCTGAAGGACTTATGGGGAGATCAATTAGGATATTTAGTAGGGAATCTGCCCTATTATATTACGAGTCCACTCATCATGCATTTTCTTGAGCAAGCTGATCGATTAAGCGGAATGACGATTATGATTCAGAAAGAAGTAGCTGATCGAATTGCAGCACCACCGGGAAGTAAAACCTATGGTATTTTGTCTATTGCGGTACAGATTTCTGCTAAGGTAACCAAAGTGACCGATGTCTTACCGAGTGCATTTCGGCCATCACCTAAGGTAACCTCGTCCGTGCTTAGGCTGGACCTGCGTCCCTACCCAGGATTTAACGTGAATAAGAATGATTTTTTTCGAGTAGTCAAAGCGGCCTTTAGTCAGCGGAGGAAAACTTTGAGTAATTCTCTGACGGGTGGTCTGGGGCTAAAAAAAGAAGATGTTATTGAACGTATGCAAGGCGTCGGGATCTCGGAAGGGCGGCGGGCAGAAACGTTAAGTATTGAGGAA